>JAKADT010000096.1 GCA_021820245.1 Thermoplasmata archaeon | reverse complement strand
GCAATGAGCACAAAAATGAAAAACTGTGCAACTCCTGCAAACAGTACAAGACCAGATATTTTCATCCCTGAATTTTCTGAAATCCGCATAAGTCTTAACGGTTAGGATCTTTATTAATTATTGTCTTCAAACAATATCTCGGAACTGAGCGAAGCCTGCACATTCTTGATGAACATCAGGAGATAAAGGAAAGAACATGCTAACAGCCTGAATTTATGTTGTTGTGGAACTCCTTTCTTTTCCCTTTCACTCAGGCATGGATAGTCAATGCTCTCTAAAAAATAATTCATTTCGGATATGCTGTATTCATCACTTTTTCTATTGAGCGGAGTGTCAAATCACAATCCATGGAAAGTGCACAATAAATATGCTCTATTCACCATACATAACCAGTTTTTTCACAATCCAGCTTCAAAATACAGTTTCGACCATAAGAACTACTCTCCTAAGCGGGCACTAGCGGTAAGTGGTTTCCTGCCAGATACGCTGGGCACTTTCAGACTCCCGGAAATGTTCCTCCTTAGAAGCAGAGAATTCAGTACAACCGAGGTGGAGCTGAATCCCATGGCCAGTGCCGAAAGGATCGGGAGTACCGAATAGATACCAAGACCGGTAAGAGGGACAAGTACGCCTGCAGCAACTGGTATGAGAAAAGAATTATATCCTATTGCCCATCCTATATTCTGCCTGATCTTTCTTATTGTCATCTTTCCTATGACAAGACCATTCCGTATATTCATTAGATTATCATTCAGAAGAATTATGTCACCGCTTTCCTTTGCTATGTCTGATCCACCTCCCATTGCCATACCAACATCGGCAGTTTCAAGGGCTATACTGTCGTTTATTCCATCTCCAACAAACAGGACATAATCTCCTGCCTTCTGGTATTCTGAAATGATTCTGGACTTGTCTTCAGGACGAGTCCCCCAGTGGATATCAGTTATACCAAGAATACGGGCCAGCTTTTCTGCCTCCTCTTTTCTGTCACCTGTGATCATGGACACCTTTATTCCTGAAGTCCTGAGAGATTCCACAAGTTCGAGTGCATCATTTCTGAGAACATAATCCAGTCTTATGGTGCCAACTGTCATTTCATCAACTTTCACAGCAACCAGGGATCCGCCAGTTTCGGTTGATCTCACAATCTCCACACGCCTGCCGGAAACATTTCCCATTATGCCAGTGCCGGCTGTTTCCACAATATCTTTGGCCTCAGATCCTTTTATTCCCTTGCTGGTAGCATATGTTCTTATGGCATTGGCTATGGGGTGACTGGAGAATGCTTCAACCGAGCAGGAATAGAACAGCACATCATTTACTGTGTAACCTGAAGCAGGTTTTATCTCTTTCACAGAAGGAAGTTTTTCGGTCAGGGTGCCAGTTTTATCCAAGACCACCATTGAGATCTTTGAAAGTCTCTCAAGAGCGTTCGGGTTCTTCACCACCATGCCATTTGAAAATGAAATATTTGATGATATGAGCAGTGTTATGGGTCCGGCAAGCCCAATGGCACATGGACAGGCAATAACCACCACGGAGACAAATACAAGTACCGGTATGAATGAAGACAGTGAATTTCCGGAGGCGGACAGATACACATACCAGAAGAGGGAAGACACAATTGCGACTGAGAGCACAACGGGAACAAACCAGAGCGCGAAGGTGTCAGCGGTCTTCTGAACCTTAGTTCTTCCGGAGGCAGCCATCTGTATGAGTGAGTATATCTTCCTCACTGTGGAATCCGATCCTGTGTTCTCAACCTTAACAGTAAGTGCACCATTGAGGTTCACTGTTCCGGATGTAACACTGTCACCGACATTTTTCAGCACTGGCATCTGCTCACCGGTGATCATGGAATCGTCAACTTCACTTTTCCCGGACAGAACAGTACCATCCGCGGGGATATTCTCTCCAGGTTTCACAACAACACTGTCACCTCTCCTGATATTTTCCACACTGACATCCTCCATTGTTCCATCGGTTTTCAGGAGATGAACAGTGGATGGAATTACGGAAAGGAGCTTCCTGGCAGCTGAATTTGCTCTCGCTTTGGTCAGTGTTTCAACGTAGCTCCCTGTTAAAATAAGGGTTATTATGAAGGACGATGCGTCAAAGTATACTGATCCTGATGGAATGAAGGAAGGTTTTGCAACTGTTACGAAGAGGGAAAAGACAAAGGCTGTTGAAGTTCCCAGCGCAACAAGTAGATCCATATTGCTCGTTCTCTGTTTTATGGAGTTCCATGCCCCATAATAGAATCCTCTTCCTGAATATATCTGGACAGGGGTTGCGAGTGCAAGAAGCATATAATCCTTGATTGCAAAGTAACCCGTAAAATACGTGATCAGCAGAACAGGTATTGAGAGTGACCAGGCAAGTGCAAGTTTCAGTCTCAGTTTGGATAGTTCGATCTCTGGAGACTTGAAAGTTTCAAGACATGTACCGGAACAGAAATAGTACCTTTCCCCGTCCTTCTCACAGACCAGATCTGTTGTGTCCGGTACAAACATACCGCAGACAGGATCAGTGGGCATTTATGATCATCTTGTATACTTTATGGGATTTTTCAGAAACTGATCCTTGCACCCCTGTGCACAGAAATAGTAGGTTTTTCCACTGTAATCCGCTTTTATATCCTCTTTTCCGTCCATGCCGCATACCGGGTCTATGTTTTTCTTCATATCTTGTCATTCAAAATATGTATTTATATGTTGATTATACATGTTGATAATAAAAATGGAAAGATGATGTGAATATGAACATAAATTTAGGAGAAAAAGAATACAAAATGATAAAATTACTCAAACAGAACTCAAGGACTCCAATCACGGAAATGGCCAGCATTCTTGGCATAAGCAGGATCACTGCCAACAGGATGCTTTCTGCTCTGGTTGAGAGAGGAATAATAAAAAGCTTCACAATAGAAACGGGGAATGAGAACGATCATCTCCTGATGGTTGAGGTGGACAGCACTGAGGGTATCGATCCAGACATAATCATTGACGATTTTCAGCTTCTTGAAGGTTCGCATATAATAACGATCCCATTCAGTGATTCTTTCTCTCTGGAAGGAATTAATGTGAAAGGAATCCGTATATGCTCGGGAAGGAAAAGAAACATCGACGCCATAAACCTCAATGGCATAAAGTGTGATTTCTGTGGAAGGGAGATCACATCTGATCCAGTGAAACTCAGGGATGGCAACAGCCTGTACTACCTGTGCTGTACATCCTGCCAGGAAAATATGGAGAAAAGGTTGAGGTCAATGAGATAACCAGCCAGTTATATTTCACTTCCGCAGATCAATAAAATAGTGAGGCTGAATACTGGTAAATGTAAAAAGCGGCCTGAAAAGGAGTTGTATCATCAATTTTGATACTCGGCCGATTCCCGGATAAATTCATCTTGATTATTGATGACCTTTTCATAATCAAGCATCGTTATGATGAACTGTGCATGACTCCACACAAGTGGTGATACTGAAAGGGGAAGGCCGTTGTAGGGATTCACCTGTTCAGGCAGAATACCAGAATGCTGGCTGTGATCCACAACCCAGTCTATGTATCTTCTTGCCTCTACGGCATCACCGGAAATGAGGAAATACTCGGCCGCCCAGAGTGTTGTGATTATCCATGGATTCCCGGGGATTGTGTTGTCGTCCCTCACCCTCTGGTAGATATCGTTTTCGTATCTTGCTATTCCCCCTACGGTCTTTACCCACAGTCGATCAAGGAGAACATTCATGGATGAAATAATTCTTTCATCATGTACGTCTTTCATTCCGAAAAGAAACAGCGACATAATTGCGCTGTCCAGGGTGAAATCCGCCCTCCCATTTATTATAGCGCGTGCGTAATAACCCTTTTCAGGACTGTAGAACTTCTCCTCAAAGGATGCTTTCATCTTCATGGCAGCCTTTTCGTATCTTGATGAAAGTTCAATATCGCCAAATTTTCTTGCAAACTTTGATGCAGAGATCAGTGCAGCAAAAGACGTTGCTACTGTAAAAGTATGTACTCCATATCTTTCCTCCCACAGGTCAAAGGATTCCCTTGGAAGACCACTCTCGTCCCTGAATGACATTATGAACTCTGAGCATTTCTTAACCACATTTTCGTAAAATTCAGCCATGTATTCAATATCATTGATCTTCTCGTAATGCTTCCAAATGGCCCATATCATAAGTGCGGTCTCATCCTGCTGTATTGGAAGAATGGATTCCCCTTTGTAAACCTGGGGAAGCCAGCTGCTGGCAATCTCACCATCAGGACTGTACTTGTGGAAGAAATATCCCTCCTCAGACGCAAGATTCCTGGAATAGTCAAAGAATTTCCTGGCCGGTCCTGAATGATTGGATCTTATGAGGGAATAGGCAGCTATTGCTGCATCCCTTGGCCATACGTAGTAATAACCGTCCTTATTGGCCTTTATGGTTTCACTATCGCTTGAGGCAACAATTCCACCCTTGTCGCTCATGTGGCTGCGGAGTATGAAAAGGGACTTCCTGAACATTGATGAAAGAGTGGGTTCTATTTTAATGGGTTGCTTACCGGCCCATAATCTCCAGTAGTTCGAGGTTCTGGTCTCAAATGTGCGTAGATTTTCATAGGTCAGTCCCATGGAATTTGCAGCAGTCTCCTCAAGAGACATATTGGCTGAAATGAAATATATCACATCCATACCCGCTCCGGGTTCAAGGTTAATCCTGTGCCTTATTACTGAATCTACGGAACCCATTGCAACAGAGTTCCCGGAAAGTTCAAGATCCTCGGCATCCTTCCAGCTTCCTTCAAGACCCATGAAATCCTTGATGCCCATTGCATACTGGTCCATGGTGCCTCCCCTGCTGTCCAGTGTTGAGGCAAGGAAATACCTCCGTCCCTTGTAGTGTAGCACACCGTTCATTTTTGGCATGTAGGATGCAGTGTCACCTATATCGTTTCCGTAAATGTTGAAATTCTGGTTGAAAAAATACTTGATGTCAACATGATCCTCTGTGTTATTACGGGCCGAGATTCTCCTTGCATAGAGATTCTCATAAATATCAACAAAATTAAAAGTTTCGAAATCCACACCTTCATGTGAGAATTTCCATGTTCCAATCATTGTATGATCCAGGTAGTCAATATCATGGTTGATCCTGCTGTCTGCCCACGTGAATCTGTTGTTCACAGCAACTCCAAATTTGAATGGGTGTCCTGCATGGTTTTCTCCCTGATTCCGGGAGAAATAAAAATCCATGAGGTTCATCTCTGCATCGAAATTTATGAGTATTCTCCCGTTGCCCATGGGGAGATATCTGACCATG
>JAKADT010000095.1 GCA_021820245.1 Thermoplasmata archaeon | reverse complement strand
CCATAGTTATGCACACCGACAACACTGAATCTCTCATGATCATGCAGAACCATGTCTCCAGGCTGGAATGTGGTTAGGTCCCCTAATTGGAAATATTATTGTCTTATAAGGTTTTAAGCTTTCTGAAGCTTTTCCATACATTTTTTATTCATCTCCCTTAGCTTAATGTTTCCTATCGCCATATTCAGCCCCTCATTGTTATAGAAACCCACAACTCCTTCAAGCGTGTATTCCGCTTCTTTAAATGCTCACAAACTTCGAATTTCCTTATGACCTACCTTCTCAGGATCGAGTTGAACGATTCTTTGTGTGTATACTCCTTTGGAGTTTTAAGATGTGTCCGTTCATGTGGAATGTTCATCATTGAGAGGAAATTCTCCACTGTATTGCATATAAACTGTGTTTCATTGTCAATTCTCATGCGTATTCCTGAAATTTTCTCCGGTTTCATTCTGTAAAATGCTGTCATAATTATCTCTTTTATGTCATTTCCCTGGCAGTGGCACCAGATGTAATGGTCAACAACCACCCTTTTGTAACAGGTAATTATTTCCAGAAGGTATGTGTTCCTGGATTTTCCATATGAATCCGGACATACTTTATGTCGAATCTCCATACCAGAACCGGCTACGAAACCCCAACAACGGACTTCACCACCCTTGTTATCTGATTTATCTTATGATAAGAATGGCTCAGGAGGTTATTCTCTCACATGAGTACCCTGACCTTCCTCCTACTACTATGGAAACATTATACTTGATCGTGGTTTCAAAACGGTGGAATCGCGTTATCCGGTAAAACACTGTCTATTTTTCCTTTAGACACTGGAAACCGTGATACCGTAAAAGGAGACATGTGTTCAAAAGTCCCTTGTGGACAAAAGATTATAAAGCATTCTGGTCATGAAGTATGCTATATATGGAATACAAATTACTCAGTGGTGAGGAAAACAACAATGGTGTTTTCAATCTTAAAATTAAAAATCGTGAAGGTGATGTTAGAGAAACACCATCTAGGGCCTTTAAAAGAGTAAGTTCACACTGCGATAAACAATATTTCACTGAAGTGATGATACCAATAAAGAGTGACGAATTAAAGGGGGAACCAAGCTACCCGAATTTCGACAAAACTATAGAGGCTAAGTTGAAGAAGAAAGAAGTTAAAGGCAATGTCAACATAATTTCATTTTATGGAGACAAGAATACTGAAATTAACAATTTAGTTAGGTTCGAGGATTTAGGTTTGCTGAGCGATTTTGAGACTTTATTCAACGATCATCTTATTGCGATGCCTTACTCCCTTTCCCTGCATGATTCAAGCTTTGATGAAATCTATCAACAGGTGAATACCTCCTTTGATACATTTTTTACAACATTGACTTCCAAGAATTTATTCGGTTACGTACCTGCATACATAAAATACGGAGAGATCGAGAAATTCATTGAATTCTACTCTGGTAAATCATTGGGAACTGTAAACGACAATGGAAACAAATACAATGCTATCCCACTTTTAATCGATCTCAAGAGATCTGCGCCTGATAGCTTTATGAGATCAATAGCTATGCTTCACAGACTAAAACTAAAGTATATAGAAGAAGGATACTATCCCATTTATTATGCTGCGAACGTAAGCAAACCCCGCACAAGTGAGAAAAGACCAAAAACACTCGCAAAGGAGTTTATGCTCTCTTTCCTAGGGTTTGACATCATAGGTGCAACACAAGCGGTTCCACCTAGGAATGGTAGAAGTGGTGGAGGACCAGGTAATTTCATCGACTTTGAATTAGATTCATTTAGTTACATCAATACCGGAAGCAAAGGCCATTCTTATAAGACAGACAAGGTTAAAGCAGAAGTTTTTCACACCCAGACCTCATATTTGAACGGAATACACACTAATACGTTATCTGATCCAAAGTACCTTGAAAACGAATTCAAGAAGAGGAAAGATGCAAAAGACTATGTCGACACTATAAGTGGAAGATAAAATAGACAATTTGAAGTGAATAGGTAAACTATTTCAGTTCATATCAGGTTCATTTCATTCATAATATCCTTTGCCCTCTCGTTTGCCACATGTGATATTACGCAATTCAACTTTTCATCAATCTTTTGTATGAGCTCCTCCCTGGTTTCAGTCTCCTAAACCACTTTCCTGAATATGGCGTAATCTATATCGAACTGATCCTTTCTGCCTGTTACATATTCTTTTTCGAACTTATTCATAACGGTATCGACTCTTCCGTTTTTCTGAATTTCTCCCTAAGATTGGAAATGAAATCCTCAAAGTCTCTGCTCTCCCTTGCTGCATCCTCAATTAATTCCCTGTCATGATCGGCACGGTCCTTCCAGCCTGCCCTGTATCCGTCTTTCCTCAGAGCTTTCTCAAACTCTGTCATTGTGTCTGAAGTTTTCTGTTCTCTCATGGATTCAGTGAAAGTTGCATCTTCCATATGATTTGCGGATGCCTTGAAAAATGAGAGGAAAGAGCTTTCTTATGCTCAGCTATCATCCTGGTAAGTACACTGATAATTGTTGACATGTAACCAGTAAAAACAATTATTAAACTATCAGTTGTGATAATGTATACTATGAAGTTATACCCACAACTTCTGGTGGTTATTCTGGCCTCTGCTCTCATAGTTATATCTTCTTACACAGCTTACTCTCAGTACGACCAAGGATACCACAATACCGGCGAAGGGAAGATACAGTTCATTCAATCAGGCCTTCTGAGCGGAGTTAACTGGACGATCAGGGTCACCGGTGTGGATTACACGGAGCAGAAAACAACAAACTTATCATACATGACATTCCCCTATCTTGATAACGGAGTATACTCCTACAGCATAAGTGCAGAGACGGGTTATTCTATGCAGCAATACGGCCAGACCAATGCCTCCGGCTATTCAGGGGTAGTGGATGTCGGCGACGTTCATACATCACAGGACAGAGGGTACATCAGCTATCCTTCAGATCTGAAGATAACACTAAATTTTACCCTTTTGACTCCTTCATTGAGTATAGAAAACTTGGGCACTTCAAATGATTCCCTTATTTTCATCATGGGGATATCTTGGGAGGTAAAATTGAGCACAGTGAATTTCACCATAGTCAACACCGATGGCCAGGAATACACCATAAATCTTCTTACTGCGCTGAACAAGTCATATCCTGTGAGAGGAATCTGGACTGTTAATGTCACAGGTTCAAGTTATCTATCTAGCGACACAAAAATAGTAGTTAATGAGATTCCAGATACAACTGGCGATGCAAACATGAAACGATTTATTTTCACATACACTTTAACAGGCGCAGTAATGGGATAGATTTACCATTAACGAATCGAGTTTCGAATTAGACTATTTTCTTAAGAATCACTTTGTTTTATTCCTCATTGAACCCTATTATGTCTCCCATGTTAGCGCCAACCAATTTGGGGTATTCTTAAGGATATCTATAATCAGTGTGACACCACTGACTTTCCGCAGTTTAAAATTTGAAGTAAATGAATTATTCATAAAAGAAGAATTCGCTAAAATGTATATTTATCCTAGGGCACATCAGATAGTCAAAAAAGAGAGTTAATGGATTATTTACACAGAATTTAGAAAGCCCTTTCCCTGCGGTATTGCCATTAATGGGCTGTTGATTTCCAAAACGATCATGGCAGTATTATTCTGGTTCGCTTTAAAAAATATGGTAAGTTCAGTTTCGTTCAGCTTTATTGAAACACCTCCGGAAGCATTGGAACGGTATCCAGTACTGAATACCGGGTGACCAAGTGCTGAAACATTCATTTCGACTGTCCCGGATTTTGAAAAAGGCGTTACCACAACAAAGGAATATGATAATATGATGTTATTAAACGGTAATGGAAAGGTTATGATTAAGAGGGATTGATTTGGTTGTAATTGGACCTGTGTCAGACTCTGAATTATGGTGCTACTTTCCCCATTAGAAAAACCGTTTTGGTATCCCTTGGTTTCACCGATGTTCATTCCCCACTCGAAAAAACCCACCGAAGCTGCAATTATAATTGCAGTCATTGCGAAAGCCACTATCAGGTTTCGTTTTTCCACCATATTCTGTACATGTACCTATTCAATATAATTTCTTTTTTTCAACCTTTTATGTGGGTTGTTCAAAGAAAGGATGATTCAAATAACCAGGAGGATCATTATTCTGCTTAGTTTCATCTTTGTGAGCGTCTATGGTACATGCATAAATTTGACAACTGAAGGAATGCCGCCCTCTGACTGAATCATGCTGTCCGGTTCAACATTTTCTATAATTCACCATGTTCTGATATCTGAGTCTTCCCGATACTTCATTGATCAGCCGCATTGCATAGTTCATTATCCTGTCTATGTTTTCCTTTCCAAGATTGCCTTCATAAGTCAACAGGTTCATTACTATCTGTTCCCGTAAGTGGTTAACTTGCCAACAATCTGGAAGTGCACGCTGCCATGATTGAGAGAGAAGTAGTTTACAGTGCAAGATCAGGATTCAACATGAACTGATTTGTTCTCTTTTCATGATCAAGCATTGTTTCAGGTCCATGGCCAGGGTAAACTCTGAGGTTTTCTCCTATTGATCCCATCATTTTCAGTGTTCTGGCCATCTCACTCCCTGAACCTCCAATATCAGTTCTTCCAATGGTACCCCTGAACAGTGTGTCTCCGGAAAACATAAGATCTCCGGACACAAAACATGTGCTTCCAGGAGTGTGCCCGGGAGTTGCCATTACCTTGATCGTTTCATCACCAAATCTAAATTCGGTCCTGTCGGAGAACGTGTTCATTTCCATTATGGTCTCACCCCTGATTCCCGTAAACGCCTCCATTAATTCTGGATTCTTATCAACCATATACGCATCTTTTTCGTGTATGAAAAACCTGCATCCGAAAGATTCGCACACTTTTCCGGCCCCATTTATGTGATCGAAATGCCCATGCGTTGCAAGTGCGTATTTCACCTTGATTCTGTAGTTTTTGACGTATTCAGCCAATTCAGCAGACATTTCTCCCGGATCAATAATAACGGCCTCGTTCCCGGAAATGAGAAGATAAAGGTTGGTATTCAGGGGACCTACAACAAACTTCTTCAATTCTCTCATATGTGTCAGGGATCTTCCAGGTAGAACTCGACCCTCTTGTTTCTCTTTCCCTTGCTCTCTATCTTCTTGAGAACAAGCTTTCCTATCTCCATTGAGTTTGATACATGTGTGCCACCATCGGCCTGTTCATCCAGGCCTTCGACGACAATAATTCTCACCTTATCCAGGGTTTCTATGAGTCTTCTGCCAGGCTCGGTTCTGGCAAGATTGGGCATGCCAAGGGCTT
>JAKADT010000016.1 GCA_021820245.1 Thermoplasmata archaeon | reverse complement strand
ATATAACCTAAACGCAGACCAATTATTTCTGGGAACAATTATTTCTATAAAATTTCCTATTCGCTCTAAAGATATAGAATATATCAGATATTTGAGTTAAATATTCTCAATATACGATGTTACGGCAGACCCCTAACGTTAAAAATAGCCGCTGCAGACCGCTATATATTAATGCTTTTATCTTAACTATGTCACTTAAGCATAAAAATCGAACAAGAAACTTATGTCACTTTTAATTACTTTTTTATTTTTCATGAGCGTCTTCTTCGTGGCAACCGAAAGTGTTGGAATAATTGTGGATCATCATGGAACTGAGACAGTAAAAGTTCGTGCTGATGTTAATTACGCGAGGGACGGTATTGTATCATTTTCCGATTTAAATCAAAGGCTACCCGGGTTTACAAGTGACATAACAAATTCACATTGGTCTGGTTATTTTGCTGTAACCAGTTATTCAGATCCACAGCCAGATTTTGTAGCGGTTTGTGGTTCATGGATTGTACAATCAGTTTCATCCAGTCCTCAAGGTAACGCTGCTCAGTGGATAGGAATAGGTGGCTTTATACACACTGACATACTCTCCTCTGCCAAAACATCGGAGGTTCTAAGGTCTCCATCGTTCATGAAGTTGCCTCTCTGTGGATATCAGTGTTCCCCTTGCGTGCATCCCTGTCTACACGCAATTGATCTATGCCATCGAGGTTCTTGATCCTTTCAACGTTCTCACCATAATGCAGGTTGATCTCATTCCCAAAACAAAAGTTTCAATTCCAGTACCACTGGGATTCAGCCTCATGGATTACCTTGTAATACTGGTTATGTGGTCTGTAATTCCTTCAGTGGTGGCTTTTCTTCTATGGAGAAGGACTGAATGAGTACCCTTTTCCAAATTGCAGAACCAGCAAGCACTTATGGAACAATGAAACTTTGAAAGAAAAACCAGATGTTTCAAAGTAAGTATCTGTTTCATGATGTCCTGGACTTTCAATTGCTTTTGCATAACCTGAGAAAATAATAAACCCCGAAACCTAAGTGAGCTATATATATTTCACGAATATAAAGGGTCATGAGTATTGGGGGTCAGGTGGACATTTCACATATTCTGGAACCTGAATCGTGTCTATTCATAAATCTGAACTTTCATGAGGACCTGTTCAGTAAATCATTCAGTAAAATGGAATTCATTATGGCAATGGACTATCTTGCACCAAAGATCCTTGATCTACATATGAAAACCATAAATGTGGATACAACACATGGAAAACAACCCGTCGCATCCAGGAGCAAGGAAAGAGAACGGTACGAATTAATTAAACTTGAAAGAAGGGAGAGGCTTATTCCGGTGATATCAGAAATGGACAGGCAGTTTATTGATCGATTCTCTGGGGAATTTGCTATAAGGGAAAATGAAATAAGATCCAATTCAGAGGACATTATGCTGGACAGCAGAATTATCAGTGAAATAGAATCCCATTCTCCGGAAACACTTATTTTTACTGGTTTCAAAACGGATTATGAGGTACTCGCAAGCTCCATTTCAGCTGAGCTTATGGGATATTACAGTGTTGTGGTTTCAGATGCAACTTCAACATATTCAGAACGTCTATTCTTTTCCTCGCTGGAATTAATGTCCCAGATTATTGAGGTAATGGATACCAGGGACTTGATGAAAATATGGGGGTATGATCAGTGAAGAAAAACCAGGTGATACTCATAGGAGGGATTCCAGGCGTTGGAAAAACAAGCATTTCCGGATATCTTGCATGGAAGCTTGGCATTGACATTGTTATGTCAGGAGATTACCTCAGGGAATTTCTAAGGCCTTTTTCAAGTGACCTCAACATGGGGATAATGGAAATGAGTGTTTATGATGCATGGCAGAAGTTTGGGGAAAGAACTCATGAAAACATAGTCAGAGGTTTCATGGAGCAGGGTAAAATAATGAACACCGGAACAAACAGGATTCTTAAGAGATCAATCCAAAACGGAGAACCTCTCATCATCGAGACTCTTTATTTCCTCCCGTCCCAGATGGATTCTGACATAATTGGGAAGATTACTTCATTTTATATACACATATCAGACAGGAACGTAAACGCAGAAAGGCTCATTGACCGTAAGCGCTTTACGCACTTCAACTCTCCTGGAGAGAGGCTGGCGGGGAAACTTGACGAATACAGGATGATGATGGAAAGATCCCTGGATGAGTGCAGGACATATGGAATCAGGGTTTTTGATAACCTGAATTATGAAGAGACACGTAAGCTTATACTTGAATACGTCATGAATCAGGAGGGGGAGATCTGAATGGCTGAATTCAGGGAAATGGGGGAGGAGATCAGGAAAAAACTCATTGACGGCGGAATCATGACTATGCCGGAAGATCATGCTGTAAACCTGGAGGAGGGAAAGATCTCCTATGGTTTCGGTTATCCAATAACAGGACTTGAGAAATTCCTTGGTTATTTTGATAAACAGTTCAACATAGCATATTTTCCTTCAATATCATATCTTACAGATTTTTCAATTACGTATTCCGCATGCATGTACAGCAGGGAGACTGGCTCGGATACTGTTGTACTGGACGGAAGATCTGACGATCTTTATAACAGGAGATCACTTAAGGCCATAAACTACCTGAAAGATCTCTACGGATTAAAGGGTTCCATGCACTTCTATCTCAAAAGGGAACGAAGATACCACAATGCCAAGGGGCTTGGTGAATCCGCATCGGTGGCAGCCGCAGCATCAAGATCAGTGATTTCCAATATATTCGGAAATGACGGTATAGAGGATTCGGCCTTTGTCAGCAGGTTTGCAAGACTGGTTTCCGGTTCCGGTACACGATCAGTGGCGGGATCAGTGTCAATGTGGCTGTCATATCCGTGGATCAGGGAATCGGAATCCTGTGCATTTCCAATTGGCCTGGATACAAAAAATATGTATTTCTCTGCATATACATTTCCAGCTGACTTTCCCACTGAGAATGCCCATGAGATTGCCATTTCTTCTCCTGGATACAATGGATGGGCAAAGGAGAAGTTCCAGAGGATGCTGGAATACCTTGATTCTGGATTTTCACCTGCAGATCTTATGGAAAGATCACAGAAGGACATGTATGCAATGCATTCCCTTCTCATGTATTCCGGAAATATGGTTCTTAATTCTGATTCGCTGGCACTTATTGAAAACCTGAAAAGATTCAGGCAGAAGAATAACGGGAACATAGTATACACTGCAGACACCGGGCCTTCAATATCCATCATATCCGATGACCAGGAACTACTCTCAGAATTCACGGAAGAGAATCCTGGATCACTTTCCGGGCGAATACCTGATCAGACCGGTGTCAGGATACCTGAATCGTTCAGGAGGGAAAGTGAAGAATATTTTTCCGGACTGACTGGAAATGAATAGAGTTAAGCGATATCCATCGGAGAGCATCTTCAAGAACATTCCTGGTATTTCACCGGGTACAGTGAGGATAGTTTCCGACAGGTTCAAGATTGCAAAGGTTTCAGATTTTGATCCGGATGGAGACAGAACCGGGAAATCAATAACATGGGCCACAATATCCGGGGCTGTGCTCCTGAGGGATAACTACACCTGCAGGATTTGCGAAAAGAGCAGCTTCACATCCGTTGGATCTGCCACGGAATTTGAACAGGTACATCTTGATGTACAGGTGCATCACATAATCCCAAGAAAAGATGGAGGCAGGGATAATTTCAAGAATCTCATCACCCTGTGCGAATCATGTCATCATAAAACTTTCAGGGGTGGTTACGGAGGAATTCCCGTGGAGAAGCAGCTAAACCTTTTTTCCTTCGAACAGGATCTGGTTCTCTGCCTACCCCGGGGATTTGTACCATCCCAGGATCATTTGAAGGTCAGTGGCTACATTCAGGACTATTCAATAGTTCACAACCAGCTGCGGGACAGGTGGGAACTGGCATACCTGCAGGGTTCAAAGCTCTCCGTGAATGCAATATCCATAAAGAAGAGCGTCTATCACAACCTCCTTGACGATCTTCAGCTTGTGAAGGAGATTAGCGATTATGTTACAATGCACGCTTCGATCAATGGAAAGAAAGGAAAGATCAGGGTTTTCATCACTGAAAGGGGAGAGCCGGTTCTTTAGGTTATGAATGATTTTGAAATTGCATTTTTCAGGTCGGAGAGAAGATCATCCTCGCTCTCAAGACCTACTGAAAGTCGCATGATCCCGGGTTTTATACCGGCTCTATTTCTCTCATCCTCACTCAGTGTCCTGTGTGACATGGTGGGTGGATGTGTTATGGTTGTGCTCAGTCCACCAAGGGTGTTGGCAGGCAGGATAAGGGTAAGGCTGGACATGAACTTCTGTGGATCCACTCTGGATAGGTCAAGTTCGAAAGAGACTATGGCAGGCTCTCCATCCAACATTTCACCATATCTCAGGAAGTCTGGATGGTTTTCCAGCATTGGATAATGAACCACTTTCACACCATCAATCCCTGCAATCTTTTCTGCAATTGAGAAAGCGGTGTTGCCTGCCTGCCTCATCCTCACAAACAGCGTCTTCATGCCACGGTTGACGAGGAAAGCGGTATTGGGATCCATTGATGGACCAAGCATTCTTCTGTTCTGGTCTATGAGAGTCATGAGGTCCTTTCTCCCACCGACATATCCTCCTATGACGTCGTTATGGCCAGACATGAATTTTGAAAGGCTGTGAAGAACCAGATCTGATCCCAGTGACAGGGGTTTCTGCAGTACCGGTGTTGCAAAAGTTGCGTCCGTTACAATTATGGTTTTTCCTCGTGGAAACGATGATCTTATCCTTTCAATATCCGTGACTCTCAGGGTTGGGTTGGTGATGCTTTCAATAAAGATAAGATCCACATCATGATCCCTGAATTTCAATATGCTGTCTGTACCGGGATCGGCAACCAGGACATTGACCCCCCAGTTTTTCAGGAACTGGGTTATGAATATATAGCTTCGAGCAAAAATATCCCTCTGTACCAGAACGGTTTTCCCCGGGGAGATCAGGGAAAGCAGGGTTGTGGTCACAGCACCCATACCCGAAGAAAAGCAGTTTCCTGCCTCGGATCCCTCCAGTTCATTGATCTTTTCACAGAGTGCCTCAACTGATGGATTGTTTTCCCTGCTGTACCTGAATTTCTCACCCTTCGGAAGCTGGAATGCCGAACTCTGGTATATTGGAAACACAAGGGATCCAGTTTCCCCTTCCACTTTATCCATCACTATTCTGGTCTGGTCATTCAATTTCCATCCCCTCACATGGTACTGAATATGTTTTCCTGTAAGACAGTCCTGTTCCATTCATTATATGACCTACGCTCTCTTCCACTCCGGCAAGGTTGGTCTCTTCATCATACATGATCAGAATGGTTGGTCCGGCTCCACTTACACAGACACCGACAGCGTTGTTTTTCAAGGCACTTTCCCTTATTGGTGTGTAGTAAGGAAACATTGATAATCGGGATGCTTCCACCAGACTGTCATTCATTCCCTTTCTGATAAGTTCCCTGTTCCCGGTTATGAATCCCGTAATCAGGGAGGAAAGATTCCTTGAGTTCTCCACATGATCTTCCATTGGTAGAGTTTTTGGTACCAGTGACCTTGCAATCCTGGTCTTTCCAGGTATCTGCACATCAGGTATTATGGATAACAGTCCAAGATCAGTACCTATGTTGATGTTTGCTGCATCGGGAGGGTTTAAGGAATTCACACATACCAGATTTCCATATATTGATGCAGCGACATTATCCGGATGTGGGGATCCCGAAGCTGCGGACTCACCTTCCATTGCAAATTTAAGCAGTTCATTTCGGCTGATCCCCAGATCAAACAGTTCGTTTGCTGCTGTTACCGATGAAGCCGAGGAACAGCCTGAACCACCCAGTCCTGCACCTATGGGAACATGTTTTCTGATGTGTATTTTAACCGATTCCTTTATCCCGTAATGGCGGAATAATTTCAAAAGGGAAAGACCTGCACTATTTTTTTCAACCTCCTCTGGAACTCCGTCTGCAATAATTTTTATGCTTCCATAAGGTGAATTGGGATTTTTCTCCATCACAAGATCATCACGGAATGCATTGTGGGCAAGTGCCAGGATATCGTATCCCGGACCAAGATTTGCGGATGTTGAAAATGCCTTTACAGTAATCTTTTCCATTGCCTGCTTAGGGTGTCAGTTGTTAAGAATATTATTATATAAAATATAACTGGTGGTAATAATATAGTGGATGGTTTTAGGTATGAAACCATGAAATTTCTATTATCTGAACGAGAGAAATTTTCCTGAGGTGCAACACAACCAATGGACCTTCAGCAGAAGGAAAACCCCACAAAACTTCAGAATAATAATTTATACCTGAATAGATTTTAAAATGAAAATTTATTAAGCAAATTCATTTCTGCCCCTAAAATATGCCAAAGGAAAATCCAATTATAGCTGGAAAGTTATTCGAGGGTGCTGAGTCTGGACAACCTCCCCGGTTCAGATACCGGTACCTTTATTATATAACTCATGTTGATAATATAAAATCAATAATGGAAAATGGAATATTATCTCATGAGAAAATTTCGTACGAGAAGATAGCTTTCACTCCCATTTATAAGGCAGAAAATATCAACTTAAGAAGAGGAAAGAAAACCCCAGATGATAAATCACTCTGGTACTATGCAAATTTCTATCTTCAACCTCGTAATCCAATGTTATATCTGGTCAAACGAGGAATAGGCTCTAATAATATTGCAGTACTCGCATGCTACCGAGGTCCTGCATACGAAACTGAAAATGCGTTTATAACAGATGGAAACGCCGCCAGCAATGTTACTAATTTCTACCCTGTCACCAAACGTAACCTGGCTTTTGAATCGTTAAAGGATGTGGACGGCCTGGACTACTGGAAGGAGGAAGACGGGACGAAAAGAAAGATGATGGCTGAGGTACTTATTCCTGAATCCTATCCACCAGACCATATCCATTCAATATTGGTTTCAAATCAAAGTACTAAGGAAAAAATGGAGGACCTAATAAAGGATATTAAATTAAAACCAAAGATTATTGTGGACCCGAGAACATTTTTCGATCCAGACTATGAAAGTAAGATAACGGAGAACCTTACACTTGTGAAGGGAGACATGTTCTTTTCCGGATTGCAAACCCTCACCGTAAGCGTTAACACAAAAGGAGTAATGGGAAGAGGCCTGGCATCAAGAGCCAAATACCAGTTCCCTGATGTGTATATTTATTACCAGGACAGCTGTAAAAACAAGAAATTAAGGATGGGACACCCAGTTATATACAAAAGGGAGGCCGCCCTTGACATGCAACTCGCAGACGATCCACTTCAGATTACGGACCCAAACCACCAGACCTGGTTCCTCCTTTTTGCTACCAAGGATGACTGGCGTAATCCTGCAGATAAACAGGGCATTGTGGACGGACTTGAATGGCTGATCCAAAATTATAGATCAGAAGGCATAAAATCGCTTGCAATTCCGGCTCTTGGTTGTGGACTTGGATGGCTGAGCTGGAAAGAAATTGGGCCTATACTTTGTAAATACCTTTCTAAAATGGATATACCAGTGCAACTGTATTTGCCCGCAGAAAGACCGATCCCTGAAGATCAATTAACTAAGTCGTTTCTACTGGGATGAGTTTTTCGTTACAGACAAAGTAAGGTATCGAACTCTAACACAATATTGAAGGTAAAAAAGAAACCCGAAACCATTTCCTATTGATAATACAGGTTGTCGCAAAAGATCATAATATAAATTCTTCCCTGTCTATGACTCTTCTTTTAATTCCCATGCTGGTAGTTCTCAGCTTCTCTCCTCCGAACAGTTCGGCTTCCTCCAAGCCATTGTATCTTGCCGCAACAACTCTTCCTATTGCATCCCCCTTAAGTATGCCGCTTCCACTGGTTCCAGTTGAAATAATGAGATTGAGATCACCAAAGACATAAGGTGATAGATCCATTGTGTTGTAGGAGTAATAACCTGCCCATGATCCTGTCAGCTTTGCTGAGTTGAAATCCTTTATGTACGCTTCAAGAACAGGATAAATATCATTCTGGTAAAAGTCAGGCTCTGGTTGTGGATCCTCTGTAAATGAGAAATCACGATTATAGTTGTCCGCTACACCAACCCATATTGAATTACTCTGTGGTACAGGCCTCATGTATATCTCGTGTGAAGGTAAGACTGTAAATGGCATAATATTCTCCCCCTTAATCAATGAAGATCTCACAAGCTTCTCTATTGGCCCACCGGAAATCTGAAACACCTGCCTTTTCTTTGGTCTCACGTGGCTGTCAATGCCTGTTTTCTCAAGTAAATATGTAGTCCATACGTCTGCAGCCACAATGTATTTCTCAGCTTCAATATCGCCTTTGTCTGTCTTCATGGACCTGACGTGAACATCCTGCCAGATGAAAGGTTCTCCAGGATAATCCAGTGGCGTAATTGGGGAGAGCTCAATCTGGCTCACAGTGGTACCAAACATGAACTTAACTCCCATTTTAACCAGTTGTTCGTAATAGAATCGTGATATGCGATCAGGTTCTATTATTCCACAGTTCTCCCCCAGAAAGCCCTTATCAATATTCTTGAGTCCCATTATTTCCGCCTGATCTTTTTCTGGATTGAATCTCAGGGAATCCAGTGGGGAGAGATCGTCTCGGTCAAGGAATCTTGATCTGGATCTCTTCAATACTGGCAGAAATGTACCGCTTTTTGATACTTCATCGTCAATAAGATACAGGTATCCACACGTGTGCATTCCCAGATCTACTCCGAGAACATTCTGCAAATGCCTGTAAAAACTTATGGTTGATGATGATAGCTTGAAATTAATATCCGACGAAAAAAGATCCCTGAATCCCGCTGCACTTTTTCCGGTATTCCCCTGGGCATAAGTTGATTCCTTGTCTATAATGACGATTTTAAGTCCAGGATTTTCTTTCATTATGTGGTAAGTAGAACTCAGTCCAACAATGCCGGAACCAATTACAGCAAGATCCCATTTAAAAGCCATAGAGGAGTATGGTTACGATCAAATTAAACCTGATCCCACAGGGAAAAGGAGATTATCCGAATGAATAGGGAAATTTCTGGAATTTTTTGGAAGTGCAATAATGAACATCATGCATTTCAGTGAAAACCTCTCAAATATCACAGGGAACAAACAGACACGCTTCTACCACACGTTATAATGGATGAATAGAAACTCGTGGAAAATAATGGGCTTGAAGAAAAGTACATACTGATCGCCATGAAATAGGGATTCGACTTGGCGAAAACATTGCTGGACTTACCATTCAAATCAATAAATATTATCAATAAATTTAGGGGGCATTAATACGAAATAACTTCAGGTCACCGGATTATTACTATTGATTTAACTCCAATTTCAAGATTCTTGTATGTTAAATCCCCTTTTTTAGATACATTCCTGTGCGGATGATTTCCATGCTAAATTATCCCAGTTCAGGATGATTTATAAGCTAGATATGAATATTGCCAACTATGCCCAGGAAGGAAGATTTCAGACAGGTGATATCGGAGTGGTTCTTGCAGGAGCTTCCGGAAATATTCCATAGAGACATTTTAATTCCTCTGAATACAGGCGTGATTGTATCTATTGTCGGTCCACGGAGATCGGGAAAGACCTTTCTATTGTACAGTGTCATTGAAAAATTAAGAGAGAGTATTCCTTTCAGGAATATACTTTATGTGAATTTTGAACACGAAAGGTTAAGGAACCTTGATGCAAACGACCTCAGTGATATGATCGCTGTATTTTATGAAATTTCTAACGCTGATCTGGATAAGAAAATATATTTTTTTCTTGATGAAATTCAGGTTGTTTCAGGCTGGAGCAAGTGGGTCAACAGGATTTATGAATCCAAGAAATTCAACATATATATTTCAGGTTCCTCATCCAAGCTGCTTTCGAGGGAACTCTCTACAGAACTGAGAGGTAGGAGTATAGACTTTACTCTTTTCCCGTACAGTTTTAGTGAATTTCTCAGAGTTACGGGCGTAAAAATTGAAGACCCTGCAATGTTGATCCATTCGGAGAAGAGGGGATTAATTACCGGTGCATTGCAAAATTATATTAAAAATGGGGGTTTCCCAGAAGTTCTTGGCCTTAGCGAGTTTCGAGAAAAACTCCTTAAATCCTATGTAGATACCATAATCATAAAGGATGTTGGGGAACGATTCCACATAGAACCATCGATTCTTTCGGCGTTCTTTTATTATGCTATTTCGATCTACTCAAAATATTTCACAGGATCAAAGACCTATAATTATCTGAAAACCATTAATTACAGGATATCCAGAGGTTTTCCCCTTGAATTAATGGATCATTTCTCAGAGGTATTTGCTCTATTCCAGGTTGAAATTTTCTCGCGTGACTCCAAGTCCAGAAAGCAATATCCCCGCAAGCTGTATGTAGTGGATACAGGCATGGTGAATACGGTTGTAAGGAATGCTGAAATTGGCAGGTTAATCGAAAACGTAGTTTATCTTGAGCTCTGCAGGAGATCAGAATATTTTAGCAGATTTCAGGTATATTACTGGAAAGAATACGGAAAAGCGGAAGGAAAGGAAGTTGATTTCGTATTACAGGAGGGGAATAAAGTTGTGGAGCTTGTGAATGTCACCTTTGCCTCATCCCGTGAAACTGTTCCAACTAGGGAAGTGAGCGGACTTATGAAGGCTGCGGAGGAGCTTAAATGCAACAAACTGAGGATAATCACATGGGATTATTCAGAAGAGGGAGAAATCACCTTCACACCGCTCTGGCACTGGCTTCTCGCTCCTTAAAGATGAAAGTTGTTAGGAATCCATAACATTTGAATTCAGATCATAAAGAAAAAGATAAATTTGAGGGTACCTGAAAGATGACCCCATCCGGGAGTATCACCGTATGTTCAACCACCGCGAAGCAGTTTCCATTTTTTCAATGTACTTCTGACCACCTTCCGAATCATCTTCTCAACAGCTTCTATGAAATAATCCCCCATGCACTGTAGATAAACTTTTAGCATTTTCTGACATTATCCGGCAATTTCATGAAATTAAGGGGAAAAGCAGTGAATTCATTTCCAACATCATCTTTTTCATCTGTGATGGGAATGGGAATTGTTTCTGATGCTTTTTTTCAGCTCGGGATAACAGTTCTATCAAATATACTTGTAATAATGGACACTGTGTTATATCTGGCTCTGGTTTGCTTTTTTCTTTTCTTACTTTCAGATAGGTTGAAAGAGATTATCAACAAAAAACTGGATCATATCTCCGTACTTGGATCTTTCTCATTTGTGGCTGGAACGGCGGTTCTTGTGACGCGCTTATCTGAATCTGGATTCTTCTTTCTGGATATTCCCGCTCTGGTCGTCTGCGTTGTTTCCATAATACTCCTTGTGGTGCTGTTGATTTTCAGGGTTGATCATGGAATATTCTCTCGCCTGGATAAACCCTACCTCATACTTATACCGTTTATAGCACTTTTCAGCACTTCTGTGCTCTCTGCCCAGTCATTCCTGAAACTGGACGTCCCGAGGCAATACCTTTTTCAGATCTCAATTTCAACATGGTTTCTGGCACTGGCTGGAACACTTATTTTCCTTCCTTACACCCTGTTCAGGTATAGAAAGAATTTCAGGCATCCCGAAACAATAGACGGGTTCTACATGATTTACTCAGGGATTGCCTCGCTGCTTTCATTTTCCGGGTTAACTATGGTAGAGTTATTCAAACTGTCAAATATATTTCTACTTTCTTTCCTTCGTGTAATTATAATTATGGCCTATGGATGGGCAGTCATTTCTACCGCTCCACTTTTTTATATATACGCGAGAAAACTGAAAGAAGGTTCATTGAAACCAAGACACAAGGTATCCATTTGGGGATCAGTGTTCCCTATGGGCGTTGACTCCATGGGAAGCTTTTTTGTTTCGTCTTATTTTCATTTATACCAGCTTATATACCTTGCTTATGCCTATGCATTCATCGGGTTAACACTGATTCTGGTGGATATTATTGGAATCGTTTCCCTGATTAGAAATAAAGATCTTGCCATAGAAAATTCTGGTTAATCTTTCCACTTCTTTCCCAGATCAAGAAATAGATCGGTGCTCAGGTATTTCAGGCCGTTGTCTGGCATTATACATAAAACATGTTTTCCACTACCAAGTTTCTTTGCTTCTTTCAGCGCATAGTGCAGTACACAGCCTGAACTCATTCCAAGAAGGATTCCCTCCTCAGATGCTGCTCTACGCGCCGTATCAAAGCATTCCTTCTTTTCATCCTCATTTATCTCATACAATTCGTCGAAGGAATCAACCCTGACCAGCTTCGAAGGATTGGGTTCTTTCGGGCTTCTGATGCCTTCTATTTTTACTCCAAGTGCTGCCGTAACTCCAATAATACGTATTCCTGGAATCTCATCTCTCAGTCGCATGGAAATGCCAGAGCTTGAACCACCAGTGCCAACGCTCATGACAATAGCATCAATTTTTCCGTCCATCTGATCCATTATCTCTTTTGAAGTTGAATTGTAGTGAGCCAGAACATTAACCGGGTTACTGAACTGATCCAGAGAAACATATCTGTCAGGATATTTTCGAATCATCTCCTCTTTTACAGCTATGGCACCTGCGGTTCCCTTTTCAGCGGGTGTCAGGATAAGCTCTGCACCGTATGCACTGATGATTTTCCGTCTCTCCACACTGACACCTTCAGACATCAATATTGTGACGCCATACCCCTTCGCTGCTCCAATCATTGATAGTGCAATTCCCGTGTTTCCTGACGTGGCCTCAATTATCCTTCTTCCGTCTCTCAAAAGACCGGCGCTCTGTGCATATTCAAAAAGATAAAGGGCGGTCCGATCTTTCATTGAACCACCAATGTTGAAAGACTCCAATTTTAGGTAAATTGTGGCATCACTGTCAGAAGTCATCCTGTTCAATTTTACAACGGGAGTATTTCCAATAAGTCCGGTTATATCAGATGAATATTTCATTTTGATTCGTGAAGTGTATGCTGTGTTGCCTTAGAAATTTATTCAATACGGAGCATCGTATGTTTTTGGAAACCAGCCATTCGAGTTTATAATTTCCATATTCATAAAGGATGTATTCAGGATTTGTGTTTCGCTTTCCTAAAGGCTATTATAGCCGAATATCTGAAATTTTTCAGATAAAAACTTAGATAAATACGACATTTCAAAAATTATGCCTGCATGACAAGTATACAAATTCCCCAGTCCAGGATTTTGGAATCCATATGCAACCCAGTGATTGATCTTGAGCGACACAAAACCGATCTCCAGATCCTTCAGTGCAGAATGATAATCATTCTTCCATTCTCTCATAGATATTTGTGTAATTTATCCGAAACTGAACTATGCATGAGTGTCAGTTTAACTCGGTTAACTTGCAGGATGGAAAGACAATTCAATAATGGGAATCATGAAAAAGTCCGTTGACTTTTTTTAAGTGGTTTAGCTGTGTGCTCTGCGGTAAAACATGTATGTGAGAAAAATTTTTCATAAAAAATATTGTGGAGTTCCAGGGATCAGATCACTCCACCAGGCTCTCATTACCCTCCTTGAATAACTTTATTTTCTCAGTGTTGTAGCCAATCCTGGTAGCGAACACGTATATGATCCCACTTGCAACAGCGAATATTATGTAATCTGTTGGGAAAGTTATTGAATTTGTTCCCATTGAACCGTAGTAGGAGACCACCCCAAGTACTATGTCGTAGATCACCAACCATGAATAGGCCTTTATTGTGTTTTTTGCCGCTCCCTTTGAGATTCTGTAAAGCCAGTATGGTGACACTGCTATGATTGCGGAAAAGATTGCCCAGTAATATACGAAGGGAAGGAGAGAAAAGGCAAACACAACACCCAGAATTATGAACAGCACCCAGTAAACTGATGAAAAGAGTACAGACTGGCTAATGGATGCTCCAAATATCCTTCTACCATATGGACTGAGTACAAAGAGTGGCAGGCCTCCGTTTACGATAAGCATGAGAAAGCTTATGATACTCCATCCTGAGAAGTAAACGAGCATTGAGGCTATTATGAAACCAGCAGGTGCCAGGATATAAAGGAGGGGTGTTCTGTAAGGCCTCTTAAGATCCGGGGATGTTCTCCTGAGCACCGTGTTTGTTATGCCTGCAGACAGATAAGCATATACCGTGAAGGAGGCATTTATTCCAACGAGGGCGTACCAGCTTGGAAATGGCAGCAGGAAAAGGGCTCCGATTATGAATGTTAGCACAATGGAGATCCACGGTGTCTGGAATCTTGGGTGTATCCTGGCAAAGAGCTCTGGAAAGTAATTCATCTTTGACATGCCATAAAAGCTTCTTCCAGACGTTCCGCTGAAAACACCCAGAGTTGCCGCTGAAGAGACAACAGCCGCTATGACAAGAAGAATTGAGAAACCGACCAGCAATGGAGTACCTGTGGAGTTGAAGGCGTAGTAGAAGGGATTAGAGGACCAGGTTGAATTCTCAAGCGCAGACCAGTTTCCAACAGTAACACCAGCTGCACTCCAGTTTATGGCACCGAGGAAAACTATCTGAAGAATTATGTATGTGATCATGGCTGCTATGATTGCACTTATCATGCCCAGTGGAACTGATCTCTGTGGATTTTTTGTCTCACCCGCATAGTCAAGTCCCTGCCTGAATCCCTCATAGGAAAAGACTATGCCTGCAGGTACCATTGCAACAAACACTGATGACGCATGGTAAGGGAGGAAGCCTCCGGGAAGTGTGAAAAAGTTCCTGGAGTTAAAAATAAATGCAGCGGCAAAAATTATGGTCAGTATTATGGCCCCCATTTTGAACCAGGTCATCACAGCATTTGTCTTTCCAAATATGTTAACTCCAACGTACTGTATGAATATGAAAAGTGCAAGGAGTCCAATTGATACCAGCACACCTTCAGTTGTGAGCAGTGAAATCTTTGTGTTGTATAGGTTGGGAATGTAGCTGCTAATGAAACTGGTTAATGCAGCAGCCTCCACTGGAGGAGTTGCCAGTGCACCTATGAGGTACGCCCACCCAAGCTTGAAATTACTTGCTGGACCATGAGAGTATTCGTTAAACCTCACAAGAGAACCACTGTACGGAAACATTGCTCCAAGCTCACTAAAAACCAGGGCAAGAATCATGAAAAAGAAGCCGGCAATGACCCATGTCAGTATGGCCCCAGGGCCTGCGTAACTAGGGCCAGCCAGAACTCCAAGTAACCACCCTGATCCTACCATTCCGCTGAAGCTTATCAGGAATATATCCAGACTCGTGAGAGACTTTCTCAATTTTGGTGTATTATTCAATGTAGTTTGATTTTCCATCGAACGTAATCAAATATTCCATATATTAAATTATGCTAATCACACTTTATTGTGAGTGATTTAATCCGTTAATAACTGGTTTACAGACACCATGATGTTTTTCAACCCGATATATATTAGTAAAATACAATATTTTTACCGTGTCATTGAATGACTTGCTCGTATGCTATAATCTTAACGGTTTATGTTATACGATATTCGTCAGAAATATATATAATTTCGTATTGGCATTTTCATTTGCCCAACCAATCTGAAAACTGTAACCTGAGGCAAAATAGAGCACTTTCTCCCGATAAGTTGAATAGAATTCTGGTTCTAATTAAGGAAGGTGGGAAAATGATGCAAAGAACCTTTCATTCAAAGGTGTAATTGCTGATAAAATCCTGAAAAGTATCCCGGTTTCTGGTGATTGAATATCCTGATTCTGAAACCATTATCTCCTTCGGTCTTCCCCTTCCGTTGTACATACTGCCCATACTGTTGATATATGCGCCGGAATTGAAAACAGCAACAGTGTCACCCGGTACAGCATAGGGAAAAGTTCTGTCCCTTGCAAGGCAGTCTGTATTCTCACAGATCTGTCCCACAATGTCTTTCTTTCCTGAAACAGGCCGGATCAGATCATTTGCAACAATTACGTTATGGTATGCTCCATAAAGAGCTGGCCTGAGGAATATATTCATCCCAATGTCTGTCCCCACAAAGGTTTTTCCTGCTTTCTTGACTCCTGTTACCTTCCCGACCATAACACTTGAATCTGCGACAAGATACCGTCCAGGTTCAAGAAAGAGGCTGGGTTTTCCTATTTTCCCATGGGACACGTATCCTTTCATCTCTCTGGCAACGTTTTCAGCTGCCAGTTCAACATCAAGTGCACTTTCACCGGGCCTGTACGGTACACCGAATCCTCCCCCGATGTCAATGAAGTCGAAGGCGATTCCAGAATTGCCAGAAATATATTCGGCTGATTGAAGTATCCTGGACGCAACATTTCCAAAATGTGCAGGATCAAGTATGTTTGATCCCGTCATCACGTGAATTCCGAATTTTCTCACGCCCAGTTCCCTTGCAGATATGTACCCCTCCAATGCGCTTTCCACCGATATTCCAAATTTTGCACCCGGACCGGAAGTAGTTGTGCCTGGAAATTCTCCTCTCTGAATATCTACATTTATCCTGAAACTTATCCTTTCTGGAAGTTCGTCCTCAATAAGTTTCATCTGATCCAGATCATCAAAATTTACTGTGACATTTTTTCTGGATCCAGCGAGAAGATCCTCACGGCTTGAGTTGTTTGGGGAATAGAGAATGCGTTCGGGCTTTAAGCTGAGTTTTTCTGCCAGCATGATCTCAAATGGAGATGATACATCTGCACCACATCCAAGATCGGTCAGTGTTTTCACAACTGAAGGATTCGGATTAGCCTTCAGTGCATATTTGATCTCCACTTTTTCATATCTGCTGGAGAATGCTTTCCAGATCCTTCTGTAGTTTTCAGCAATTCTCTTTCCTGAGGTTACCAGCAGAGGGGTTCCCTCTTTTTCAGAAAGTTTAACAATATCAAACCCGTCAACTGCCAGATGGTTGTCAATATTTTCAAAAGGTTCCGGTATAAATTGATCCATGATGTCTCGATCCTGAAGTTGGTTATAAATAAAATCTAAAGCCAAAAAAATTAACCTACCTGATGATTTCTAAGAGAAGGAAATGACAATGAGGATTGAAACTAAAGCAATACATGTTGGAGAAGAACCTGATTTCAGGGCTGGATCTTATGGAGATGTCACCAGTCCAATTCATCTTTCATCCACGTTCGCAACACTTGATATTGACAGGCCCACTGGGGGATACGACTATTCGAGAAGTGGCAATCCCACAAGAAATGCACTTGAACAGAAACTTGCGGCAATTGAGAACGCAGATCATGGACTCGCCTTTTCTTCAGGACTTGCGGCAGAATCCACAGTATGCCTGTCCCTTGTTAAACCTGGAGAAAACATTGTCGCTTTCAATGATCTTTACGGCGGAACAAGAAGGCTCTTCGATCAGATCCTTGCTGGAGATTTCTCAATAGGAATCAGGTACGTGGATGCAAGAGATCCTGAAAACATCAAAAAGGTCATTGACAGCAAGACAAAACTTGTATACCTGGAATCCCCAACCAATCCTCTGCTCAAGATGGCAGATATAAAATCAATATCGGACATTGCTCATGAGAGGGATATTCCGGTTGCAGTGGACAACACATTTGCAAGCCCATATTTCCAGAATCCACTGGACCTGGATGCAGATATTGTGATACACAGTACTACAAAATATATTAACGGACACAGCGACTCCATTGGTGGAGCGGTCATGGTGAACAGAGATGACCTGTACTCCAGATTCAAGTTTGAACAGAATGCCATAGGTGCCATACTTTCACCATTTGACAGTTTCCTAGTCATGAGAGGCATCAGGACTCTTGGCGTAAGGATGAGACAGCATGCAGAAAACGCAATGAAAATTGCTGAATTCCTGGAAACAAGGAACGAGGTAAAAAAGGTGATTTATCCGGGACTGACTTCGCATCCACAGCATGATCTTGCAGGGAAGCAGATGAAAGGATTTGGTGGGATGCTCTCCTTCGAACTTGAAGCGAAAGCCGAAAAGATCGAAAAATTCCTGAAAACCCTGAAGGTATTCTCACTGGCTGAAAGCCTGGGTGGAGTGGAATCACTCATAGAAATTCCGGCACGCATGACTCATAAAGGGGTACCCTCCAGTGAAAGGAAAAGTCTGGGAATTTCAGATTCTCTCATAAGGATGTCAGCTGGGATAGAAAATGTTCAGGACCTCATAGAAGACCTGGAAAATGCATTCTTGACTCTCTAATTGTCAACGCCAGTGCGATTGTGGCCGTGTAAACAAAATGCGTTTATAACCGTAGAAAAATATATAAGTGCCTCATTTTTCTTTGAAACGCTGGATCTATTAAATACGAATCGCCAAAGTAATAGTTAGGAAGTGATATAATTTGAAAAAAACATCCATGGGAATAGCAGCAGTTCTGATCGACTTCATAATTCTGGTAATTTTTGGTATATTTATAATGATTTATCCGCAAATTTCTTTTAATTTCCCTCTTTCCATATTCACTGCCTTTATTGTTTTGATCATAATTGGAATTGTGGACTATTTCCTGCTTCTGAGACCTCGAGCTGAGGAAGGAGACGTTCCATTTTCTGGCTCCTTGGGTAAATTCAACAGGAACAATTTAGTATGCACGGATGATAAGGAACTGTCAGATCACTACTCCGTGAAATACAAGGAGATAGCCAAGAATGGTATCCTTGTAATGTCTTTCAATAACAACGGTAGATTCCCCCCATTATTTACTCGGGGGAACCTGGAAAGGCCTGAGGTCTTCATCGATGAACGGCTGGTTGATAAATTTAACTTGGAAAAACTTGATCCACTCATCCTACACGAACTGGGTCATGCAAGAATGAATGATGATAGGTCCAAGAGACTCTTGGCGCACTCATTTCTTTTTTCGCTGTTGATCTTAATCTTTTCAACAGTTTTGTTATCTATTCTTGGTTTACTTGGTGAGTTTTTCTATGTACCAACAGCGTTATGTGTTGTATGTGTCCTCTCACTTATCATGTTTATAATATTGAATTATAGATATGAACTACTTTCTGATCGGTTTGCAGTCCAATACACAGGAGATGCTGAAGTTGTTAAAGGGAGTCTGCTGGCGATTAATGACTTCGTCCAAGAAAACTACGGTTCTGAGAAAGTCCGTTCGAGGGTATCACGAAGAATATCAAAAAGAATTGAGAAACTCAACTTATGACCAGACTATTAGAACTCAGTGAAAGATCTATTTATAATTTCGAAATACCGCTGAAGATTACAATGATTGACCCAACCCTTGAGACTGTAATAGCTGGGGAAACTGGAAAGAAAAAGAACCAGGTAAATGAAGACGACTCGAGAAAATATGCGAAAAAATATTTGAATGATCTTGTAAACATAGTCTGATCTTCTGGATCATTTGTGGTTTTACCTGTTTTGTGGAAAAACTATAAACCTGAAATTCATGCGACCACAATAAAACATGTAAATTTCACTCGTTCCATAGTAAATTTAAAACAGATGGTGTTAAATGATGGTTGAAAACAACAGAATCCTGGTAGATGCCCAATGGGTCAGATCAAAACTTGAAACAGGGAATATAATAGTAGTGGATTGTAGATACAATCTTATGGATAGGGAATATGGTATCAGGGAATACCAGAAAGGCCATATCCCTGGTTCGTATTTTCTGGAACTTGAAACCCACCTCACCGGGAAGAAAGGTCAACATACAGGGAGACACCCCCTGCCTGATCCCAAAGAATTCTCAAAGACCATGAACAGTATGGGTCTGAAAGATGGAGTCACAGTTGTTGCATACGATGATGAAGGCAGCGGGTCAGCGAGGCTGTGGTGGCTATTGAAATATTATGGTCATGAACAGGTATTCATCCTTGACGGTGGCATAAGATCATGGATTGATGCCGGATATGAGCTGTCCAGAGAGACACCTGATAGAACGGAGGGAAATTTCAAACCAATCATTCACAATGGGATGATCGTTACCCTGGATCAGCTGAAAAGCGGGAGAGATGATCTGTGTATCATAGATTCCAGATCACCTGAAAGATATCGAGGTGAAATTGAACCTATAGATCCAGTTGCAGGTCATATTCCGGGTTCATTGAACATTGATTATAAGAGCAACCTGGACGAAAATGGAAGATATCTCCCCAAAGAGATCCTGAAGAAGAAATTCAGTGGCATTGAGCATGAACCTGTCGTGTATTGTGGATCTGGAGTAACAGCCTGTGTAAACATCGTTGCCATGTCCATTGCGGGAAGGGAGGTACTCCTCTATCCAGGTGGGTGGAGCCAGTGGGTGTCTTATGAAGACCATCCAGTGGCAACGGGAGAATGATCTTTTCCATTGTTAGGGTTACGTTCAAACCAGAACGTCATATACATAAAAGGAGTGATGGAAAAACTCAAACCTCATAATTTTAAAATAGTCATTTGACAATACGGAGCTATGCCATATACAGATGGAATAGTGCTCAGAGTAGCTGAAGCAAATTCAACTGATCCCGGTATGTCAAGGGTCAGATTAGACGAGGAATCCAGATTAACACTTGGTGCGGAAATAGGAGACGTTGTTGAAATAGAAAAGGAGAAAAAAACAGTTGGAAGGGTCTACCGGGCAAGACCCGAGGACGAAAATAAGGGGATTGTCCGTATAGACAGTGTCATGAGAAACAACTGTGGTTGCTCCATTGGGGACAAGGTCAAGGTAAGGAAGGTCCACACAGAAGTGGCAAAAAAAGTGATCCTTGCCCCCATAATAAGAAAGGATCAGAGACTTAAATTCGGAGAAGGAATTGATGAATTCGTCCAGAAAGCCCTCATAAGAAGACCGATGATGGAACAGGATAATATCAGCGTTCCGGGACTTACCCTTGCGGGGCATTCCGGCTTACTCTTCAAGGTAGTCAAGTCCACGCCTTCCAAACTTCCAATAGAAGTGGGAGAGGAGACCAAGATAGAGATAAGGGAAGAACCAGCTTCAGAGGTTCTCGAAGATGTATCAAGAATAAGTTATGAGGATATTGGCGGCCTCTCAGATCAACTTGGGAGAGTGAGGGAAATAATCGAACTCCCACTTAAACATCCTGAATTATTTGAAAGGCTTGGTATCCATCCTCCAAAAGGTGTGCTCCTGCATGGTCCGCCTGGAACAGGCAAGACACTCATAGCAAGGGCTGTGGCCAACGAATCTGGTGCAAACTTTTTTTCAATCAATGGACCAGAGATAATGAGCAAGTATTACGGCCAGAGCGAACAGAAGCTAAGGGAAATATTCATCAAGGCTGAAGAATCGGAACCTTCAATCATATTCGTGGACGAAATCGATTCCATAGCACCAAAGAGGGAAGAGGTCCAGGGAGAGGTTGAAAGAAGAGTAGTTGCACAGCTTCTCACCCTAATGGATGGATTGAAGGAGAGGGGTCATGTAATAGTCATAGGCGCAACAAACAGGATCGATGCTGTTGATCCGGCGCTGAGAAGACCCGGCAGGTTTGACAGGGAAATCAATATTGGAGTGCCTGACAAAAAAGGGAGAAAGGAAATCCTGGCAATTCACACCAGGGGAATGCCATTCGGCATGGACGAGGACAAGAAAAATGAATTCCTGGATGAACTGGCATCCTACACGTATGGATTTGTCGGGGCGGATCTGGCTGCACTTGCTAGGGAATCTGCAATGAACGCACTTAGACGTTACCTTCCGGAGATCGATCTCGATAAGCCAATCCCCACTGAGATACTGGAAAAAATGGCTGTAACAGAGGATGATTTCAAGGACGCTCTAAAGAACATTGAGCCAAGCAGCCTCAGGGAAGTTACAGTTGAAGTGCCAAACATCACATGGGATGATATAGGTGGTCTTTCCAGCGTAAAGGATGAACTGAGGGAGAGCGTGGAACTCCCACTCCTGAAACCTGAGGTGTTCAAACGCCTTGGAATAAGAGCTGCAAAGGGTTTCCTTCTTTATGGTCCTCCAGGAGTGGGCAAGACTCTGCTTGCCAAGGCCGTTGCCAACGAAAGCAATGCGAATTTCATCTCTGTTAAAGGACCAGAGGTTTTGAGCAAGTGGGTTGGTGAGAGTGAGAAAGCCGTAAGGGAGATCTTCAAGAAGGCAAAGCAGGTTGCCCCCACCATCGTTTTCCTCGATGAAATAGATGCAATTGCACCCAGAAGAGGGTCATTTGGTGATTCTGGTGTTACGGAGAGGATGGTGAATCAGCTCCTCACATCAATGGATGGAATAGAGGTGCTTCAGGGGGTTGTCGTTCTCGCTGCAACCAACAGGCCGGATATAATAGACTCAGGGCTTCTCAGGGCGGGAAGATTCGACAAGATCATATACATACCTCCCCCAGATGTTGATAGCAGGGTCAAGATACTTGAGGTACATACCAAACCAATGCCACTGACAAAGGATGTAAACCTGAGAATGATTGCGGAAAATACTGATGGATATGTAGGAGCGGATCTTGAAAATCTCTGCCGTGAAGCGGGAATGATGGCATACAGAAGAGATCCCGAAGCTAAGTCTGTTTCGCAGAGAGATTTCCTCGATGCAATGAAAAACATAAAACCGTCAGTTGATGAAGAGGTTCTTAAATTCTACAAGAATCTTTCAGAAAACATGGGGAAGAACGTGAAGGAGAGGAGAAAGAGCGTTGATGAACTTGGTCTGTACCAGTGACGTGGAAGATTTTTTAAACTTTCCCACCATGCATCAATGGATAAACCCATGAAAATGTTTTCAAGTGAACTGACAGGCCGTTCAGTTGTTACGACGGATGGCGTGATCATAGGCAAAGTAGACAATATTGTAGTGGAGACAGAAACTGGGTTTATAAAGACGTTACTGACACAACCAAAGGGTGATGTCAAACTCACGACATTTCAGAAGGATTCAAGCGGAAGATACATGATACCGCTTGATGCCATAAAATCGTTCAAGGATGTTCTGGTGCTCGATCCAAGAAGTTTAGTGAAGGATGAAACCCTTACAAGGGTCTAATTGGCACTCTGTGGAATCTGGGAATCCTTTGGAACATACCTGAGTATGGCTGCCAGACCTCCAAAAGCCTTTTCAAGCAGCATCCCCTCTTCGCTATCTCCGGATATTATCTCCACCTTTGCCCCCGATGCATCTGCCAGGTGATACAGGACCTCCACAAGATCCTCCTCCTTCTCCACATTCATCTGTGTGTTGCAGTTCTTGCATAAAACCCCATCTTCAGGTCGTTTCACAATCTCCTGTTCTGAACCACAGTTCGGGCATTTGTAGGTGTATTTGGTCTTATCAAGTTTTTCGGAAATTAGGAGAAGGTCCACAGCTTTCTGCACCAGTGCCGATCTTATTGCGGCTTCACCATATGCAGCAAGGCTGTTCTCCGTTTTCCTGACCTCCACCATAAACCTGTTCACCAGGCTCTTTTCTCTGGCTATCTGCATATCCTTTATTGAATCGGATGCTTTTTCAACAAGTTCCCGCAACCCTGTTTCATCAGTATATCCTATGTCAAAGAGATCTGCCACCTTGAACTTTATCTCATTTCTTAAATAGTCCTTTTCAAAGAAATATTCCTTTGTGGCTCCCGGACCGCCGATAAAAACACCCTTGATATCCTTAATAATGGGCACGAACGCATTGTTTGCTATATCACCGACCTTCTTGAAAAATTCATGTGCCGCTATTTCAATAAGTCTTTCATATCGCCTCGATGACTGTCCCCCCTGATGATGCTTGCTTGGTACCAGTGACTGCTCATTGGCAATGAGGTTGATGTTTGTCCCACTCAGCATGCCTATGGTTGCCTCTTTCCTGTCTATGACTATGAGTCCGTACATCTCCTTTATAGCCAGTTGTGCCTCGAGCTGCTCCATATGAAATGTTGAATCACATTTGTAGATGAACGTCTGGATAGGTTCCGGAGGTTCAACTATCCTGGTGTACATTTCTGTCTGGTCCCCTCGCGTTGCAACATGGCCCACAAAAAATACAAGGCCGGTGGGTGGAGGTGATTTGTAGTATTTCAGTCTTGACATAATTGATTCAATGGCTGAAAGTACATTTTTCCTGGTGGATTTTGACTTTATGTTGGATGATGTTGAAAACTCTTCCCTGAGGTACTGTACAACATCCCATATCTGTTTGTCTGGCGGAATGTAAAGTGAAATGAGTTCTGTGCCCCTGCCACGGAGATCCTTGATCTCTGTCAGTGCCTTTTTGAATTCGTATCGCCTGATTTGCGATTCATCGTTTGCCATCAGGCAAGAAAATTTATAATCATATATAATCTTAATCAATACAGTTTCATGAAATCAATTGTAATTTCACTTGGAGGATCTATCATATCAGGAGACAGGCTTGACATTGTGTTCATGAAGCAGTTCTCGAAGATGATGGAACAGAGCAAGGCTTTTGGGAAGGTTGGAATTGTTGTTGGGGGAGGCCGTCTGGCCAGAAACTACATATCAGATCTGAGGGAAACAGGGACCAATGACATTATTCTCGATGAGATTGGTATTAACGCCACAAGGATGAACGCCCTCGCCATGACCACTTTCTTTGAAAACTCAAATCTGAAGATACCCACGAACATAAACGACGCCGCTGAACTTTCAAACAACTACAGATTCACCATAATGGGAGGTACCGAAGCAGGACATACAACGGATACTGTTGCCGCACTTCTTGCGGAAAGGTTGGGTTCAACAGTGCTCATAAATGCCACATCTGTTGATGGCGTTTACACTGATGATCCCAGAACCAACAGAAACGCGGAGAAGATTGGAAGAATGTCATACGATGATGCCATTGCCCTGTCACTTAAAAAATCAATAGGCGCTGGTCCAAACGTGTTCATGGATCTGACATCACTGCATATAGCCAAGAGGTC
>JAKADT010000094.1 GCA_021820245.1 Thermoplasmata archaeon | reverse complement strand
TGATTTCCTTTTTCAAGCAGGGAATCTATCACGGATTTTGCCTCGGAATACTTTTTCAACAGTATTAGAACCTGCGCATACCAGAATGAGAGGAGGAAGAATGTGTTGTCATCTCCGGAAAGCCCGTCATCCGACCTGTATCTGAAGAATGCATAATCATCAGTCATCAGTTCTGAAACAATGTGTTTCAGGGTACCGGTGAACATCTTGTTTTTCTCGCTCATGAAGCCAGTAAGCGGGATTCTAAGCAGAGAGGCATCTGCCCTGTCCGATCCATAAAACTGGGTGAATGAACCGGTTGTGTGGTTGAACCCTCTTTCCAAGACATCCGTCCTTATTGCATTTGCAATACTTCTCCATTTCTTGTACTTTCCAGAAAACTCATGTTTTTTCCCGATAATTATGGCTTTGTCAAAAGCATTCCATGCCATTACTTTTGAATAGACATAATGTTTCTGTTCTGTCCTGACTTCCCATATGCTTGAATCCGGTTTTGACCAGTTTTCACCTATTATATCCAGTGTTTCCCCCACAAACTCCCAGAGTGATGGACTGATTAATCCCCCTGCCTTGTCCAGATGATATATTGCCTCTATGATAGAACCGTACTGATCCATCTGAAGCTGCTCTGAGGCGAGATTGCCAAATCTCACAGGTTTTGAACCGAGATACCCTGAGTAGTACATCTCTCTTTCCTGAAGATCATTACTGTGTTCACTTATTGGGTATATGGTCCTGAGCGTACCCTCCTTCCTGATTCTGTCCATCAGATCATAAAGAAACTTTGTAGCCTCTTTTTTGTAGCCAAGGGATGAAAGTGCCTCTATGACATATGCTGTGTCCCTGACCCATGTAAACCTGTAATCCCAGTTCCTTTGCCCTCCTATTTTTTCGGGAAGGCTGGCTGTTGGAGCAGCAACCATAAGCCCTGTGGGTTCATAGAACAGTGATTTGAGAGTGAGGCTTGACCGTATGACCTCTGAATTGAATATGCCCCTGTAATTACTTTCATGTACCCACTTTCTCCAGTAATCAGTGGTCATTTCCATATTCTGGTATGGCCTGTAATCTCCCATTGGGTTAAGATATCGTACCCCATATGGAGCTATTACCCACTTTGCAGAATTTCTGCCCATTTCCACTACCGAATCAATAATATTATTTTTCTTGCTGAGTTTGAATCCGGAAACAATTCCTATGGACTGATCCCTGGATCTGAAAATAAAACCTTCTTTCCTCCTTTCTACCATAGTTGATTCGCTGTCAAGGAAATGTGGCTTGAATATAATATGCAGATTTAACTGTTCAGAAAAACTTTCAACAAGCCTGTATATTTCAGCGAAAGTTATTGTATTGTAGTCAGAAACTGGAATGAAATCCGTAATCCTGAGTATTTTGCTGTTATCCTTTAAGAATTCTGTAACCAGTATGTTTGTGTATTCTTTATAATACTGTCTTACTGATAGTCTTTCCGGACTCTCTGGAAAAATTGAGAACATCCCGCCTTTGTCCTTATCGAGGATTGAATCGAAAACGGGTTTAGAATCAAAATCCGGAATACATGCCCAGTCAATGGTTCCCTCCATGCCTACAAGAATTGCAGTTCTGTTGTTTGAGATTATCCCATGGTTCCTTATTTTCAGGTAGCCGTCCTGGAATAAATCATTATAATCCTTAATGTCAGAAATGAACATGTGATTACTCTTCTTCGGGCAGGATAATTTGGTTTTTAATAAAATTTGAGCATGCATATTGTGCAATGAATAATTTTCGCACTTTAACACCTGGATGCTGCAATGCCACACAGAACAATAAAGAGATGAACAGCCCTGCAATTTTGAATGCACTATGGCAGTTTCATCCTCAAGGGCAGAACCTGCATGATATCCCTGATCTATAATGATTCTATCTTTTTCAGCAGGTATTCCCTGAGGAACACTGCACTGTTATGATCTCTGTTTTTGGCTGAATATACGAGAGTTACCCTTCCCCTGTTCCCAATAATTTCAATAAGAACCCCAACTGCCGGATTTTCCCCCAGTTCATTCGCATAGTCTCTTTTGAATTCTTCCCATCTTTCATCGAGATGGCCGAACCTTTTTCGCAATTCTGTGGAAGGGGCTACTTCCTTCATCCAGAGGTCTATGTGTGCCCTATCCTTTGAAATCCCTCTGGGCCATAATCTCTCCACAAGTATCCTGTAACCGTCATCTTCAGAGCAGTCTTCATAAACTCTCTTCGCTGAGATGATCATGAATTGAAATATGGCCTCGCAGAATATATAGCTTGGCAGGTTGTCTCATGCATTAAGATCTATAGATAAGAATGGTTCAGTGTTTAGCCGCTTCTCTGGTGAAAGAACCCCCAAACATTGCGCCAAATATGCACAGGACGAACAGTACAATTATGGTCATGGCGAGGGGAATTAAATATCCTCCCGGGAAGCCTATGATCCCTGCCACCAGATTTCCATTTCCCAAGCGATAACCTGCATCATATGAAAAGATTGCAATCAGCATACCCATTACGGAGAACACACCTGCAAGAACGTAGAGGGATCTTGATCTGAGTATGTAATATCCAAGTGCCGCAGCCGGTATTGCCTGCAGATACCATAATCCTGTGAATGCCAGCAAAAACCCGGTTACAACCAGTAGAATCAACGACATTATGATTTTAGACCTGGAACTCATGGGCTTACACCCCCGTCATACATATAGAGAAACTGTTTTGGTGCATTTACAGGAATAAGCATGTAATATGTCCCATCATTCCATTCCACAAATGTGTTTTCATAATATTTGCTGAGCGGGTTTTCAGAGATGCCTCCGGGATATATTCCCCTGGCAGTTTCGGGATGGCTGAGGTTCACAACCATTCTCCACGAAGGTCCAAAATCAGATACTGTCCCGTAAGCGGCATTTATTGTGTTCCCATCACCTGCAGCAGGAAGTTCATTTGTATTAAACTGGTTTATCCCGAACAGGCTTGACAGATATCTTTTGTGAATGTTTCCCCATTCCCATGCATTTGAATAATTACCGTATTTTGCATCCAGATAAGAGACGGTCTGTGTAAAGGCACTCAGTGAAACGGTGGTAAGATTTCGACTCTGACCGGTTACAGGGTTGTTAAACCATGAGGAATTCTGGTCCGTCATCGTCCAGTTTACCAGGTCTTCTATTAAGGGGCCATGGTATGCAGAATCAGATCCAAGGAAGAAAGCGGTCTGATTCAATCCCTCTGAAGCGTTAATTCCATATTTCTGGAGATAGGGCATGAACACATCCTTCAGTATATTCTGCTGCCAGTAGTAATATATTGTTGCAGCTGTGGAGTTTGTTGTCATGTTCCCATTCCATGTTGACAGGACTGAATATGCACTGGTGTCCTGAAGACCTCCATATTTAAGTGAATGGACCAGTGCAGGAAGAAGTATATTGGTTGTGAAATCGTGTATTGTGAGCTGTATATTTTCCATCTTTGCAGTGTTTATGCCGCCTGTATCATTGAGAAGAGTGTATATCTCATCAGCCCTGTAACCAGATTCATAGTCCCAGCCGATATAGTATGGATAGCCATTGGATACTGTTATCTGGTTTGCCGAGAAAACGAAGCCCCTTGCCGGATCGTAAAGATGTGGTTCCTCAGATAGAGGTACAAACCCAACCCAGTTGTATGCCCCTGTGCCTGGAAGTATGCCTCTTGGATTCCCCTCCTTCACTATTGGGTAGTCCCCATACGGAAAGATTCCAATATTCCCATGAGATCCTGCCACTGCCCAGTTCTGGATTGCAACCTTGAAATAACTGGATAGATTTGTCACAAACTGGTTTACAGTGGATGCACTGTCTATGTGAAGAAAGAAGTTAAGTTCGTATGATGGTGAAAGCCCGGTCCAGTCCATTGCTATTGTCCCATTTTTCGAGTTTTCCAGTACTATGCCGTTATCTGCACGTTCCACACTTATTTCCTGGGATGATCCTCCCTTGACAGGAATTGTTTCATTAATGACCTGGAAATGCGTCCATGTTCCGTTTGACAGATATTCATAGCTGTTTGTACTGTTGACTTTCTCGGCATAGAAGTAAGTTTCCTGTATCTGGCCATTGGTGGCACCCCATGCTATTTTTGAATTATGACCCAGCACAATTCCAGGGAAGCTTGGGAATGTGACACCTATTGCGTTCTCACCCGGAGATACCAGCTGGAAACCCATCCAGATGGATGGAACTGTTGTTGTGAGATGTGGATCATTGGCAAGCAGTGCCGATGTGTTTGATGTCTTTACCCCGTTTACGGCCCAGTCGTTACTGAAATCCCTTGAATTCTGTTCTGACATTGAGAATACACTGCTGCTGTTTGTTGCACCCAGAATTGAAGCAGTTTCAGTTCCAATGGTGTTGTAACTTGAAAGAAAGCTGGAAACTGATGAATTTACTGAAACACTGGGATACCTGTATGATGGCGTGTAAAGTGAAAGGCCAGACATGTCTCCAGTGACGTTATAGATGGATGGATTGAGCGAATATGGCACAATTGGATTCTGGATGCCGGCAGGATATGCCGGATAAAGCGCCTGAATAACATTCTCTGGCATCTGCTGGAGGGCATAGTTGAAATAAAGAGGATCAGTGCCGCCGGCACTGTTTTCCCAGAGGAAAAGTTGCTGTATTGCGAACACATCTGTAATATTCCATGTGTTAGGTGTGAAATCCAGAACCTTGAAGAGAAGAGGCATGTTTGCCTGGCTCAGGTTGCTTATATATGCATTTATACCATCAACAAATTCTGCTGTTGCTTTATATGTAAGCCCTGTTTTCGAAAGGTTAGAAACCTCCTGCTGTGCTATCTGAAGATCCTCAAGCTGTCTGAAGAAAATATCTGATGACAGCTCTGAAGCACCTACGAGACCTGAAAGGGTGCCAAGGGCTTCCCTCTTTATGACCTCCATCTGAGCTAAACGGTACTGAGCCTCAAGATATCCCTGTTCATAATACATTCCCCATGTTGTGTTTGATGCTATTCCTATGAATCCATCCGGTTCATTGAATACCGTAACTGACGAAGTGGAACCATTTTGCGTGATATTAATCTCATGAATCCCGGTGGCATAGGGGGATATGTTTGGAGCCCAGATTCCGGAGGCTGGATTCAGGAGCTTTTCAAGGGGTGGAAGGGGGCCGAAAGGTATACTGATCAGCACAAAGGTCACAGCCAGTACGAAAACAGAGATTATGAGTCTCTTTTTTGAAGCGATAAATGACATCTTGATTGGAGCACCAGAACTTATTTAACCGTTTGTTAGGAAAGAAAATTGGAACTTAAGATAAAGCCGGAGAAAAATTAAGGCTTCTTGATTCCAAGCTCCTTTTCCACCATGCTCCCGTATTCCGGATCTGCCCTGTA
>JAKADT010000093.1 GCA_021820245.1 Thermoplasmata archaeon | reverse complement strand
AAAATAAAAATAGTGATGCCACAACTCTTCTTTGTCACAGACCAAAAAGCTGTACACATAATAAATTGCAAAACTGTGAAGTAATTAATACATCAGGAACATGACTGTATCATGATATCAGGAAAGCGTATACTTATTACAGGTGGCGCAGGATTTATAGGCTCAAACATGGTTGAGGAACTTTACGAGAACAACGAACTTACTGTTGTGGATAACCTCTCAAACGTAGACGACCGCTACATAAAGAAATATCAGGGAAAGAAAGGTTTCAGGTTCATAAACACTGATATAGCCGACGAGGAAGCATTCTCGAAGGTTGAACCACAGGATATGGTAATTCATCTGGCTGCAAATTCTGATGTACGTGGAGGTTCAAATGATCCAGTGGTGGATTTTGTGAACAATGTGCAGGGAACCATGCTGGTCCTGGAATTCATGAGGCGCACCGATACTCCGGAGATTCTCTTTGCATCAAGTTCAACAGTTTATGGGGAGGCAACCGTCTTTCCAACGCCTGAGGACTATGGACCATACCTGCCCATATCCTCCTACGGGGCGTCCAAGATGTCTGGTGAAGGATTTATCAGTGCCTATTCACATTATTATGGAATCAGGGGGACCATATTCCGGTTTGCCAACATAGTTGGGAAAAATTCCACTCACGGTGTCATTTTCGATTTTATAAACAAGCTTAAGAAAAACAGTGATTCACTTGAAATACTGGGGGATGGGACCCAGAGAAAATCATATCTTCATGTATCAGACTGTGTGAAATCCATGCTGTACATCCATGAAAAAACATCCAGAACCGACATATACAACCTTGGAAACAGGGAAACCACATCAGTAATGAAAATTGCAGACTATGTTGTTAATGAAATGGGACTGAAAAATGTGAAATATAATATGAAACCCGGAAAAGACGGCAGAGGATGGAGAGGAGATGTGAAGATTGCACAGCTCAAGGTTGATAAAATGTTCTCAACCGGCTGGAAAAACAGTCTCAACAGCGATGAATCTGTTCACACGGCCGTGAAAGAGACACTTGAACAGATGGGCTACGGCAGGAAGTGATAATACGAAACCTCTGGAAATAGATATATTCTCATGGATAAGGGGGAATTTAAAGGAATGCAGGTATAATTTTGTCGGGAGTGGATTCAATGAACCTCTTCTTGAAAAATTCGGAATCAATCTCTCCTATGAGGATTACAGGAAAGAGGCACATGATGTCCAGTCAATCTTCAACGGTACAGTTGCAGAGATTTACAGGGTAAACGAGAATAATGTCATCTCAACCGCTGGTGGAACTGGTGGAATATTTCTCGTTAACGCATACCTGAGGGAGAAGGTGAAAAGGCTCTTCATACCTGTCCCGGAATATGAACCAATGTACAGGGTTCCGGAGTCACTGGGAATACATGTGGATTTCCAGAAACCTTCCGTGGATGAGATAAGGAGATCGGAATTTCCGGGTCTTGAATTCACAAATCCAAACAATCCACGGGGCACAATGATGGAAAGCAGCTACATGGATTCAATCCTGGAAGAGGCTGACCAGAATCACCTGACCATCTATTCCGATGAGACTTTCAGGCCATTCAGCATGGAGAACCCACCCGGATCTATCTTTGACGGAAATGAAAATGTGATCGTTTCAAACACCATGACCAAATTCTATGGGCTGGGATCATTCAGGATAGGATGGATAGTTGCTGCCGAAAGGACTGCTCAGGATATAAAGAGGATCAAGGATCTTGTCACTGCAGAAAATGCCGGTTACAGCTTATGGATTGCGTCGCAGGTTCTGCGGAACAGGAAGAGATTCCAGGAGTTCGCGAAACCTCTGCTTGATAAAAACCGCTCCATTTTAAAGGAATTCGTAGAATCACATAGAGGCATGACATGGAGCAATCCAGAATATGGATCTATTGCGTATATCGAATACAGTGGCAGGATGAACTCCCTGGACCTTGCAAGAAAGGCAATGGAACAGGAGAAAGTACTCATTGTTCCAGGAGAATATTTCAACCACAACCATGGCTTCAGGATATGCTATACCTGCAGTTCTGAAATGCTGAGCGAGGGCCTTGAAAAATTGGGCAGAGTTATGGGTTGATCAGTCTGCCCGTATGTATCTAGCTTGGGACAGCCGATTCTTTCAGATCTCTCCTGACCTGCCTCCTGAAAAGTATAAGCATGATCATGGATGCTGTGCCAAACATGTCCAGGGCACCCCATGAAACAAATGGTCCACCTGGCAGAAGAAACACCACCACTGACCCCACTGCAGGGCCAAGAACGCTTCCTGCACTCCAGAAGGAGCTCTTTATGGAGATGTAAAGCCCTATTTTTCCAAAAGGGGCAAAACTGCCAACGATAGCATTTTCAAGTGGTGCAATAACATCCTCACCAATACTGAAAAGTACCATGAGAACTGCAATGGAAAGAAACGTACTTGAAAAACCTGCAATTATGAATGCAGCCATGTAGAATAAGGTTCCCATAAACATTGAAGCAATATCATCAATATCTGCAAAAATCCTGTTGATCAGGAACTGACCAACCACAACAACAAGCCCATTCATTGCGTATATGTACCCATATTCAGGTATTGTGATTCCACCCCTGCTGAACGCGAAAAGAGGAAGAGATACCTGAATCTGCGATCCAATCATTGCCAGGAACATGACAGAAAGCGAAAAGTACAGGAGTTTTCTGTTAATGCCTGAAACCCTGTTTTCAGAAGCTTTTGTGGTTTTGTTCCCCTGGATCATATCCTGCATGGTCTTCACAGGTGATCCAACTGCGAATAGTATTATGATAAGCTCAAGAAACCTGAAAAACGATGCAAACAGGAATATGTCGGAGAAGTTTACCATTGAGATGAAGGAGCCTGCAATGGGCCCAATTATGAACCCAAGATTGAAGATGACACGAAATATCCCAAAGGTTCTCTTCATATCCTCCTTTGATGACGATTTTGTTATGAGCGAATAATAAGGCGAATAGGAAAGAGAACTGGCTATGGAGGTCATAATGTAAGCCATGACAATGAATGAGGCCTGCATACCCAGGGAAGCAAAAACCCACATTGAAAGGTAAAGCAGAAATGATGCACAGATACCTGCTGATAGGGTTTTCTTCTCGCCATATTTGTCGGAGATGTGGCCACCTGCGGGCTGGATGACCATTCCTGCAAGATAGGTTGCGGAAAATATCACACCAATGGCGTAGGGAGAAAGTCCTTCTACAGAATACAGGAATAGTGCCATGAATGGAATGATAGAACCCATACCGGTGGAACCTGTGAATCTGGCGAGACCAACTCGCCACAGCATTCCATTTTCAAGCATAAACATCTTTCCGATTCTACCGGAAATTGCCTTTTCTGGTATTTTGATTAACATAAAAGTTAATCAATTACAAGATATATTAACTAGAAGGTTAAAATAATTAATAAAAGAGTCGGTGTTTCCGCCGTGCTAAGAATCTGAATTGGGAATATTAGAGGTTATCCTGAAGCATTTTCAGTGTTTCCTCCATGGCCTGCCTCAAATGGTGTTTTTCCTGGAATCCGTGACCCTCTCTTGGGAAGATGAGGAATCTCACGCTTTTTCCATGTTCCTTAAGTGCCCTGTAAAACTGGAAATACTGGCCTATGGGAACGCATGGATCGTCCTTTCCATGCATAAGGAGGATTTTTGCCTTAACGTTTTCAACATACCTCAATGGTGAGAATTTTACGAATTTATCATATCGGTATGGGCTTTCCTCATACTGGATCTCGTCCCATTCTGCAATATTTGTTGTACCGTGGAAGCTGTTCCAGTCGCTGATGCCGAAACGTCCAATTCCCACCTTGAATATGTCACTCTGTGTAACAGCCCATGATGTCATGAATCCTCCGTAAGATCCACCTGTCACAGCCAGCCTTTCCGGATCAATATATCCTTTTTCCTTCAGAAATTCTATCCCGGCAAGTATGTCCTGGAAATCCATGCCACCCATGTCCCCCCGGTTAAGTTCGGCATACTCTCTTCCTTTCCCTGTGCTTCCCCGGAAGTTGGGCATGAAGATGGAGTATCCCTTTGGAACCAGATAGGAGTAAGCATCCAGGAAAATTTCCCTTGACGAAGAAGTAGGGCCACCATGCACATATACCAGAAGGGGCATCCTCTTCCCGGCACTTCTGAACAGTCCGTATATCTCAATGCCATCTCTGCCCTTCCACGTTATGGTCTCCCATGGATATGATTTCAGATCGTTCAGTTCCTGGTTTATTTCCGTAACCTTTTCCCATGATCCTGTTTTCAAATCCACAGATATTATCTCAGGTGGCATTTCCCTGCTGGAAAATACAAGAAATGCCTTTTTATCGTTCCTGGCAAACGAGGGGGCAAATCCCGGGAAAACGCTGCCATTACCTGACCATAGAACCTTTTCTTCACTGGAAAAGTGTGTTATTTCAAACGTTCCCATATTATCGGAGAGAGCGTAAAATGTGTAGTTTCCTGACCACGAAACGCACGAATAGCTCTTCGGAATGTTTTTTGTCAGATTCTCTGTTTCACCCGTCAGAAAATCATGCATCATGATATCACCTGAAGTCACCCCTCTATCGCTCCACATGGATTCAAGAAAGGCAACTTTTCTCCCATCCGGCGATACCCATGGCATTGCAACCTGCCCGTATGGTGGTGAATATGCTTTTTTCCACTTACCGTTGAGATCCATTGAAATCAGGTAGTTGTTATACCATGACCCTTCCCGGTCACTGCCGGAAGCAACTGCGACAATCTTTCCACCGGAAAAGTCAAATTCCCAGATCTGCAGTTTTTCATCCAGTATGGAGAATCCATCCCTGAAGGTAAACCTGAAAAGTCTCCGCCCCGGTTCGTCCTCCTCAAAAAAGTACCCGTCATCGCCTTCAGAACCACCGGACTTCTTTTTTGGTTCAACCACTGTGAGGAAAAGCAGAGTTTCACTGTCCACCCATCTGTAGCTTTCGATCTTTCCCTGAGTGAGAATGGACTGCTCAGTGTAAGTTTCAAGATTTACAGTGCTGAAGAAGTTCTGGGAGTTTTTAACAGATATGAATGAAAGTATCCTGTTATCGGGCGAAAATGACGTACTGGAATTCATGGCGTCCTCCATGCCAAACTGCCTGATCTCTCCAGTTGATAGATCTTTGAGGTTGATGTATGAACTATTTCCTTTCCCGAAGTCTTTATAAACCCTGGATACGGAAAATGCAATAAATCTGCCGTCACCGGAAGCAGAAAGTCCACCTATATTTTTCATCCTGAAATAGTCGTCTATCTCAACATCTCTTTTCATGCAGTAGAAATATTTCTGTAGTTCTTTAAATTTAGCCATCTCCATGGAATGGTCAACACTAATATTCAC
>JAKADT010000015.1 GCA_021820245.1 Thermoplasmata archaeon | reverse complement strand
TTGTAACCTCACTTTGTTTTCCACCATACCTGGATTAGGTGTGTCGCATGTTTTCAAAGAAATAACAAAGGTTAAAAGGTACTTATGTACTTATGTACTTATGTCCGAAACTCTTAAAGTAGAACTGGATGAAGAACTACTCAACAAGTTTAAGAGGAAAGCCTTCGAAACTCATGGGTTTAAGAAAGGAGCCATCAAAAAGGCAATTGAAGAACTCTTGAAGCAATACACAAGTGAAGGTAAACCAAATTGGAATAATATTACTGGTATCCTGAAAGATAGGAACGAAACATCGGTTCAACTTCAGCATAAAGCATGGAAAGACATTGAAAAAAAGAGTGTAAGAAAGGACAGAAACTGAAGGCGGTATTATTTGCTTCTGGTAGATACTAACATCATTTTAGAACTGATGCTACAGCAGGAAAAATCAATCGAATGTGAGAAGTTCCTAAACTCAGTTGCCACCGGAGACATTGAAGCAACTATTACTCGTTTCTCCCTTCATGCTATAGAGGCAATTATCAAAAATCCAGAGCATACTTCAGCTTTTCTCCACAATGTTAACTCATCCATAGGACTCAGGGTGTATGATACAGACACGTCAGATGAAATCGCAATAGCTTTGCTCATGAAGGAGATCAAACTCGACTTCGACGACACTCTGCAGTTTTATGTCGCTAAAAAGATAGGTGCAGAGGGCATAGTATCTTTTGATAGAGATTTTGATAAAGTAGATATTAATAGACTGGTACCGGGTCAGGTTTAGTTCAGTACATTGATCTTTTGATTTTTCCCGGCATATATCGGGCTATTAAGGCTTAAAGGATCTTATAGCGTCTTGCTAAAAAGTACCCAGGAGTAAGATAATTCTAAAAGAAGAGAAGTTGCAGAACACGTAAAAGAAAAGAAGGTGGAGATTTTTCGAATGAAATTCAAAACACGAGTACAAACCCAAACAGGTTCTCACCCTTACCCGGTCAGGTTCCCCCGAAGATGTTGAGTTGAGAACAAATCTAATTTGCGTCTCTCTCGAAGATTCAAGAGCGGTAGAACCCGAATTAGGGAGGATTAAGGTAATCAAGGCAGGTGCAAATCCTCATGGAACCGACCTTAAACTATATGGGACCGTTGAGATTTGAACTCAAGTTACCAACACCCCAAGCTGGTAGGATACCAAACTACCCCACGGTCCCCTTACGAGAAGGGCAATATCTCGTCTATGAGGTCAGTGTGAGATAGTATCATTCTTCTGCAGCAGTATCTTTCAACGTGTAAATCATCAAGTATGTTTGAAATTTCATCCGGTGTCACTTCCCTGCCCGATGATTTGATCTCATTCATCCTCTCCATATATTTCACATAGTCAGAAGCAACGACCTTCCCACAACTGAAACATCTAACCGGTATAATCAATTAAATCACCTGTAAGATTTCTGTCTCTTTGCCCGGGCTCCGCTTCCCATGGGTTTCTTTGGCATTTTTCTTCTTATATCGTTTACAAGCATTGTTCTGTCATACTGTCTGTAGGCTTCTTCCACTGTGTCATCCTTGAAGAATTTCACTATTCCATTTGCAATCGCAGTTCTGGATGCATCTGCCTGGCCGGTTGTACCCCCACCCTTGACCTTGACGTCTATGTTGATCTGGTCAACTCTTTCTCCCAGGAGCTTAATGGGTTCCATGATCTTTTCCTTAAGTATGTCAACCGGGTAGAGTTCCACAGGGTATCCATTTATGGTAATGATACCTTTTCCCTTAGTTGTAACAGCTTTTGCTATGGCAGTTTTCCTCTTGCCCGAGGTTATTATGATATTCTGACCTTTCACTCTCTCACCTTATAACCAAGTGTCTTTGATATTTCCTGAAGTGTTACGAATCCACTAACTCTCCTGTTTTCAAATTCTTCTAACTTCTTGAATTCCTTGTTCTTCATTACTTTTGGCACTGAGGCATAAACCATGCATCTTTCAAGTGCTGATTTTCCTCTTGTGGTGCTGACTGGAAGCATGTTCTTGATGGCCCTTCTTAAAATCTGGTTTGAAGTTCTGGGATAATATGGTCCCTTACGGTTACTTCCTATGTCCCTTCTCTCAACAAACCTGTTCAGGAGGAATTTCCTGCTTCCGGTAATGGCAACGCGGTTTGCATTTACGATTACCACTTCCTCTCCTTCAAGAAGCTTCTTAGCAACAAATGTGGACAGCCTCCCGTAAATTGCGTTATCAGCGTCAATATACATCATTTCAATTACCTCAGAATTTTAAAATTTGTGCCCTTTGGATTATCTTTTGCAAGTTCTTCCAGTGCTATGAACCTGGATCCGGAGGAAGCAAGCTTTTCCCTTGCTTTTTCAGATATGTTCAGTGCGGATACTGTCACTTTCTTCTTTTCAAAATATCCAGACCCGAGAACTGAACCTGGAACAACGACTGTTTCCCCATCTTTGACAAGCCGGTCTATCTTACCAAGATTAATGGAGGCGTATCGTTCCCTTCCTTCAGACAGCCTCTCAGCTATGTCCCGCCAGAAGACTGAGCCAGCCTCCCTTGAAATTGTGCTTAAATTTAATATGGTATCCCTAAGATACGGGTTTGACTTTCTTTCTACTTTCAATGACATTGTTACCATCTAGTGCAGTGCCATAATGTTAAACAATTAATAAACGTTTCTTGAGCAGACTTATTGTTCTTTCAAGACGGTATCGTCTTCACCTGACAGTCGCTTTCGTATGATCTTGAGTATTCCCATCATCTTGTAGAATTCAGTGTCGCTTAATAAAGCCCTCCCAAGTATTCTCCTGATCATCACTTCGGTGTTCTTTCTCTTATAGGCTGGATACGACACAATATCCAGTATCTGGTAAATTCTTTCAAGCATGAGATTAAAATTCTCCGGTTTAACAGGTTCCACTTGGTTTGTTTCCACTGTATTATTTTCCAGTGCCTGTCTAACCATCTCGTAAAGTATTATGGAAACTGCATGGGAAAGATTGTATACCGGATATTCAGGGTTTGCCGGAATAAAAAGGAACTGGGAACATATTTCCAGTTCGCTGTTCCGCAGTCCATCTCCCTCTCTTCCAAAAACCAGCGCTATCTTGTTTCTGGAATTAATGTTCATTCTCCAGAATTCCTCAGGACTCACTGGAATGCGTCTGAATTTCTTATTGTTAATGGTTGCCGTGCTGGAGGTTCCAGCCAGGACAGAGTACTCACCCGCCACGGATGCAAGGGAATCACTTATCCTGGCGTTTTCCAGAATGTTCCTGCCACCCATAGTCCTGGCAAATGCCTCATTTCCAAGTTCAGGAGGGTTTATCAAGGTAAGTTCAGCAAGACCTGCATTCTTCATGGCCCTTGCAACTGCACCTATATTCCCTTCAATATGTGGTTCCACAAGAATTACGGTGACCCTCTCAGCAAGATCCTTAAAAATATTGGAAATAGTTTCCGAACTGACTGATTCGGGGTCTGTCATGGATATTATTTCTGATCTTCCTTAATCTCTTCTTCCTTTTTCTCTTCTTCTGTTTTCACTGGTTCTTCGGAGGGTGGTTCCTCTTTCTTTTCCGGTTTGGAATATGTTTCAACTATGTTTATGTCGAGATCGGGGAGATATTTCCTGACTTCGCTTACTATATTGAATTTAGCCTCAATCCAGAAAGGGTCGAACTTTGCCTCCTCTGGTAATTTAACTGTAAACAAGTCGTTTTCAATAGAAAGGTCAAATTTGTCCGCACTCTGGGTGTAATTCATTTCAATGATTGATCTGGCCTTTTCAACAGGGTCCTCTACAACACTTTTTATGGTATATTTGTAAAAGACAGGTTTACCTGCATACTGATGATTATAGTCAACAAGGACTCTTCCAGGTGTTACGGATATAATCCTTCCCCTCTTCTTGTTAATCGTCACCTCCTTTCCCACTACTGGGTCTATCTCAAGCTTCTGGAGCTCTCTCACTGTATGGACTCTTATGTTATTTGGATCCCTCAGGCCATAAGCATCCTCGGCTTTGATCTCCACCTCAGTCTCTTTTCCAATTTCAGTGTTCTTGAAGGACTCATTTATTTCCTTGAACAGGTTTTCAGTTCCAACTATCAGCACCGCATCCTTATATGTTTTACTCTCATCGTAAATGTTATTCTCCATGGCAAGGTCTTTCAAATTAGTAGCAACTAATTTCCTGTCCTCACCCGTTCGCATTTCGAAATCAATCTTGATAAAGTCGCCATCGTTCATCCATTATCACCAAATTTAAGGTAGGTCCGAGAAGTCTAAAAATGTATATAACCATATCGCACTGTTAGGGAGCACTGGATTCAGCCATTCTCCCATACATACACAATATTTCACAAAACTTTTATCTCTTGGTGCGCTATGAAATTCATGAAGATGTTGATAAATGGAGAATGGGTCTCATCGCAATCGGGTGAAGAGATCAAAAAGATCAATCCAAGCACTGGAGAGGTATTTGGACTGTTTCCGGCCGGTACCAAGGAGGATGTTGACAGGGCAATAGATGCGGCAGAGGACAGTTTCGCAACATGGTCAGATACAACATCCGTGGAAAGAGCCAGGATACTTTACAGGGCAAGGGATCTGATTGCGGCTAAAAGAGAGGAACTTGAGAACCTTCTCGTGAGCGAAAATGGTAAAATACTGAGGGAAGCAAGAGATGAGGTCAACGGAGTTCTGGATCAGATACAGTATTATGCGGAATTTGCCAGAAAGATCACCGGAGATATTGTGGAAGGAGACACATCCAGGAGGAAGATCTACCAGTACAAGGTTCCTTATGGAATAGTCCTTGCCCTTACTCCATGGAATTTTCCGGCAGCTATGGTCGTGAGAAAACTCGCTCCCGCGTTGCTCACAGGTAATACGGTTATACTGAAGCCGAGCAGTGATACCCCATTCACGGCAGAATGGATAGTGAGAAAATTTGTGGAAGCCGGGATACCAAAGGGCGTCCTGAACATGGTCACTGGAAAGGGCAGTGAGATTGGAGATTATGTTGTAGCCCACAAGAAAATTGCCCTGATCACCATGACGGGATCAACAGCAACAGGACAGAGGATCATGGGCCAGGCATCATCAAATATGGCAAAACTTGTGCTTGAACTTGGAGGAAAAGCTCCATTCATAGTCTGGAAAGATGCTGATATAAAGAATACCCTCAAAACACTCCTGTGGGCAAAATTCCTGAATGTGGGGCAGTCATGCATAGCAGCTGAGAGACTCTATATTCACGAGGAAATATATGAATCATTCATGAATAAGTTTGTTGATATAACCAGAAGGCTCAAGGTAGGAGACCCGAACGTTTCTGATGTCGGACCACTTATCAATGCGGGTGCACTTAAATCTGCTGAGAAGTTTTCGGAAGATGCCAGAACCAGCGGCATAAAGATACTTACCGGAGGCCGGAAAGCCGATATCCCAGGAAAATTCAAGGGTGGATATTTCTTTGAGCCTACCCTGCTGGACAATGTTCCCCAGAATTCAGTCCTGTTCCAGGAAGAAATATTTGGTCCAATTCTGGGCGCTGCACCGGTTTCCAGCATAGATGAGGCAATTGAAAAATCCAACGATTCAAAGTACGGTCTTGCATCCTATCTCTTCACAAAGGATCCAAACTTCATATTCCTTGCAGCGGAGAAAATACGGTTTGGTGAAGTATATGTAAATATGCCAGGACCCGAATCATCCCAGGGCTACCACACGGGTTTCAGGATGACGGGACAGGCTGGAGAAGGGAGCAAATACGGAATAGAGGAATACGTGAAACTGAAGAACATGTATGTGGACTATTCTGGAAAAGACCTGAAAATCAGCACAATAAGAGACGATATATTCTGATGGGATCAGGAATTTATTATTCCTGTATATCCATCAACAAATATCTGGTCACCCTCTGATATTTTTTCCTTTATCTTTGTATTGTAAAGTACCGAAATTCCCATGGCATTCAGGCTATCCATAACATCGTGTGAAGCTTTTCCCGTGAATATAATTCCCCTGTAGATCTTGAATTCATCCCTGGGTTCACTGACATCGTCGTTCACTATGAGAATATCTCCTTTTAAGTGATTTCCAGCCACCTTACCCCTGAATGATTTTCCAACAGGGTAACCCCTTCCCAGAAACTTACCGAAAGTGGATACCATAACATCATTTGTTCCACCGAACAGGAAATTCGGTGCACCGGAGGTTATCACAAGTCTTGAACCCTTCCTCAGTTTCAGGCATTTTTCTGCACTCATTATTGTCTCATAGAGATCATTGCCTTGGTAATCACCCACATCTATCTTTACAGGTCGTACACCCCTGAACAGGTTGAGTTTTCTGCCAAGGTGAGAATCCATAACCATGGTGTATATGGGGACACACGGCCGAACGGCTGAAATCATCTTCGCAGTGTTTCCGGATTTGGTGAATGCGACTATTCCATCTGCCTCTATCTCGGCAGCTACCACCTTGGCTGCCTTTGCAATGGAATAGGCTACCCTGTTGCCAAGGAACTCATAAGGTTCCCTGAAATCAGCAACCTTTTCCTCCACATAACTTGAGATCTTCCCGAGATATTCCACGGCTTCCACGGGAAACTTTCCTATGGCAGTCTCCTCTGAAAGCATCAGGCAGTCGGTGTTGTCCATTATGGCATTGGTTACATCCGATACCTCAGCCCTTGTGGGTGAAGATGAACTCACCATGGATTCAAGCATCTGCGTTGCAACTATGGTCGGTACACCGTACTTATGAGATTCCTCTATGATCTTTTTCTGCGCCACCACAACCTCCTCAAGGGGGAGTTCTACTCCAAGGTCCCCCCTTGCAACCATGACAAGGTCAGAGACCCTGCTGATGGTCTTTATGTTCTGCAGACCGCTCTTTGTCTCTATCTTGGAAACAATGAGCTGATCTCCTCCATTCATCATGATCTGTTTCTGAAGATGTTCAACATTCTCCTTTTTCTGAACGAAGGAAAGGGCAAAAAATTCAACATTCTCCTTTATTCCCTCCCTGAGAAACATCATGTCCCTCTCAGTAAGTACACCCAGGTCAAGGTACTTCCCGGGGACATTAATTCTTGACCTGTCCCTCATTTTTCCGGAATCAAGGGATTTGACGGTAACACTATCCCCTTCAGATTTTACTACCCTGAACCTGAATCTGCCGTCGCTCATAAGGATGAGATCATTCGTGGATAGTGAGTTCAGTATGGCGGGATGATTGATTGTGAACACATCTCCCTTTGTACCTTCAGGTGCAAGTACATACTTGCTTCCAGCTTTTACATCAAAGCCTCCCCCCGGAAACTCCCCTGTCCTGAGCTCCGGACCTTTCAGATCAACAAGAACACCAATGTAAGTTCCAAGTTTTTTATTAACTTCGTCAACCATTTTCTTAATGCTGGCAATGTATCCCGGTTCCGCGTGCGCAGTATTTATTCTTACTGCGGAGAGTCCATTTTTAGCCATTTTCTCCAGTACGGTGATATGGGCACTGGCCGGTCCCATGGTTGCAATAATCTTTGTGTCAGGCATGAATAGTAATACCATCATCGCTATAAATCTGTATTATTTTCATGCCATTATTCATTCCAATTTTTTTATAAGCTCCATGCTGGGAAGTCCTTTCATGAAGGAAAACATGGAAACTGATGCATTGTAAAGATTTTCGAACTGATGGAAATCAAGCTGCTGTTCACTGTCGCTCAGGGCGTTCTTCGGTGTTGGGTGGACCTCAACCATCAGACCGTCGGCACCTGCCCCAAGACCTGCAAGTGCAAGGGGCTGAACATAACGGTTTTTCCCGGCGGGATGGCTTGGATCAATCAGGACAGGGTAATCAACCATCTCTTTTACGATGGGTACCGCAGAAACATCCAGGGTGAATCTGGTGGAAGTCTCGAATGTCCTTATCCCTCTTTCAACCATAATTATCTGCCTGTTTCCCTCCCGTGATATATACCTGGAGGAATTGATAAACTCATCCACAGTATTTCCAAAACCACGCTTAAGAAGAACAGGCTTCTTCTGTCTTCCAAGTTTCTTAAGCAGAGGAAAATTCTGTGAGTTCCTGGAACCAACCTGGAGTATGTCGGAATATCTGGACACAGTTCCTATGTCGTCTGTATCCATTACCTCCGTCACAACAGCCATTCCTGTCTCCTCTGCGGCAGAGGCGAGCATTTTCAATCCTTCTTCTCCAAGTCCCTGGAAATTGTCCGGGGATGTCCTTGGTTTATACGCCCCACCCCTCAGAATCCGCACTCCAAGACCACTGAGGAATCTGGCAGTCCTGTCTACCTGATCTTCAGTTTCAACGGCACATGGCCCGGCTATGAATATCAGATCATCCATGGACAGTTTCAAATCATCATTTATATAAATCTCAAACATATTCTTCAAACTCCATATTTTCCAATCTTTGCGGAACATCCTCACCAGAAAGTATGGATGATCCGACAAGTACCCCATTGAATCCTTTCAGTATTCCAGAACTGATATTTGTTCTGTTCAGTCCGCTTTCGAGAATACGCATGTTATTTATCTTCATTATGGCACCAATACCCTCTGGATCTGGCTCCATCTTCAGGTTCCTGAGGTTTCTCCTATTATACCCAATTATCGCTTTCTCAAAGGAATCAAGACCTGCAGCTGATGGCGCATCGTGAAATTCCACAAGCACGTCCATCCCCAGACTCAGCGCATGGTCATAGAGCGCTGACAGGATCTTATGGTCAAGGAAATCACTTATTAGGAGAACGCAGTCTCCTCCGGAATTGAATGAACTGTCAATCATTTCCGTGGTTGAGATGAAGTCTTTCACAAGTATGGGTAGATTTAAGTCCTGACACGCTTCAATGTCCCCATAACTTCCAAGGAAGTAATCCGGTTCCGTAAGTATGCTGATTCCTCCAATATTTCCTGCAGGAATTCCGGAGAAATACTTCTCAAGTGAAAGATCTGGGGGTGCAGTAAATCCGGACGGGGATGATCTTTTGAATTCTGCAACCAGGCCAATCATCTTCATTGAGTTTAATTTCCTTATACTCTCACGCATGCTTAATACCGGTCTATTTCTGCGGTTTTCCTTTACAGGATCTCGCATATTGTTTCTTCTGTATATTTCTTCAACAACATTCATCACGGCATCACCAGGAAATTTCTCAGGATCTCATGGCCAAACTCCGAGTAGAAACTTTCCGGATGGAACTGAAGACCGATTATCTTCCCGTCAGAAGAATGAAATGCCATCACGCTTCCATCCGTTTCAGAAACGGCATCAACAATAACACTGCCAGAAGGTTCCACCACCAGGGAATGGTATCTGGCCACATTGAAATGTTCAGGTATTCCATTGAATACTCCGTAACCGTCATTTCTGATTCTGTCAACCTCCCCATGGTAGATTCTTCCTGAGACTGTTATCTGGGAACCAAGCAACATGGCAAGTATCTGGTGCCCGAAACAGATTCCCAGCAACTTCTTACTCCTCAGTTCGTCGAAGAGTTCGGCAATCTGGCCTCTGTCCCATGGGTTAGCAGGATTGCCTGGTCCAGGGGATATTACGACTGCGTCATAATCTTCGATACTGATTCCGGTTAACCTGTCGTTTGGAACAACATCTACCTCAGCCCCCTCCTGTCTTATGTAGTCAACAAGGTTATGAACGAAAGAATCGTAGTTGTCAATCATTAAAACTTTCAATTTTTTCAATCTCCATTACATTCAGGCTCTTTGTGAATATCTCCTGTACCTCTCTTTCAGGAACTGAATTATTCACAATTCCAGCTCCCGATCTTGTATAATAACCATCACCGCTTGAATACACACTTCTTATGAGCAGGGCAAGGTCCATGCCGTCATTTCCGGCGATTCCGAGGCAACCTGAATATGCCCCTCTGGGTGTATCCTCAAACTGTCCAATAAGTTCCAGGGCTCTCCTCTTGGGTGATCCACTGACAGTCCCTGCCGGAAAAACTGATCTGATCACATTCAATTTGTCGTTGTTTTCCGCAGTTGAGGAGACCCTGCTCACCAGGTGCTGAACATTTCCAAATTTTCCTATCTCCATATTCCTCTCAACCCTTACGGATCCAGGCAGGGATATCCTTGCCAGGTCATTCCTGGCAAGATCCACCAGCATTCTGTGCTCAGAAAGCTCCTTTGGATCTTCCCTGAGTTTTTTTCCGAGTAATTCATCATCCTCAACTGTATTCCCTCTTCTCGCCGTTCCGGCTATGGGGTCAACTATCAGTTTATTTCCAATCATTGTGACAAGGTTCTCAGGCGAGCTCCCAATAATCTGGTATTCACCAAACTTATAATAGTAAACATAGACAGATCTGTCAAATTCAAGGAACTCCATAAGGCACTTTACAGGATCGAATGCTGGTAATTGAAAGTCTCTGGAAATAACAACCTGTAATAGTTCACCCTGTCTGATTCTGTCCCTGAGACCGGAAATGATCCTCTCAAGTTTTTCATCTTCAAGATTCTGGCTGGTAAGTATTCTTCTATCCCTGTTCATGTCTCTCAGGTATGTCCCTTTAGTTGTTTTTTCTGGAAGGAGAGCCATTACAGCTGGCCACTTGGACTTCATGAATTTGACTCCCCTGAAATTCTCCTCTATAAAATCAAACGAAACGACCAGGGGAACAGAGATGCCATCCTCAAGATCTTTTATCCTGTTGAAAAAACGGCCAATTTCATCAGATGTTTTCATCATGAGTGGATCAGCATTGGACTGGAACAGGACCTCGGTTCCCCTGATCCTGTTCAAATCATCAAATTTGCAGAAATATGCAAAATTCTCATTCTCATCAATCAGGGAGGGTATGAGTTCAGACAGTGGCATGCTGGCACCTCGCAGCTTCAATAAACTCTTTCATCCTGCTGTGATCCTTCTTTCCGGGGCTGATCTCAAGGGAACTGCTGGCATCTATGAACCTGAACCCAAATTTCCTGATGGTGCCAACGTTAGAGGGTCCTATCTTCCCAGCGACACCTATTCTTGGATTTCCCGATAAGGGCCTTAATCCATCCAGAAATTTTACAATGCCTTCCCTGTTCTCTACAAGAACCAGATCAGCACCCGCATTCAGTCTTTCACCTATGTCGGATTCCGTAATTCCATTTCCTCCATACTTTAAAACAGAGATTATTCCTTTTCCTGATTTCGACTTTAAACTCTTTATCTGTTCAGCTGTATGATTGAAATGGAGCTGGATATAGTCCGCTGAAGCAAGATCGTGATCTACGGATTCCAGTGATGTGTAAACGGCAGCGGTTGTTGCTCCCATGTCTTTAATGTTTTCCAGAAGATCAACGGTGCCATGCCTGGGTACTGTTTCGTCAAGTATTACGCCAATGATATCATATCCCAGATCCATTGCAAAGGAGGCATCCTGTAAACGGGCGATGCCACATATCTTCACGATTTCATCATTCTGCAAATCATCTCCCTCCAATTTTATTGACCTGAATGGCTGCCCTTCCAGACATGATGGTTTCAAGGGCATCTTCATAGGCATCGTTTAACCTGCTGTGCACATCTCTTGCCACAAGAAGCGGGGCAACGTTCAGGGCAATGAACCCTGCAATTTTTTTATCTTCTCCCCTGAGTCCGGACAGAGTCATGTTAAAATTTTTTTCCGGATCGCTGCTGGCAACATCATGAATATCTATGGATCTTCCGGTGATGTTCTCCGGTTCAATTTCCACTTCGGTTACTCTTTCATCCACAAACATAATCTTTGAACGGCAGAAGGGCGAAACTTCATCCATCCCATTGGAAGAGATCACAACAGCTCCCCTTTTTCCAGATTCCTTCAGTACTCCGGCAAACACCGGAACCATTGACAGTTCGGAGGAACCTATGATTATGCATTCTGGATCTGCCGGGTTTGTAACAGGTCCAAGGTAGTTGAAGACAGTTTTATAAGGCAGTTGTTTTCTTGCCTCTGAAAACATCCTGAAAGTTCCATTGAACTGTGGTGCAAGGAGGAATGCAAAATTATTTTTATTGATCTTTTCCAGAAGTTCCTCACGTTTGAAATCAAACCTGTAGCCTAACCTGGAAAGGAAGTCTGCGCTTCCAATCTTCCCAGTAACTGCCCTGTTTCCATGCTTCGCGATCCTTATCCCCATGGAAGATGCAGTTATTGCAGCTGCAGTGCTGACATTTATGGTGTTCATCAGATCACCTCCTGTTCCAACAATATCTGATACACCATCAACAGGGGATATAAGGGCGAAATCCCTAATAGCTGCGGAAAAACCCGCCATTTCAGTGGCTGTAACACCCTTCTGGTGAATCATGCTGAGAAGTGCGATCCGATCCCGATCCGATGCATCTGGAGAAGCGAGTCTTTTCATTATTGAGTAGGATTCCTGATATGAAAGGTCACGGTTGAACATCTTTTCCTGTGTTTCATGCATTTCTCATCACCACCAGATCGTTGATAAACTGCCTGAAGCCATCAATGTCGTGTTTTTCAAGCATGGTGATCAGAAGTGTTCCTATTGCGGCTCCATGTGCTCCGTAAGATACGAGTTTTCTCACATCATCGACACTTCTTATGCCGAAGCCGAAGTTTATCTCCCTGTCAACCAGGATTGAGTTGATCCTCGATACCACAGCATCCTGGCTGTATGGTACATTTATTCCAGTTGAGGGCATTAGCCCGTAGTATACCCATGAGTTCGAGATTTTTGATACATTTCTTATTACCCTGTCAGGAGAAGATGGGTTGAAGAAAGGTATATATTCATAACCAGAGCCCTGGATCTCCCTTATGATATCCTCATTCTCATCGTAAAAATCCGTCAGCAGATCTGGTATTATAAGCCCCGAAAATCCACATCTCTTAAGTATGCCATAGATTTTTTCCCTGTTTTCCAAAAAATCATCGTGGTAGGCAAGAAGATAGATCTTTTCTGCCTTTCTTTTAAGTGAGGCTGAAAGCTTCTCTATAGAGGTTTCATTGAAATTAACCACACCTGCCTCATGTGTTTCCCTTATCCTGGGACCATCGTAATAGGCTCTTCGTGAGGGATATCCAAGCTCCACATAATCTATTGAATGATCCGGTATTGCATCAGAAAATTCCTGAAGTGTGTCGTTATCGGGAAACCCTATTGTGAAATACAGTATTATCCTGTTTTTCGTTTATATCACTCTCCCGCGAAAATGGACATGTCCAGAAGCCCGTGTCCACTGACATTCACAACAATTGTTTTCTTTTCATCATGGTTCGACTTCACATATTCAATGGTGGATGCTATGGCATGACCGGACTCCGGGGCAGCAACTATTCCCTGTGTATTTGCAAAAATCCGCAGGGCATCTATGACCTGCTTCTCCCCAACCTCTTCTGATTTTACGATTCCATTCTTAACAAGCAGTGACAGGGATGGTGAGGCTCCATGGTATCTCAGTCCTCCAGCATATATACTTTCAGGCACAAAATCCGAACCGAGCGAATACATCTTTATGGAGGGCAGAATTCCTGCATTGTCCACGTAATCATACCTGTATTTTCCCTTTGAGAACTTTGGGACCTCTCGAGCTGTTGATGAGATTATTGTTCTTTCCCTTCCATCCCTCATAAGTGGAAAAATAAATCCCCCGAAATTACTGCCTCCTCCCACACATCCTATCAGGACATCAGCTTCCTCACCCATAATTTCCAGTTGCTTCTGGGTTTCAAGTCCAATTATGCTCTGGTGTGTTATGACAGAATTCATTACACTACCAAGCAGGTATCTTATGTCATTGTCAAGCGCATATTCAACAGCTTCCGATATTGCTATCCCCAGGGAACCCGGATGATCCGGACTCTGGGAAAGGAATTTCCTTCCAGTTTCAGTAATGGTCGAAGGGCTGGGTATGACCTCGGCACCATATAGATTCATGACTGTTTTTCTCAATGGTTTCTGACGGTAACTGACATTTACCATGAAAACTTTGGATTTCATTCCGTTCATGGATGATGCAAGTGCCGTGGCAGTGCCCCATTGCCCCGCTCCAGTTTCAGTGGTTACCTCCTGGATTCCCTCACTGGCGGCATAGTAGGCCTGTGGAATTGCGGTATTGATTTTGTGGGATCCAGTTACTGTTGCGCCTTCGAATTTATAGAATATTTTCCCTTTATAATCAAGGTATTTTTCAAGATTTCTCGCCCTTACAAGGGGAGTAGGGCGTCCGATCTGTTCATATAATTCCATCACTTCATCCGGAATTTTTTCATATTTCCTGAAAGTGAATTCCTGCTCAATTACCTTTTTCGGAAGTATGCGGTTAAGTAGCTCTATGGAAGACTTATGCAGATCATTGTCCCTGGGTGGCGGCAGTGGTTCAGGAAGATCCGGAACAACATTGTACCAGTTTTCCGGTATTATGTCTGTGTTCTGTGTTGAAATCATAAAAATAGCATTGATGCACACTATATATACATTATTGTATTATTTATGGTTCCTAAAATATTCATCTCTTAACTCCCTTGTGCACATATACCGATCCAAGCATGAAGGGTCTTGAAATTTCAAGTGTTATTCCGGAATTCCTGATTTTGGTCTCAAGCGTTTCATGATCATAGAAATTTTTCACGGATTGAGCCAGATAAGAGTATGATTTGCTTCCGGTCATGCGGTTTCCAATCCTGGGCATCATCCTGTAGAAATACAGTGAGAAGAACTGCCTGTATACCGGAATCTCTGGATCAAAAATATCCAGGTTGATGAAGATTCCATTTTTTCTGAGAATTCTGTGGACTTCGCTGAAATAGTTATCAACATTTTCAAGATTTCTCGTGAGAAATGCCGAAACCACGCGGTCAACTGATTCATCGGGCAGAGGTATGTGTTCTGCACTTGCCACTATAAATCTTGTGTTTGGAAACAATTTTGGCCTGAACATGCTGTCTGTAACGTCAAGGCATGTGGTACTGCAGGTTCCACAGGCTTCTATGATCTGGCGGGTGAGTTTGCCCGTGCCGGCCCCGCAGTCAAGGACATCAAGATTGTCCTTCAGTTCAAGATTCTTTACCATGAATCTGCGCCATCTTTCGTCCTGTCCCATGCTGATTAAAGTATCCAGGAAGTCATATTTGTCCTGTATCGAATTGAAAATTTCTCTTACGTTCTTCTCTTTATCGCCCAATATATCATATCCTCAGCTCTCGGGCATCTTCGTGAACTGTGCATGAGGTATATTGTCAATTGATATTATATTGTCAGGGTCAACATACCCCTCTTCAATTGCCTTCTTCACCACGTATTCCCCAACAAGGTTGGCTATTGTGCATACCCCAAGGGATGAGACAAATGTATCATCATTTACTCTTATATCCCCATAAAAATCAGATCTTATATCAAGGTGAAGCTTACCCTCTCTTATGACCTTCCCAACAATTGACGAGTCAGCTGCTGCAAGCAGTACCTCCCCATTTATGCTGGATATCTTCATATTGATCTTTTCGTTCACCTGATCACATCCAGTTTTTTGTAGGATGGTTCATAAATCTGCCCAGTTCTCTTGAGGTTTGAAATTGCTTCCTCGGCTCTGTCAACGCTGAGCCCTCTGGCCTGGGAAAGGCTTATCACCTCATCTATTTCAGCTGAGTTTTTCTCTTTTTTAAGTTCCCTGATTATGTCGAAAACTGTCTCCAGATCATTTCTCTGTTTTGAACTTGTTCCAGTGTATAGGACGTCAATATCTACCTCTCCATTATGCGTGGAGACATCCTTGAGATAGTAGTCAACAATCTGTTTTGCAAGCATTGCATCACCCTCTGTTACAATGGATGACAACCTTGCCCTGGCTGCTGCTTCGGCCAGCCTGATTGTGGACTCCAGCTGCCTTGCAGTTATGGGTATGGAATCCGGGTTGCCACTCCTTGTTTTCACATATTCCTCCCTGAGAAGGTTTATTGCCTCGTCCGAAAGCCTGGGAAAAACTTTTCCCTTCGCATAGGAAACATATTTTCTGACCATATCCTTTTCAACTGGTGGATTGAACTCCATCTCCTCCGGTATATTCAACCCGGTAATATCATTCTGTTCAAGGCTTTTGTAAATCTCTCCCACCCTGTGGGCCCTCAGAACATGCATAGCCAGTTTGTCATCATTTCCCCTATCCGGTTTATCTATGATCTTGAATATGACATCAAATCTTGAGAGAAGTGGCGGTGGGAAATCTATCTGATCAACGATTGTTCTTGACTGATCGTATCTGCCGAACTTGGGATTTGCAGCTCCAAGGATCGAACATCTTGATTTCAGGGTTGCCATGATGCCTGCCTTTGAAATAGTCACGGTCTGCTGTTCCATGGCCTCGTGCATGGCTGCTGTATCCTTTTCATCCATCTTGTCCAGTTCATCAATGGCAGCAAAACCGTTGTCTGCAAGTACAAGGGCTCCAGCCTCCAGTGTCCATCTCCCCTCACCAAAGTCGTCCCTTATGGCAGCAGCAGTTAGCCCAGCCGCACTGGATCCACGCCCAAATGCAAAAACTCCTCTGGGGGAAAGTTCAGTCATGTATTTCAACAGCTGTGATTTCGCAGTACCCGGATCACCCACCATGAGGACATGTATATCTCCTCTCATGGTCGTGCCATCTTTCATGGTCTTACGAATTCCACCAAACATCTGAAGGACGAGAGTTTTCTTCACCATCTCCATTCCGAAAATTGTTGGTGCAATGGAGGCTGAAAGTTTCTCTATTATATTCGGTTCTTTTGAAAGATCAAGAATCGCCTTTTCATCCTCCTCTGTTATCTTCACATCCTCAATCTCCTTGTTAACTCTCCTGAAATTTAACGCATAAACATAGATATTGAATTCAGTAAGCATTATGCTTCCAGCTCTTTTCTGCTCTGCCTTCAGGATCCCATCAATCATTATTCTGTCCCCGGGAAATATCTTCCCCGTGAGGTCATCTTCAACTATCACAGTTATTCTCTGGGGCTGTGATCCTCCATCCAGTGTTTCTGGGTTCTCCTGGATTTCAAGTTTTTGGAAGTCCACAAATTCAGACTCCTCTGTTAAAAGCTTGAATTTAGTCTTGTTTCTCTCTTTTCCACAAAGTTCGCAGGCTGCAGGTTCATCAACTTTTCCACGTTCCTGTGGCATCATATTTACATGTCCGCATGATGGATCCTCACATCTGAAAGCTGCGGTTTGCAGTCTTGGCAAAACCTCGGTGTTCTTCCTTATTATACCATTGATTGTGAGTAGAGTACCGACATTTGGGCTCCTGAGGTCTCTTATTTCAATACGGAACTCGTTTTCAGGAAAATCCGTTAGCCTTATGTTAACCCTTTTCACGTTACCTCTTGGAGGGTGAATAAGCTCCCTCAGGACTTCCTCACCGAGTCTTATGTAAAATTCAGACACTATTGTGAGAGAGGTTGCGAAATCCTTGTCATAGTCCTGAATGTGCTTGAATGAGACATAGAGGGATTTCTCTTCCGGGTACACTGCACTCAGCTTGTTTATCCTGTCCATGTAACCGTAACGGAAGAATATCTGCTCCCAGATTCCCCTTATCTGGTCTGGGTTTTGATCGGACATAGACATCATGACATAACCTATGGATAAGAAGATAAATTCTTTTCGTTACTAAGATATCGCAAAATTAGGAATTCTTTCAACAGAACTGTATTCAGCAAAAGAATGCAAAAATCCAGTAAATCGATATATTTACGGTTCAGACCATTTTCTGGAATCAAATAAAAATTAAATAGTTTCCCGGATATCCCTGTTGGTCGCCGTCGTAGCTCAGCATGGTAGAGCGCGTGCTTGGTAAGCACGAGGTCGCGGGATCGAATCCCGTCGGCGGCTCTATAAAGGAAGATATATAGAATAACTTCCGGGAATTGCCAAATTATAAATGTTTTCCTGCATTTGCCAAAGACTATGAAAATATTTGTTATCGGCGGAACAGGTTTCATTGGCAGGATTCTCGTGAACTACCTTTTGAACGATGGACATGAAGTTGTTGTTGGTTCTTCTGGAAGAACAGCACCGTCCTTCACAGGCAATGTGAATTACGTGAAATTCGATCGTTTCAACTCGGTTTCCATCGAGGAAAAAATATCGGCTTTCAATTACTTTGATATTGTTTATGATCAGCTGGCCTTCAGGGTTAAAGATGTAAAGGATCTCATCGGGTTCTTGAGTGGAAGAGTTGGTTCATACATATTCACTTCAAGCGCAGCTGTATACTCAGATAAAACAGGAGTAATTCATGAAGATCAGTTTGATCCATATAATTTTGAGGTTGATGAAAAATTAGGTGAGAGTTCCTATTCAGACGGCAAAAGAAACGTTGAGGCATACATATACCAGAACGCAGATTTCAGGGTCTCGGCCGCACGGTTTCCCAGCATTATTGGTAATGGTGACAGTACCCTGAGATTCCAGGATCATCTCAGAAGAATAGAGAAAGGAAAGTGTTTCTGGATACCTGAGCAGAATGGAAGAAGAAACTACACATGGGTGGACGATGCCGGTCGCTTTCTGGCCTGGCTTGGAATCAATGGAAAAAAAGGTTCTTATAATGGGGCGTCCAGAGAAATTTTTGATATAAAGAGTTTCCTCGGATTAATGGGGAAAGCTATGGGAAAGGGAATTTGCTTTGATTCACGTTCAAAAGAAGACAGATCCAGATACTATCGTGAAGATGACTTCATTCTGTCAACCGAGAAAGCAAACTCAGAAGGTTTTGACTTTACAAAAACGGAGGAGTGGGTGAATATGGAAGTGAGGCGATACCTGGAGAACCCGGACCTTATAGTTAACACACAGGAATACGCTGAAACCCTTTTTCCTTAATTACAGATCAGTGAGACAAGAATGCTTTGTGATTGTACTCATCAGGCATTTCATAATATTCAAAAAAAGAACGAGAACAATATTCATTTCCCGTTCGAATATGTTTTCTCTGATCTCAAATACTGTTTTCAAAGGTTCTGTGATTCTAAGGACAATCAGGAGACTCCATGGCCTTGTCTGGGCGATCTTTCTGGTGATTTTTTAAGTTTAACCTTTAAAGATTTCACGGCGACATCAATATCGTTTGCAAATATGTCAACCATGTCAGCCGTGAAATTCTCCCTCACCACGACTCTCATAATTGTGGTGTCATCTGCGTTTTTGGGTAGTGAATATGCAGGTACAATCCAGCCTCTTTCCCTGAGTTTGTAAGAGAGATCGAAGAGATCGAAATTTTTTTCCTCATGAAACTTGAATGTGACAACAGGAATGTGGGTGGCATCATTCAGCACATCAAAATACCCGGTCTTTCTAATCTTCTCGGTCAGATAGTGCGCATTTCCCATCATTTTCTCAACAATAGATCTGTACCCTTCAAATCCAAGCCTTATTATGTTGTAGTACTGTGCAACAATCATTGAACTCCCTTCTGAAAAGTTCAGGGTGTAAGTGGGCATTTCATCCCCAAGATAATTCACGTAGAACTTCAGGTTTTCAGGAAGCATTTTTTCATTTCTGAAAATCAACCATCCCAGACCTGGGTAAACCAGACCATACTTATGACCAGACGTATTGATGGATTTCACCTGTTCAAGTCTGAAGTCCCATGGAAAATCAGGTTCATGAAACGGTGTTATAAAACCTGCACTTGCGGCATCAACATGGATGGGAATGTCGAGCCCGGTTGTTTTTTTCAGTTCTATTAGCATGTTGTTGACCTCTACGACAGGATCAAATTCGCCTGTGAATGTGGTTCCAAGAACAACACCAACCGCAATTGTGTTTTCATCAACACTTTTTCGGACATCATCTGCTGTTATTGTGTAGCGATTTTTTGCAATAGGAATGATCCTCGGTTCAACGTCAAAATATCTGGCGAATTTGTCCCAGGAAATGTGGGTGTCGGCACCGAAAACTATATTTGGCCTGTCAAATGGCTTTCCAGCTTTGATTCTTTTCTCCTTCCAGTTCCACTTATGTGCAAGGAGGCCAAGCATTATTGCCTCGGAAGAACCTATGGTCGATGTGCCCACAAAATCATCCTTATCTGGAATATTATAGAGGTTGGCCATTATGTTTACAATTCTTTCTTCAATTACCTCAACCTGGGGGTATTCGAAGTGATCAATGAAGTTCTTGTGCAGATTTTCCAGGATGAGTTTATCTGCCTCAGGTTCCATCCACGTAGTTACAAAGGTAGCAAGATTAAGTCCAGGATTGCCATCAAGATTCAGTTCGTCATGTATAAGCTGGTAAGCTGATCTGGGTTCCATTCTACCTTCAGGAAACCTGTATTTTGGAACATCGTTGTCCATGAATCTGTTGGAGTTTCCTGCATATTTTCGCTGGCTACCCGCCATTTTTTCAATTTTAATTTTTTTAGAAACCATTTAAAACCCTCATTGTTTTCTTAATATCATAAGAACCATTTTATTTAATGATTATCACGGATCAATTTATCAATCACAAGGTATCAGAATAGTCTTATACTTCTGATTCTACTTTCTTTAAGATAACCTATTTTTTACAGTCATTCAGGTTGTTTTTGTGTATTGCCTTATCCGGGTGATCAGTGTATAGTAGTGGTATGCATGCCCATTACTTCTTGTCATTCAAAAGAAATAGTGGCATTTAGAGATTACCCCGAATTGTAGGGGATGCCAGGGAATGTTCTGAAAGCTCAATGGATTCGATTAAATCTAAGAGTACTCTGGCGAAATACTATCATTATCCAGCGCCTCTCCTCAAAGCGGAAGAATTTCATTTTTTAGACCTATAATCAACTTGCAAAGATTTTATTTTTATACGCAATTCCGATCCTCATTCAGTGCTAAAGGACTGAACTATGGCAAAAAATGTTGTAAAAATATCGTTTCGGATCAATCATGGAGATCAAGACAACGTCATCGCAGAGGCAATTTCCAACCTTGCTGGAAATGAAATAATGAAGAAGTTGGAAACTCAATGGAAGATAAGTCATGTTACACTGGGTGAGCACGTTTTCTTCAGAACGGAATATGCGGTGGAGGGAATAAAGAAAATAAGCAGAGAAGTTGAAACAGATATAAGATCTATATTTGATTCATATGCCAGATTAAACCTGGAAGAACTCACTCAAAAATATGGAAAGGCAAAGGAGAGCAAAAGTTTCAGGGTTGTGAAGGTAGAGGAGGTAAAGGAGGAATATAATCTATGGCAGGACAAACTCTTTGGCTTCATGGGTAGACAGGGAAACACCTAGGAAGGCCAAATCCACACGCTTTATAATCCTGTCTGAACTGCAGGACCTAAATTAATAGCTGTAAAGAGGTATGGATATTGGAGCCAGATCTGGCCCGTTTTCAAGTCCCTGTACTATTTTTACCGGTCTCTTCATACTCTTGAATTCCTCATCCACGGCTGTCCTTAATGGTTCAAAAAGCAGTTTTCCAGCCCTGGATATTCCGCCCCCTATGATCAGTACCTCCGGATCAAGTATGTTAATTACGTTCACTATTCCAACCGCGAGGTAATATATGGTCTCCTCAATGATGAGCTGGGCAAACATATCGCCCTCTTCCATATACCTGAATACTTTCTCGGCATCTATCCTGTCTGGAGTTATTTTTGAAAAGAGGGCCGAATCTCTCACTGCGCTTATGTTTTCGGAAACTCTCCTTGCAATTCCTTTCCCGCCTGCTATGGCTTCAAGGCACCCCTTTCGTCCGCAACCACAGTTCGGTCCATTTGACATTATAACCATATGACCAAATTCTCCAGCCATTCCATGGGCTCCCCTGAATAATTTTCCGTTGACGAATGCTCCTCCTCCTATTCCGGTACTGAGAGTGAAATATACAAAATTATCCACGCCCTTTCCCGAACCGAAAATACTCTCTGCTATGGTGGCAGCAGTTGCATCATTTTCCAGAACCGTAGGGACTCCAAAATGTTTCTCAACTTCTTCCACTACCTTGAAATTATCAAGGCCGAGTATATTGGGTGATGATACCACAATCCCATTATCTCTGTCAACAAGGCCTGCAAAATCAATTCCAATATTGTCAACACTCTCAACTTCAGCTATCTCCATTGCCTTGGTTCCCATGGTGTAGAACTCTTCAAGAAGCCTCTTTTTTCCCAGATGCTTTACCGTGGGTTTTCTTACATTGGAGAGTATTTCTCCCCTGTCATTTCCCACTATTGCTGAAATTTTTGTACCGCCAACGTCAAAGCCGAGAATATGCCTTGTCATAGGGTGTGATTTTCTTGAATCTTATAAACTCTTATTCGCTACTTCGAATGATAACAGATGTTGTACTTTGACGTAACCGTGATGGAACCATGTTTCAAAGGTTAAGGATTATCGTATAAAATCAATCGATCAGGGATGTTACAACAAGCGTCAGTCCTTCACGTCCCATCACCCTTACTATCCTGCCCTGATCAATTTTGGTACCATCAATGGATCTGGCTTTCCACTGAACTCCCTCTATGGAAATCCATCCAATTGGATTTATTTCCACCCTAACCACGCCTTTTTTATCAATAATGGCTTCACTGCCAGTGGTTTTCTTGGCTTTAATCGAAAGTGCTATTTTTCTCAGATAAAGTGCAGCGGCAATTGCCAGAATAACCACGATTATTGCACTTACAACACTTCCAGAGGTTACAGGAGATGGTGAATATCCAGGATTGGCTGAATATTGTGGAGATCCAAGAAGAAAAGTTCCAACCACCGCCATTATGACTCCTGAAATTAAGGCAAACCCATGACCTATCTTCATTTCCAGAAATATTAACACAACGCCAATCAGTATAAACGCTATTCCAATAATTGAAGCTTCAATGACCTCAGCTCCCACCAGGCCAAGGGCTATCATTATCACACCCACAACACTGAGCAGAACACTGCCATGATAGAAGTCCACCAGAATTGCGATGGCACCCAGAATGATCAGAATACCTATGATGAACTGGTTGCTGAGAAAAGAAATGAAATTATCATAGAAAGATGGGGTCACATTGTTAATGGGAAAGTTTTCCAGTCCCCGGCTTTTAATGAAAGTTGTCAGGTTAAGTGAATATCCATTGGCAACTCCATTTGACACAGCCTGACTTTCAGTATACGTCGTATCATTTACAACCATGGAAAGCGCAGCCGAAACATTTCTGTTGTGTTCAAAAGCCATGGACTCCATGAGAGCAACCATCTGGTTTTCTATTCTGGTCTGTTGACTGGCCGAACCGCCTTCCACAGTAGGCAGGGCGGCCCCTATTGAAGACCCAGATCCCATGCCTATGTAACTGGTAGCCATTGCAACATATGACCCAGCGGACGCACCCATATCGCCAGAGGGGATATACGTGTAAACAGGTACTCCAGCAGCTTCGGTGTTATTGATGGCATTCACGATCTGGATCATATTCTCCAGTATTCCGCCAGGTGTATTCATTTCAATAATGACTGCCTTTGTGTTCGCCGGTGTGAGGCCCGAAAGAGCCGAAGTTATCATGCCGGCCGATCCCTGATCAATCTGCTGGTCAAGATGTATGACGTCAACCGATGGAGGATTTGATGCGTGAGCAGGGCTAGCAATGGTGCCCAAAAGGACAAATACAACAATGAGTATCAACGCCAGAGATAATATTCTTAAACTGTTCAATGACTAAATATGGAAAATAGCTTATTATATTTTTTTAGAGGAAATTTTAGGAGAAATAGAAAATTGATTTTTAATATATGTTCGCAATTAACCATCATGGAAAGAAACTTCACAGGGGATCTTCGCAATCTTCCCGACGGCACCAATGTGATCATAATGGGATGGGCACAGGAGATACGATCCCTGAAGAATCTGGTCTTTGTTGTTATAAGGGATAGTACCGGTCAGGTACAGGCTACATTCAAACGTGAGAATTTTTCCAACATGGATCAACTTTCCACTCTTTCGAGAGAATCGGTTATCCGTGTTGAAGGAAAGTTAAACCTTCAGTCAAAAAGCAAGGCTGGTTTTGAGGTAGAAGCCAGTAGTATAAATGTAATTAATGTTTCAGAATCTCCACTTCCCCTTGGCATTATAGATCCAGTGGAGGCAGATTTCGAGACAAGGCTTAACAACAGGTTTCTTGATCTCAGGAAACCAGTAAAAGGAAGCATTTTCAGGATCAAGAGCTCCATGCTCTGGGGAATCAGGGAATATCTACATCAACAGAATTTCATAGAGGTTCAGACACCGAAAATAGTGGCCGCAGCTACGGAAGGGGGGGCAGACCTGTTCCCTGTAGAATATTTCGAAAAAGAAGCATACCTCAACCAGTCCCCACAGCTTTACAAAGAGATATTGATTGCATCAGGCATAGATAGGGTTTTTGAAGTTGGACCCGCCTTCAGGGCAGAAGAACACAACACAGTGAGGCATCTCAATGAATTCACTTCTGTGGATATTGAAATGGGATTCTCTGATCATCATAGTGCAATGTCCATGCTTGAAAATGCGGTTAAAAAGGGAATTGAAAATGTACTGAAGACAAATTCTTCAGATCTTCAAGCACTCGGGCTTAAGATTGAGTCACCGAAGGTTCCATTCCCGAGAATAAGCTATGAGGAGTGCAGAAAAATTGCATCTTCAAACGGTGTTGAAATTCCTTTTGGGGAGGATCTATCAGTTGAAGCCCTGAAATTCGTAGGAGAAAAATTCCATGATTTCTATTTCATAGTAGACTGGCCATCTTCATTGAGGCCTTTTTACACCATGCCAAAAGAGGAAGATGACAGATATACAAATTCTTACGATCTACAATACAGAGAAAAGGAGATCACCTCTGGGGCTCAAAGGGTTCATAATCCGGATCTACTCACAAAAAGATTTATGGAAAAGGGATTAAAACCAGAAAATTTTGAATTCTACATTAAAGCTTTCAGGTATGGTATGCCTCCACATGCTGGCTGGGGTCTTGGTCTGGAGAGACTCTTGATGATTCTCCTGGACCTTCAGAACATAAGGGAAGCAACTTTATTTCCGCGTGATAGGACGAGAATTGTTCCTTGAACTGCTCTTCCTAACTTCCTCCTCACCAAAAACAGTCTTTTCTAGCTCTTCGTAGCTGGCTTCTTCAAGGTCGTCTATTGAAAATTTTTTCTTAGACATCGGTGACCAATAAATAATACGCAATCCAACTATATATATTTTTAAGAAGGTCTGTTATGAATTTCGTCGGTTGGGAAATCCCGTGGATCCGGAAGCATAAATGATTCCATCAGGAGGTTCAAATAGGAATTGTTGTTTCGGATTTCTCATAATCTAGCATTCGATGGTTTTCAAAATGCCGCCACTGTGTGAAATCGCTTAACTTGTCACGAAAGTTTCATCTTCCGGAACTCATACAATCGGTCGCACGTGCATGGTCTGACATGCAATTGGTGAAAAAACCATTCTATCCAGAGTATCCGGATGGTCTTACACCATCTCTTCAACCATACAGGTTAATTGAAAAATTATATTTTGGGAATGAACGGCTGAATCCACATGAATCCTGTCTATAAGATAGGGCATCTTTTCACTGGAATTACATTGTAGTACAAAGATGTTCATGTCTGTACTGCCATTCGAACCTGAAAATGCTGGTTTTAACACCGTGAGCGGGAAATCCCACATCCTTCACAGTAGATCAAAAATTTATTCTGTCAGATGATTGTCGGACATGAATCTACCCACTTTAAAGATAAGAAACATGCCCGACAGAGCCCA
>JAKADT010000092.1 GCA_021820245.1 Thermoplasmata archaeon | reverse complement strand
ATCAGGGCCTGTTGCCTGAATATAAGAGGTCCCTCTCACAGTACCTTGATCAAATAGATTGAATTCTAATTACAGCGTTGCCATTCGGGGCTGGAAAAACTATTCGGTAAATGAAACAAGATTTGAATAAATTTCACTCTCTGCCTTTTATTTCCTTATAAAGTCTTATGGCTGCTGGGCTTGTCTTCCACCTATTGTTTAATCTGATTCCTGGAAGCTCACCCTGTTTGATTCTCAGTGCCATGTATTTTGATGAGTAATCTACACCCGAAACCTCTCCTACTTCATTAAGGGTCATTAGTTTATCCTCTTCAGAACCTACCTTGTCGAGCACGAAAATGAGCGAACTTGCCATATTTGTTTCCAGAAACTCTGTTAACTTGGCCACACCATTAAAATGAGCAGTCTCGAGAACGTCCAGGTAGGAGTTCCTGTCGTGAGGGAGAATATGAACTAGCGGCCAGTTATGATTAAGGAAGTGTATATTCAGCAGCAGTCTGCCTACTCTTCCATTCCCATCGGAGAAGGGGTGGATGGATTCAAAACCAAAGTGCATTTCAGCAGCTTGAGAAAGCACATCCTCTCGTTTCATCTCCATTGCCAGATAATGCTGCTCCCATTCCTGAAGGAGAGAGATGATCTTTTCTACTCTTGGGGGCGGATACCTTGAACCTGTTATTCTGACATTTACCATTCTCCACTGTCCTGCGTCCATAAGGATCCCACGGAAGATCATATTATGCAAATCTAATGAACTCTTCATATTAATTTCACGTATTCTTCCACTTACCACTTCAGCCAGGACAGAGAGGTGCTGAATTGTTTCCATCAGGTCCCTTATTGACCGATTGGACACGGTCATACCCGTTTCAACTACCTTGGTTACTTCCTCCAGAGTAAGGATGTTTCCTTCTATTGCATTAGTTCCCCAGGTATTCAATATGAAGGACTCTTGAAGCGTCTTTTCCGGCATATTGCACATCGAACCACGATCCAACATTCTCTCCCTGAGTCGATTTAATATGTATCTATTCATTAATTATGCTATTATACATATTTCATATATAAACTAATATGGAAAAAACAAAAAAGGTTGCTGAATCCATATAAAAATTATAATTTACGAATCCCTCCTGTGACTATCACCGGATGGCTTATTCTGGTTTCATGTTCACTTTGGCCACATTCCTTTCCAGTCTCAACACAACCTGTGTTAACCTGAGCTTTTACCTAGGGAAAAATGCATCTTTTTCTTCAGTATTCCCTTAAAACTTCAATCGTACCCCGACCGGTTCCTTCCTTCTTCTCTGCAAATCAATTATTAACCTTACTTGTGGCGATAATTTGAAAATGTCAATGGTGATCAGAAAAAGTGCAGTTGTATAGATACTACCCTCGGTGCGTGAAGAAGCTAGAATTCAGCAAGATTTCGTACTTTGTGAGATTTAACGGTGGAACCCCATCCAAATAGAATGTCATTTTTGTATCCTCACAGAAGTTTCAAAGTTCATTCTCTGCATCGCAGTATCTGGCGCTCACATATAATCCGCGCCATGTATACAGTTTTTACACCGGCTCTAACACTCTTAAAGACAACGAAGGCAATGACCTGAACATTTTGACTAACAATATACTCACCAGAGCATGGCCTGCCTTTGGAAAATGTGGAGGAGGTGCTGAGGCAATTTTGAAACGTGGTCCAAAAAATAAGATAAGTGCCTTGACGGACGATCTTTACTTAGATGGGGGCTCATTCGATGGTTTCCACCAAGATGCCATCTTGCCACTCACGTTTTCAACTCTGAAAAGAGTAGCCGATGGTGCAACACAAGTTTTTGAAAATGTTAAGAATGAAGCACTTGGCTCTGTCAAGGATGGTTCAATAGTCTTCAAATGGCGGCAAAAACAGCGTTTTTTTACAATTTCTGTGGGTATAAAGGAGACCCCGGACTGTATGATTCTTCATCTTTGGGGAGCTGAGTGGAGTGACAAGGGATCTTGGAGAATAATTATTTGCGCTTTGGAAGATGAACTTCAAACTGTTAATATCGGGAAAGAAGAACTTCATAGGGAGTTTGATACCTCCTCTGGTCCACACTTTGAAGAATTTTCAATTAAAGTGAGGATGATGGCTTCGGCATTGTCTAAATCTGAACAATGTGATGATTTCCATAGGTGTTTCCCTATACCATTTCATTGTTATATTCACTTACCATAAGCTTTATGCTCTCGCCGCTCGTGGAGCTTGTTTAGTGCTACATATCTTAGTTTCGCTCTGCGCGGAATTGCAGCAATACGTCTGCACCTTTTTCCAAAAGGTACGCGAAAACCTTTTCGTAGTGTTGTTAAAGGAACGGAAAGTTCCACCATGTCAACATTTTAGTAGTACTATTTCATTATTACTTTGTTGTTCCTAAATGTCGTATACAGTTGATGTTGTTGTCACCGAGATAAAAGCTGATTTCGCTCCTCCAACGAGTGCCGAGTTCGTGCAAGTCTCTTTCGGCTATAGACTTCCAGTTCCATTGCCTCCACAACAACCAGGCCAAATTCAAATGGGGGCCCCAGTACTGTATAAACATGCAATGCATCTCTTCATACCAAAACAAAACTGGCTATCGCAATTTACCATGTGGGAAAATTGTACTATTACCGTTTCTGACGAGGGAGATGTGCAAGTTAAAAAGAAGGTGGACTAATGAGTGAAAGTGAAATCTATTATCCAGATTATTCAACCTATAGTGACCAGATCACTACAAGTCCACATATCTACTTATTTAATCCACAGCCACCGCCAACAACCACTGACTATATTCCCTTTCTACCAGCATTAGATGAATCAAGCGGCTTTCAGGGAAATGCCGGAAATATGACTATTAAGAAGTTCCCGGTATATTTTCAGGAATTGAATGGCCTTAAATATTTACAAATTGATTTTAAAATTCCTCTTAAGCTTGCCTATAGCTATGAGCCTGACACACATCTCCATTTTTTTCAGAATTCTGACCTCAACATCAGTTATTCCAATGCTGACTACGAAACATGCCTAAATGAAGTTGTGGAGGAGATATCAGTATTATGGAAGGAAATAGTCTTGGCAGAAGATTCCGAACTTACATCAGACGCAATTAGAATTAAGCGATATCTTCTTTCACTTAAGAAGTAAACTGTGACATAATTGACGGTAATCAAGACAAGAGACATAGAAAAAGCTCTACTTTCAAAGGGATTTCAACGCGTGGATTCGGATCACAAATTTTATTTTTTATATGTTAATGGCAAAAAAACATCAGTAAGAACAAAGATAAGCCATGGAACAGATGAATACGGAGATCATCTATTAGGCCTTATGAAGGACCAGTTACATCTTGGTAAAAGGGAGTTGGAGGAATTTTTTGAATGCAGCTTGAGTGGACAGAAATATAGGGAACTTCTGATTGAAAAAGGTGTGGTGGTTTATCCATAGTATTCCCTTAAAACTTCAATCTAAACCCTATGGGTCCATCATTATTGAGTTGGCTTCCTCATTATCACTGATAGGTATTTATGATATCAGTATACACAGATAAGTATCAGTGATAACGTAATACGCTATCCCTGATTACAGATACTGAGTGAGTCCGCAATTGGAACCTGAATACCAGTACATATTAGAAAAACTCGGCATTCCACCAGATGCAAAGGTAGTGAGAGAATATCCAATCGTAGTAGGTGATAGAGAATTATTGGTTGATATAGCGGTCAAGTCCAGAGATACCTTAACGCTTATTGAAGTCAAACCAAGGATAAATGAAGACACAATTTACAGGATATATGCTTTTTCTCACCTGATAGGGGTTAAACCTGAAGAAAGAAAAAGGATGAGATTAGTCTGCGCAGGAAAGTCATTGAAATACAGTACCCAAGAACTTGCCTCTAAACTTGGAATAGAGACATTAATAATCCCCCCTAAATTGTATCACAGTTTCGTACCCACAGGTACAATTTCCAAAGAAATACCCCCATACGATCACATCAAGTTATCCCCATCAAGAATTACTTCAGAAAAGGCATGGAAAATAGTGTGCACCATACTGGCAGACAAGCCTCCAAACATACTCGCCCTCTCTAAACAAACCGGTATTTCATATGGCTGGACAAATACAATAGTTCATAAACTCGAGAATTCAGAGATAATACCCAGAGGATATGGCTTAACTGTCAAAGATGTTGACAGGCTTTTGAATGCAGTCTCGTGGGAAAGGCCATTGGAAGCCTTACACGTTGAAACGGTAAATACGGGTTTCAAAACTGCAACCGACTGCATAAATGAAGTTGCATTAAATCTTAACAAACAAGGAGTCGACTACGCCTTTACTGCCCACTCCTCTGCCACATATTACGGTTCCTCCATAATAAGGGACGACTTTGCATACATTTACATCCCTGATGCTTTGGAACGGAATTTTCTTAGAACCTATTCCGTGGAAGAAATGAGTGGGTGCGCCTTGAAGATGTATGTGCCAGACAGAGATGTCATGAAATCCTCTAAAGTTTTCAACGGTATTCGTGTGGTGGATCACTGCCAGAATTTGCTTGACCTGGCAGGTTTGGGTACTGATGGGCGCACATCAGCCAAGGATCTGGTGAACAAAATTGGAAGAAAAGGAAGATATTAAATTTTTAGACGCTTATACAGAAATTAACACAGTGAGCGGGAATTCCCACCACTTCAGGGGTGGGATGAAAGCGAACCAATTTCTTCATATATAATTACTACATCCGTCAGTGATCATGAAGAAATACGTGGAGGATCAGTGTTCCAGATGATAAGGACATACAGATTCAGGATCTATCCAGACAGTGCACAGATCCATATCCTTGAATCCTCCCTGAATCTCTCATGTGAACTATACAATGCAATGTTACAGCAGCGCATATACGCACACAGATCAAAAAAGAAGGTTAATTATAGAACACAGCAGAATGAAATCCCCGACATAAAGAAGATGTTCCCTGAATACAAAAATCTACATTCCCTTGTCATACAGGATGTTGCCAGGAGACTGGACAAGGCATTTGATAACTTCTTCATGAGAGTGGAGGAGAAGAGGAATGGAAAGAACATCAAGGCTGGATTTCCAAGATTCAAGTCCAGGGACAGATACAGTTCCATCACATACACACAGTCAGGTTTCAGGATACTTGACAACGGTCATGTATGGTTATCAAAGATCGGCGAAATCCGCATGTTCATGCACAGATCCATAACAGGTGATATCAGAACACTCTCCGTAAAACGTGACAGGGTTGGAGACTGGTTCATAACAGTCACAGCAGAAACACTTAAAGAAGAATCAACATCTCCTGATACAGTATCAGAACAGCATACTGAACCTATCAGACCTATCGGCACAGATCTGGGACTGAAATCCATCATAACAACAAGTGATGATATACATATTGAACCTCCAAAGTACCTTAGAAGAATGGAAAAGAGACTCAAAAAGGCACAGAGACAGCTCTCAAAGAAGAAGAAAGGATCTGTAAAATGGAATAAGGCAAGGAAAAAGGTTGCAAAGATAAACAGGAAGATAGAGAGACAGAGAGATGATTTCTCACAC
>JAKADT010000091.1 GCA_021820245.1 Thermoplasmata archaeon | reverse complement strand
TTATATGACATTGTTTGTCAAAAATAAAATAATAGGACGTAATCGTACTGAGATTATGTCGAACCGCACCCCGTTCTTGTTCAGGTCGCCACGGATGGTGGACGTGGACAGAATGTACAGTATTTTGAAAAGTTCACTTAGCCAGTTTCCCATAATTAGTCAACTACCTGCAGCTAGGAATGACGTTTGTCTCGTGAGGGGGATGCAGAAGTTGTTCAGGGAGCTTTAACAACATGGAGAAAAAGAAGTCAGAGGAGAGAGATTTATGCACACATTCATATGATCCACGGAACCGTAAGTCTATGACTCCGTCCTTAAACATGAGGGAAACTCTCAGTGATCAGATCCTAGAAAACCCCTCTAACAACCACAATGTGGGAAATCAAACATTAAAAAAGGAGAAAAGAAGATGGATGCTAACGTAAATAAGGTAAAGTTGATGAGATACCGTAATGGCATGAAGTTCGGGACCAAATTCCTCCCACCTCTGAAGAAGATTGGGATCCATGGAGGAGTTAGATGAAGAAAAGTGAAAAGGACCATGAGAAGTACGGTGATAAAAATGAATTTTTCAACAAATCCAAATTAAAGGAACGGGGATGGACGGAGACCATGATAAAAAAATTTCTCAGGTATCCAGATCAAGAGGTTAGCAATCCAATATATAAATCGGCTTCCTCCATGAAGCTTTACAGTATAAAGAGAATTGAAAAAGCAGAGCAGTCTGAAGATTTTATAATTTATAAGAAAAAGGCCGAGAAACGCTCCAGAACAATGAAGGATATAACTACCTCAAAGAAAGAAAAGCTACTTGAAAAAATAGATTTAATGGAGTTCAAAATAAAGATTATTTCTATGGACTCTCTATTAAATAATGCCATAAGGAATTATAATGATTTCCACGAATCAAAATCCATAGAATTTGGAAAATATGATTTTATTCCTGTCACAAATAACTCGGAAGAGAAATTTCTTGAAAGGATAATGGTTAATTATGTCAGGCACAGGCTAACCACTTACGATAGACAGTTGGAGATGCTCGCCGGGAAGATAGGAGTGCGTGAGGCCGTATTAAAGATAAAATGCAGGATTTTTGACGAAATTTCAAAATCATATCCAGAACTTAAATCAGAATGCGACAAACAGAAGCTAAACGTAGTTAAACAATTTCACGAGTTATTTGGCATATAAGATTATGACCTACTTTGCCCTCTTATATTACTACACTTATATAGAAACGAGATCGTCTTCAGGTCATTCTTAAGGGTTGAAAATATACAGAAATGATGATGTTATCACTACGATTCAAGGACCAAAGATTGTTTGAAAACTCGGTAAAATATTACATTATCTTGAGTTTTTAGTGTTACAAAAAGGCAAATGTAGGATGAAAGGATTAATCCATGCATTACTGGAAAAGACAGATCTGTGCAACTCTGTTTCCTATTTCAATGGATCACTGGTTACCCACAACCTGGAAGCTATCGCCGCCCATGAATTCCCTGTCAAAAATAGCCAAGTTTTCAACATGATTTGCCTCAACGAGTTCCATGATTATGCAATCAGTGAAGCTGAATCTGGTAGTCTGTTGTCTTAGGAATCTGTCTCAGGATGCTTTGAATACACTGCTGCTAACTCGGGTACCGGTACAGATTTATTTATCAATTCTCCGACATTATAGCGGATTCCAATGATTTTGAACGCACCAGAACAACTGTTACAGTCTCATCAAATACATATTCTGACGTGATCGCAGTACCATGTTTTCCATATGCTGTTCCTCATTTGCCTCCTGTTTTTTCAGCCAATCAGACATGGGTCTGGTTAAACGCGTCTCCAATGTTTATATCCTCTCTTTGCTTTCATCTTGAATTTACTGTAAATTGCCTCGTTAATTTTTCTCACAACTAGAGTGTTACTTTTCCGTGTGTTTTCCCTGTTAGATATGTGTACAGCATAAAACAAATTATAAACCCTTATTTCTCTTTTGGGTAGAGCAGAGTGTTGGACTGGGTAAACATTCCCTCACTCCCCCCTATAGATACCACAGGAAATGGAAATGTTGATAGTGCATAACATTTTTAAGTCCTGAACTTTATGGTTGTTCGGGTTATGGTGAAATGCGACATTTGTGGTCATAGGGTAAGTAAGTGGGATACAATATGTAGCCACTGTGGCAAACCTTTGAACAGTGGATCTTTTTATGATCCTTATAATCCGGGCCAGCTACTTCAAAATGGTTCTGATATTCAGTTCACATTCATAGGTCCGGAAGAGAAGGTTATGGGTGAATTCAAACCGTCTTCAAAAGTAAAGTCTTATCTTACAAAACAGAGAATAAAAGCTACTGCTTTACAATTCATAATATTATTTATTCCAGGTGGATCGGCACTTACACTTCCGGGTAATTTTGATACCACCACGCTGTACCTACCTCTGCTCACGTACATGGCCTTCGTGATCACATTTTCAGTTCTACCTACATATGTTTATCTGAAGAGGCTTTCCAGAACAGTGTATATAATCACGGACAAAAGGATAATATTTACAAAACCTAAAGGAAAAGCTGTTTCAAAGTCAATTCCAGTTGAATCAATTGAGGCTGCCATTGCCGTCTCCTATCCCTCAACCGGGTTGAATTACTATTCTGTTTTCTTTCCAAAAAAAGGATGCTTTGATATGGAAGGAATCGACACGAATCTACCAGTTTCCAAAAGCCTCCTGATCAGGATAGAAAAAAAAGATGAAAAAAATTATCATGCTAAGCCAAAAGTTAGGCACGTTCTGAAAAGTGCCAGAAGGATATTGAAAGAGATAAGAGAAAGAAGTTTTCTCTATCTGGATGAAATTGACTCATTGAAAGCAGTAAAGCTATTCAACAACATGCGATTGAACCAGAGTCCCAATTCCACTGAGCAGATGGTGCCTTGAAAGGGTAGCTTGAACCAACAGCATCTAAGAACATTGCCCTTATCTCACGGAAGGTTCTTGCCACTTCAAAAATTACCGGTAGCATTCCAACTGACTTGAATCACTTTTGCCTGAATATGTTCTGTCCTTTATGCCAGGCCATCCACCTTCGTGGGGACAGGAACGCATGAGGCAATATGCTATCCACACATTTTACTTCCTGTATTCCATCGGACAGATCATGCATGGCATGGGAAGATAAAATGTTGCACTGTCATCAACATCTTGCTAATAGGGAGTTCATGTTCGTCAGTGTTGAATACCTGATCAATTTCAATCGACAATTTTCTTTTCCCTGATGATTGCGCCATCTTCCATTGTTATTTTCTTTGCCTCTGCGTATTCTATGCTGCAGTTTGATCCGAAGTGGAGTTCCTCTCCAGTGACCCTGGATGCCCTGAGTCCATCAAAATTTCCTTTCACACATTTTATGTTTTCTACCCTTATTTCGCCCTTTGAAAACAATCTTGCCTTAGGTGTGATATATATGGTTTCAGCCTCCAGATCCTTTATTCTGCTTCCTGAATTGTACAGTTCAATCTCTATATCCCGGCATACAACCCTTTCTGATCTGATTGTTGCATGAATGATCATTTGTTTCGACAATATGGTTTCTGCTCTCATACTTCCTGAAGATTCAAGGTTGTCGATTTCTACATCTGAGGCCTCACAGTTACCTGAAAATCCAGCACTCTCTGCGATTATCTTGCCAGGTATATGCAAGGAACCGGAGCAGTGCAGGTCTTTGCATTGAATACCTGATGCATGCATTGAACCGGACGATGAAATATTTTTTCCCGTAATTTTTCCCGCTACCCTGATTGAGCCTGAAATTTCCATTGCATCGGCACTGGTGACATCTCCTCCAACACTTGTGCTTCCTGATATGTGTATATAATCAGCATCACAGTTTCCCTCAATTCTTGACGAACCTGATACCTTCAGCTCCTTTGCAAAAACTTCTGATAAACTGCTTGAACCACTTACCCTTATGGCTTCACCCCTTTTCCTGATTTGACCGTCTCCTGAATCTGTTTTTGCAGATTCTGATTCATGGCTGTTCCCTGAACTGGTCCACCTTGATATTATTTCATCATAAACTTCAGGTGTTATGGACCCACTGTCTAACATATCTTTCAATTTCTTTATTTCGTCACTGTCCATCTCTATCATTAATTGAATTCCATTTGTGTATTTATATTTATTTTACATATTTTATTTAAATGAGTTAACTTTTATTTTTGAGTGATATCATATTTTTTTGCACAATTCAACAAAAAAGTTAAAATTATGCTATAGTCTTAATCTCCCATGATTTCTGCCTTACACATAATCACCTCCCAGTCAAAGATGGAAATTGTGAAGATTCTGCATTTCAGAAGCACACCGGACGAAATTGCCTCGGAACTTGGAATGACCCGACAGGCCGTGGATAAAAATATCAAGGACCTGCTTAAATTCGGCATAGTTTCCAGAACATGGAAAACGGGATCGAGAAGGCCAAGAGTTGAATTTCATCTCAGCGACATGGGAAAAGAACTTTACAGTAACCTTGAGAAATTGATGCATGAATATAAGGCAGATGGGAACACCGCAGTAACCCAAATGCTGAAGGACCTGGATGTTGCGTTGATAAATGGAAAGATTACGGCCGAGAGATACGTGGAAATTATGGATGAGATTAAAGACCAATTTCGATGGTTTTTGGACCCGCCTTGAGAGGTTCGGACAATGTCATATTTGTAAAATACATGGTTAGATTGAAAGAGCATGGAAAGGTAGATGTTGTTTCACAACGACGGTATAACTGCTTGTTTCATGATTCTCATTGCATGGAATCATACTTTCGTTATACATTGTATGAATTGCGGCATTATTATACCGTTTTTCATTGTGTTCAACGGTAAAACCTCTACTTGCATGTGTGTTATGCCCGTGGTTGTCCGGCGGATTCGGTGGTGACACGGTGAGTTGTACAGCATATGATTCTGCCCGAAAGACGAGAATAGTCACATTAAGTCGATGCTACCAATAAATCTGGAAGTGCAAGCTCCTTAGCGAAGAGGAATTGACAACGGATGACAATGAGAAATTTTAATACCTCTATAAATGATAGTTGTCTGCTGGGGAAAAGTCCATGTTCAGGTTCTTTGAAACGGGTGAAGACATATACAACTCGATTTACGCACAGGTCCTGAGCCATAAACTGGCATCTTTTCTGATCATAGTTGTTGTCTTTCTCTCCAGGAAAATCGTAAGGGCTCTTCACGGTGGAAGATTTACAAGAAAGAGCCTTATAGTTGGCCCACTGCTTTACATAATATTTACCATAGGCGCAGACTATGGTGTAAGCCTCCTGGCATCTGTATTTGTATTTCTTGCTTTTCTTTTTGGAATGTATATCTCAATCCATACGGGGAAAGGAGTAACATTTTTCACAAAAAATGATCTCCCGTATTACAAAAGGCCACTCTGGGTCATAGGAGTGTGGTCAATAGCCTTCATTGGGAGAATGATAATAATATTCTATTTCCCTGGGTTTGACGATTCCTTTTTTTCAGTTCTGTTGGGTTTTGCAACTGGCCTGATCATAGGTGAAGCTCTCCAGATAGTCTGGCAGCATAAGATGGTTATTGCTGG
>JAKADT010000090.1 GCA_021820245.1 Thermoplasmata archaeon | reverse complement strand
AGGCAAACAGCAATGCAATAGTCGCCGATCACTTCCCTCCAGGGGAGAGAGGAAAGGCATTCGGGATAACAAGCATGGGATGGACAATAGGGGGATCACTTGGAATAGTTCTTGGAGGGATAATAACCACGTTTATAGGCTGGAGATTCATATTCTACATAAACATACCAGTGGGGCTTGTGGGTTTCCTGTTTGCCCTTAAATACATAAGGGATGATAAGAGAACAGAGACCACCATTGACTATTCAGGTACGGTCATACTGGTAACGCTTCTTTCACTTGTATCATACGGTGCAGTTGAGATCGCTGGAAACGGGGTGCAGATTGTAAACGTTGCCCTGGTTCTGGTAGGTATTGCCATGCTCATACCCTTTGTGCTTGTAGAAAGAAAGGCCAGGGATCCGGTAATTGTCCTCAGAGCGTTCAGGGAGAGGATCCTGACATTTTCACTGGTTGCAGCAACCCTTCAGGCAGTAGGGTATCTTTCTGTACTGTTTATCCTGATAATGTACCTTCAGGGAATAAGGGGGTTCAGTCCTCTTGATTCTTCACTGTTGCTGGTTCCCGGGTACATCGTATCCAGTTTCCTTGCTCCAAGGATGGGCAGAATGTCAGATAAATTTGGACCGGGTATTGTGGCCAGTACAGGTATTTTCATGATGGCAGCAGGAGTCCTGATCTATCTTCTCATGGGGGTGAACACCACGCTGTATCTTGTCATTGTCGGTTCCATAGTGACCGGATTTGGAGGTGCAATGTTCTGGCCATCAAACAACAGCGCAGTGATGTCCGGCGCTCCAAAGGATCTCTATGGTTCCATATCTGGGCTTCTGAGGACTCTTACCAATATCGGTACGCTCTTCAGCTACGTCATCGCCATTTCCATTGCTGCCCTTTCCGTGCCCAGATATGTTGCATTTGAGGTTTTTCTTGGCGTCACAAAACTTCAGGGAGGGGTTTCCGCCAAATTCCTGACAGGGATACATGCTGCGCTCATTGCGAGTTTTGCAATACTGATCACAGCCGGCCTGAGCTCACTGATCAAAAGCAGGAAATCCGTCGTAGACAAACCTCTGGAATCACCTGCACCAGCGTGGGATCAGGGTAAGAAATGATGCTTTCAGTAAATCCATAGATCTTTAAGCATTCAAATATTCAGTGTATTATTTAAGTACACAATGTGGATGAGGGTAGTCCTCCGGGAGAGATCTTCTATGATTCAGATAAACAACATCAGGAAAAAATACAGCGACGGAACCGAGGCACTCAGGGGCATAAATGCTGAAATGGGGAAACGAATAACCTCTGTAATAGGAAGAAACGGAGCAGGCAAGACAACACTCATGAGGATACTCTCAACGCAGCTTGAACCATCATCCGGAGAAGTCATTATTGACGGTCTTGATGTAATGAAAGACACCTCCGAGGTCAGAAAAAAGATATGCAGCATTCCCCAGGAGGCAACGCCCCTCGGCATACTTACCCCAATGGAACACATAACGCTCTATCTTCTTGCCAGAAAATTCCAGTACAGGGAAGCAAGAAGAGAGGCAATGAATGCCCTGGACAGCCTCGGCATACTTGAATACAGGGATAAACCTGCAGATACACTGTCGGGAGGTACAAAGAGAAAGATTTTCGTGGCCATGGCAATAGCATCAAACGCAGATACGGTTTTTCTTGATGAACCAACAACTGGCCTTGATCCCGTATCCCGTATGGAAGTATGGTCCTCAATAAGGAAACTGGATGGGAACCTCATTGTCACCACACACTACATGGAAGAGGCTGAAGAGCTTTCACAGGAGGTTTTCATGGTCGAAAGTGGCCTCATAATTGAAAAGGGAGAGGTCGGAGAACTACTTTCACGATTTAATGGAAAGGTCAGAGCTGAAAGCCACAGTCCCATGGATGGCGGCATAAGAATCAGCAATACCTATGTTAAGTACATACCCGAACCTGATGCCGCAGAATACATACGCATGGGATGCACAGTGAAGAAAGTCACACTTGATGATGTTTTCATACTGAGAGGTGTGAGCCTTGAATCCTAAGTTTTCACTGTATTTTGCGTGGTACTATGGCTTTCGTGTTATTGGAAGAGGACCGTCATACGTTATAGCCTCCATAGCAACTCCACTGACACTTCTCTTTCTTGTCTATGTTCTTTCCAGTGGTACTCTGGTTCAGTATGCTGTCATTGGAGGATTTGTTACTCTGGTTGCGGCAAATGGACTCACCAGCGCCTCTGACGCTGCTTTCATGAGACTTCAGGCAAAGATTCAGGATCTGTTCGTAGCCACCAGCATATCATCCATAGACTACATGATAGGGCTTACACTGAGCTTCCTTCTCTTCACGGTCCCCGGACTGGCGCTTTATTCCGTATTAGCGGTTCTGTACCATCTTTTCACCCCCCTGAGGATTGCCATAATGATCGGGGTCCTGATCATGCTCACGCTCTCAACCTCAGCGATATCGTTCATAATAGCAGGTTCAATAAAACATATAAGAAATATCTGGGGGATCACCGGAATTCTCTCCATAATCATGACGATACTTCCACCCACATTTTATCCATACACATTTCTGCCTAAATATATACTGTATGCGCTTGCAATATCACCTGCAACACCCGCTGCCATCATATTGCAGGGGACATTCGGCCTCTCTCCGGAATTCTATACAATGATATTTGTGCTCCTGGGGGAAACTGCGATCTATCTTTCACTCGCGAAATATTTTACCAGATGGAGGGAAAAGTAGTCAGGAATCCTTGAAACCCTTATATTTCCTGAAAAACAGGACATCATAGATCATCTTGATTGAACCAGCTGAATAGAATACAGTTGCCGGAAATGCGTCAATAAGTATGGAGGATATGAGTGGTCCGGGAATCTGGAAACCTGTTCTCACGCTGTTGAACACAGAGTTAGCTTTTATCCTGTATTCCCCCGGTATTATGGTGTTGGTGAAGCTGTCTCGTGCCGGAACATCCATCTGGCTTGTGGTCTGTCTCAGGAAAAGGAAAAATTCGCTGAACACAAGGCTGTGGTAAAGCGGTATGAGAATCAGGAAAACGTTGCTGATGAGATGGGTGTAGACCATTGTTCTCACAACACCCATCCTGTTTGACAACCTCGATGATAAAAGTATGGACAGTGCTGTTACAATATTGACAATCAGGAATATTATACCCGCTTCTGAAAGCGTTATATTGTAAACGTACTTGAACCAGAGTGAAAGAATCGCAGTATTTACAAGCCCTCCTCCAAACGCATCCATGGAAAAGAGGTATTTCATGGATGACACATTCCTCGAAGTTTTCTCATCCATGACCACATTGATTTTCTTCCTTTCCATTTCCGGAAATTTCACCACAACGTAGGGAATGAACTGTAAAAGTGCCATCACAAGATCAATGAGGAACAGAAGGTTGTAATCAGGAATCCTGTAAAGAAGAAGGCTGGCCGATGCAGCAGCCCCTACACCGTATGATGAGAAATTGTAGATTGAGAATGCATTGTTCTTAGATCTTCGATCCACCTCATAATGGCTTATTGTATACTGTTCAAGTGCAAGGTTTGCTGTAAGATCTCTTCCATTGAGCGAAATTCCACCAACCACAACCGCAACCATATAGATAATAAGGCTGTGATACACAATCATAATTATGAGGGAAAGTGACAGAAGAGCAGCCAGTACAAGTGCCCTAAATCTGTTGTTCATTCTCAGGTGTGGGAACGCATAAACAAAAATAGTGGATGATACCATACTCACAAAGAGGGCAATTCCAACCTCTATGGTGTTATAACCCAGGCTGGACAGATAGAAAGGTGATGATACCGCCAGAGTTGTAAAAATGAAGGATCTGAGTGACTTGGACAGGGAAAGAACAAACGTTGCCCGGTGCATACCATGGTTCAGCGCTCTGACATACTTGTTTGTTTTTATTAACAGAATCGCATGTTTAGCCAGAATTGACCATAATTTTTATCTTCGCAAATATTTTAAGTCTTGACAAGATATGTTTTCATGTCGAGAACTGTATCAGATGTTATAATTGAAACGCTCATTGATCTTGGAATAAAAAGGATATATGGCCTTCCGGGTGATTCCCTGAATCCGCTTGTGGATTCCATACGAAGGCATGACGATAAAATTGAGTTCATACAGGTAAGGCATGAAGAGGGAGCGGCACTTGCAGCTTCATTCGAATCAAAACTAACTGGAAAGGTCACAGTGTGCATGGGAACATCAGGGCCAGGTTCCATCCATCTTCTGAACGGACTGTATGACGCAAAGATGGATCATGCATCTGTCATTGCACTCACAGGTCAGGTGGAGACAGACCTCATAGGCACAGACTACTTCCAGGAGGTCAAGCTTGACAGCCTTTTTGCCGATGTTTCCGTTTACAGCACAACAATAGTGAGCCCGGAAAGATCACAGTCCCTGGTTCTGAGGGCACACAGGGAAGCCCTGATGAAAAAAGGGGTCTCACACCTCACACTTCCGGCAGATATCTTGAGGCTACAGTCAGATGAGCCGGAGAACATCACTGAAGATTTCTACCCAGTCTTTAAATTCAATCCGGATATTGAAAAAGTATGCGATGCAATCAACCAGTCCAGGAAGCCGGTAATACTCATAGGAAAGGGTGCAAGAGGATACGGACAGAAAGTTGATGAACTTTCTGAGAAAATAGGGGCTCCAATAATATACGCGTTGAACGGGAAAGGAATCATGGATGATCTTGACAGAAAGGTCATGGGAAGCCTTGGACTCCTTGGGACAAGACCATCATACGATGCCATGGAAAAGGCTGATCTCCTCATTATGCTGGGATCATCATACCCTTATATACAGTTCATACCCGAGGACCTCAAGACGGTACATGTGGATATAGACCCAAATTCCATTGGAAAGAGAAGAAGGGCAGACTTACCGGTGATTTCTGACGTAGGACAGTTCCTGGACAGACTGAATGTAGCAGAAAAACCGGTAAAATTCTATATGGATTTGCAGGATTCGAAGAAATCATGGATCGATACGCTGGAGAAATCGGAAACGTCCGATGAGGTTCCAATGAAACCTGAAGTGCTGGCAGCAACCATATCAAGGCATGCAGACAAGGATGCAGACATAATTGTCGATACTGGAAACGTAACGGTGTGGGGTGTCAGAAATTTCAGGACAAATGCAGGAAGAAGATTCACATATTCATCGTGGCTTGGGAGCATGGGTATAGGAATTCCGGGATCAGTTGGTGCATCCTATGCATCCGGAAAGCAGGTCATAGCCCTGATCGGTGACGGAAGCTTTGCGATGACAATGATGGAACTCGTCACAATAAAAAAATACAACAGACCTGTGAAGCTGTTCGTCTTCAACAACTCCAAGCTTGGCATGATAAAGTTTGAGGAAGAGGTCATGGGATTCCCTGAATACGGTGTGGATCTCTATCCATTGAATTTTGCAAAAATAGCTGAAAGCATAGGAATACACTCCATAAGGGTTGAGAAACCTGCCGACCTGGAGAAGGCTGTCATTGAAGCTCTTTCAAAGAGAGATGTTCCATCTGTTGTGGATGTTGTTGTGAGCTCCAAGGAAGCGCCAATGCCTCCCAAACTTAAATTCGAACAGATAAAAGGTTACGTTACCTCTCTTCTAAGGGAAAAACTTGACTGAGTGACCTATCAT
>JAKADT010000089.1 GCA_021820245.1 Thermoplasmata archaeon | reverse complement strand
AGCGAACCAGCTGAAATGTGGTATATTGCAGGATTTGGGACATACATGGATCCTTTCGTCAAAACGAACGACACTGAAACAATGGCAATTATGATCGAGATTTCAGCTATGCCAGAATAAATGGCGTATTTAGCTGACGGTTTTATGCCAACTAATATGAACGTAATAGAGGGAAGAATTATTGCCATCAGGGTTAACTGGTAAGGAAAGCCAAAAATTACTGTAACAACAAAAGCTGCGCCAATCACATAAGCAAGTCCGAAGAGCATGGAATAAAAGAGGTACATCCAACCGGTGCTCAGTCCCACTCTTTCTGTGAGGACCTGAAATGCATATGTATAATATCCGCCGGATGTTCTGAACCTCCTGGACAGCCGCATAACAACCAGTCCATTGAAAAGAACGAGGAAAGTACCTAACAGCATTACGATAGGTGAAAGCAATCCTCCATAGGCAAGTGCCACTGCCCCGTAAGTAAGGAGACTCAGAAGAGGTGACATGCCTCCAAAGGAAAGGAAAAACACGTCCCTGAAAGAGAGATCTCGTTTTAACTCATCTAATCTCATTCAGGGAGACCTCATGAATCAGTGTGGGGGCGAATTGGTGTCCTAACTGCACATCTTTCCAGTATCCTATCAACTTTACATTCTTTATGTTAGTGTCCATCTTCTTTTCTCCTTTTTAATGATTGATTTCCCAAATGGTATTAATGGTTCATTACTCATGTTTACGATGGAAACCATCAGGTCCCGTCCAGTCATGCATGACTGTAGGTCCACATCGGGATTGTTAGAAGGGGTTTTTAAACTCTGATCACTGAGAGTTTCCTCTCTGTTTAAAGACAGAGTCACAGATCTACGTAGGTGTGAATCGCCCGTAGGTGTGAATGCCTCTCTCTCGACTGACTTCTGCTTTTCTTTCATGTCTTTCTCCATGTTGTTAAAGTCTCCCGCGTCAGCTATGGTAGTCGACTTTCATCTGACATTGCCAATACCACTATGATTTTGTAATATTAGCATATATTTCTCCATACAGGGTAACCCTGTTATGGAATGCCGTTATCAACTCCAGATTCAACCTCAGGGCATTAACATAAGCCGTCCCAAAAAACAGAAGCGTATACCTCGTATTATTATGTATGAGCTTTTGGAGATAGGACATAGAGATGTTTGTGTTATTATGTATAATTGTTGCCTGGTTCAAAGCGGAGACAACTGTAATGTCTGGATCTACTCCGGATGCCGAATCATTTCTTATATTGAAAAGGTCAGGTGATGTTACAGACTGGCCAATCAGGTATGATCCAACGGTTGTATTGTTCAATAATGCTACGCTCCCATTTGCCTGGTACTGGATAAATCCCTGACCCACAGCGGTAACTGCCACCGGATATATCAATCCACAAATTACGGCAAGTACTATTGCTGCTCTAACAGGTACTGTAAAGTATTTCTTATTCATTATAGTGCACCTCCTGCATAAACCAATATAATGGCTATCATTTTTATGGCTACAAATGGAAGAATAACTCCTCCAACGCCATATAGCAGTAAATTCTTCATGAAAATTCTCAGAGTGCTTTGAGGCCTGAACTTTGTCCCCCTTATGGACAGAGGTATCAGGGCGGGTATCACAAGGGCATTAAATATGAGGGCGGAGAGTACGGCTATGTGGGGAGTTAACTGCAAAAAGTTCAGTGCCTGAAGGGCTGGAACGCTCGCAAACATTATGGGTACAATGGCGAAATATTTTGCAACGTCGTTGGTGACGCTGAAAGTAGTGACTGCACCCCTTGTCATGAGGAGTTGCTTACCAAGTATAACAACATCTATGATCTTTGACGGATCCGATTCCAGATCGATCATGTTGGCCGCTTCCTTTGCAGGGAATGTACCGGAAGCCATTGCAAGACCAACGTCCGCTGCGGCAAGAGCAGGAGCATCGTTTGTTCCATCACCTATCATGGCTACAATTCTGTTTTCAGCCTGTTCCTCCTTAACCTTCTGATATTTGGTCTCAGGTTTTGCCTGCGAAATGAATTCAGTTATTCCAACCTCGCTGGCAATACTCTTTGCGGTAAGGGGGTGATCACCGGTAACCATTATGGGCCTTATATTCATCTTTTTAAGGCCCAGTATTTTTTCCTTTATGCCTCTCTTCAGGACGTCCCTGAACCTTATTATCCCAAGAACATCCCCATGGATTGAAACTGCAATTGGAGTATCGCCCTCCGATGTAACTCTGTTCACAACCTCATCGAATTCATCGTTCTGTGTGCCTGTTCTTTCCTTGATAGACTCAGGTGCCCCTTTCAGAATCGTCGTATCATCCACCATTGTGGTAGCAAGGTCAAATTTTTTCCGGAACCTGTGTCTCTGGTAGAATTCCCTCCCTCCCTTAGGCAGAGTAAAGTCGTCAGAGTCAACAAGAAGTATCCCGCTTCTCCTGGTAACGGCGCTGAACTCCTCAAAGACACCTTCTCTAAGCGCATCGAATTCTTTTGGCAGGAAGCCCTTCTGGAACGCCAGTTCCAGTATACTTCTTCCTTCAGGTGTATCATCATTCCAGGATGAAAGGAAGGCAGCTTCTGCAAGTTCTCTCTCAGTATGTTTTCCAACAGGTATAAACTCACTTGCCAGTCTATTTCCAATTGTTATGGTTCCAGTTTTATCAAGGAGAATGGTGTCCGCATCTCCTGCAGTTTCTATGGCCTTACCGGACTTGGCTATTATACTGTTTTTCGACATTCGTGTCATTCCAGATATTCCAATGGCGGGAAGCAGCGCTCCTATTGTTGTTGGGAGCAGGCACACATATAATGCGATAAGAACGGAAAGATCAGCACCAAGGCTCAGTGTGACAGAGAGTCCTATGAGTGCTATGAGAATAATGGTGAAAACACCGGTAAGTCCAAGAAGAAGAACAGACAGTGCAACCTCATTTGGGGTTTTTGGTCTCTTGGAGGATTCCACCATTCTCACAAGTTTCTTTATGTATGTATCCTCAGGATCCGTTGTTACTATGGCGATTATAGAATCACTGACGACCTTTGAACCGCCAATGAGTGTGTCTCCCTTTGCCTTTCTCACACCTGCCGATTCACCGGTAAGAAGAGACTCGTCCACCATGGCAATACCTTCTGAAACTTCGGCATCAATGGGTATCTGATCTCCTTTGGACATCAGTATCATGTCCCCCTTTTTCAGTTCAGATGAAGAAATTTCCTCAATTTCACGTCCACCATCTTCCTTAACATGTACCCTTTTTGCAGGTGTTTCAGCTTCCAATTTTTTCAATCCCTCGGCTGTGGCTCTGGATCGTGCCTCAGCGATGGAGTCGGACAGTGTGCTGAACCATACTGTTATGAGCAGTATTATGGAGACAACACCATAGAAAAGCCTATCCTGTTGATGCGCAAGATCGGGAAATGCTGAAGGATCAAGTGCCATAATCAGAACAACAAAGAAGGAGAGCTCCACTACGAACATCACAGGATTCGAGATCAGTTTCACAGGATTTAGCCTCAGCACCGAATCAAATGAAATGTTCTTCCAGCTGACCTTTTCATCATGACTCCTGCCACTGTTTGATCCATTCATGTCAGACTTAATGTCAGAGTGCATTCTTGATCCCCTCCAGGTGCATCAAAATGGGACCTATGGCAAGGAAAGGGAAAAAGGTCAGTATAACAAGAATCAAGATACTGACAATCAAAACGATGGGGAAAATAATATCATCAGTTCTAAGGGAGATTTCAGAACTCCTTCTTCTTTCCTGGATTCTACCGGCAATTGCAAGCATTACAAATATTGGAATGAACCTGCCTGCCCACATAACGATTGCAGTTGAAACATTGAAAAACACAGTGTTCCCGGTTGTTCCAAGGAAATCAGATCCATTGTTTGCCGCGGCGGAAGTAAACTCATAAAAAATCTGTGTGAAACTTGTTGGCCCGGTGCCATAACCAATTGCATGCACGTACCCGGCTGCGTATGCAATTACTGTAGGTATAAGGATAATTATGGGGTGAGATAAAAAGCCAATAACCGCCAGTTTAACATCACCTGCAGTTATCTTTGCTCCCAGGTATTCTGGTGTTCTTCCTGCCATCAGGCCAACTATGAAAACTGTAATAACGATATACATCAACATGTACATGGTACCAACACCAATGCCTCCTGGAGTTGCCTGAATCAACATTCCCATGAAAGCCGGTATAATTACGATGGGATTGAATGCTGCCAGTGAAGCATTAACAGAACCAGTTGTAAATGCTGTTGTTGTAACGGTCCAGAAGACCGACGAAAATGGACCTATACCCGCCTCCATTCCAGCCCCAAGAACAGTTACCGGGATGAACGCTATTATTAAATCAATTGCATAAAGTCCGTAGGAAGCAATGAGAATTGTTCTGCCCTCCCCCATCCTGTTTATCATTCTTCCAAACAGAAATGGCATGGATGTGGGGATTATCATCATCAATGCCATCTGGATATAATTTGAGATGGGGTTTGGATTCTGGAAAGGGAATGCAGAATTGGCCCCAAAGTATCCTCCTCCGTTTGTCCCCAATTGCATAATAGAGACCAGGGAAGCCACAGGACCTATTTTCAATATCTGTTCAGATCCGGACAGCGTCCTGACCAGCGTATAACCAGAAAGTGACTGGGGGATTCCGATTATAATAAATATAATGGCAAAGATGAAGGAAAGCGGAATCAGAACTCTTGTAAGACTCCTTACGAGATCAACATAGAAATTGCCCAGACCCTCCGTCTGGTTCTTTTTACCAGCAAATCCTCGAAAAATAGCTACAGCAACAGCGAGTCCAGTGGCAGCTGACGTAAATTGAAGGAACTGTATGCCCACCATCTGACTCAGATACGAAAGGGAAGAACCACCTCCATAATGTTGCAGATTGGTGTTTGAAGATATTGACATGGCTGTGTTGAGGGCCAAGGACCAGCTGAGGTCTGGAAAATGCATTGGATTTATTGGCAGGTATCCTTGATAATACAGAATGAGAAATGAAACTACAGCCGAAAAAGCACTGAAGATTAAAACATTGAGAAAATATTCCTTCCATTTCATTGTTTTGTTTTTATCCAGTCCAATGAGTCCATAAATAAAATTTTCAACTGGAATAAATATACGATCAAGCTTACTTTCCTTATCTCCATAAACGGTTTCAAGATATTTTGATAAAATCCATGCAAAAAAAACTATGGTAGCCCACAATCCAACTATTACGAGAATATGTCTAATTCCAATCAATATTAACCACCTCTGCTCAATTTTAGCATTCCAATAAGCTGTAAAATGAAGTAACCCTGGAAAGTCTTCTTAAAATATGGATGATAGTTTAGTGAAATCCCAGGCCAATTAAGGCAAGAATCTGGACCTTCTCCAACAACATAAATAATATTCATAACTCCACCAAAAAAAGATGAATCCGTAGACACCCCAACAAACACGAGGGGTTCTCGGGGTTCTACTGCTTGGTATTTCTTGCTCTATGTCCCTTATCGGAACTCAAAACTATTGAGCTTACTACGCTTTTGATTCCTGGGATTTTCATTATTTTATTTTTTAGAGTATCGCGGAATTCTTCTATACTCCTGGATGTGACTATGGTAGCTACATCAAATTCCCCAGTTACTTCATAAACTTCTTCAACCGCTTCCAAATCGCTTAGTGCACTCACCACTTCTTCCATCTTTGTTGTATCAACAAAAAGGTCAACAATGGCAGTCACGGACTTATCTTCTACTGTTGTGTTAGGTTCAATCATCGCTCTG
>JAKADT010000014.1:13231-26529 GCA_021820245.1 Thermoplasmata archaeon | reverse complement strand
CCGTGGCAGGCAATGGAACTGACTTCAGGATTTCCTCCTCCGGAATGCCAAGCGATTCTCCCATTCTTATGAGAAGTTCGTGGTGGGATGGTTTATCTTTTCCATAACCATGAAGTTCCGTCATGATGTTTTCCAGTTCATAATCCTGAATCTCTTCCAGATCGGTCTTTGCCATAACATAGGAGCATGACTTAATCCACTGCTTCAGAAAATGATGATGCTCAATTACATAGCCTTTCAGCACATTTTCATTGTATGTCTGCATGGCAAGAATGAATGGATGAGGGCTGGATCCCCTGAAATGATCCACAAAATCTTTTATTATCCATTCCTTTATGCCTTTTCCGTTGAGTGAGTAATATTTTTCAAGCATTGATGAAAGCTTCTCAGCATCGGATCTGACCCTTGTTAAATTCCTGTTCATCCATGAAATATGTTTGGAATCACTCTCTTCTGCAAGTGTTGTGAAGTGCATGGCAAGATCCATGTATTTTCCTCTTCCAAGTCTCAAACCGCAAACCGGACAGTCGACCATGTGTAATGCATGCATGTTTGCTATTAATCGCTTTTGAATATCCAGTCCGCACCCATTCTTAGACGTGGAAGAATTGTACTTCAGTGGCCCGGTATAATTCCCGTTGTATAATGAAGTGGAAATAAGAAAATGAAAGATAAAATGAAGTATATAACCACAAGTATTATCCACGCTATGATGGCAATGAGGAAGCCGCTTATCCAGCCGGTTCCGACCATGCTCTTTATAACGTATATCATTCCCAGCAGCCCCACTATAAAACCGACAACCGGAGTTAATATGCTGAAAATAAGAAAGAGAATTGCAAACGCTATGATTGAGAGAAGAGCGATTGCCATACCTCTACCCAGTGAGATTTTTTTACTGACAACTACAGATGTGGACAGTTTTATAACAAAACCGTCTATGATCCAAGAAATCAGCAGCGTAAATATTAAGCCGAGAGCCAGCGCCATGGAATCTATGAAATATGGAAACACGGGAGTAGATCAATGGCATACTCTTATTATTTTGCATGGATATTTATTGAAGCAATCTATAATAATAACAACATCCACCCAGAGGACGCTAGAATGGGTAAATTAAAGATTAATTTGCATGAGTCATGATAAATCATACTGATGCCTGAGGCCATCTCCATGCATCAGAGAACATAGAAATAGACAAGTGCTGCAATTCCCATAGATATGATTGCTGCACCTATGTAATACGGAATGAGATTCCTCCTTCTGGGGGAAAGACCGAATTCCGAGTAATCGTTTATGCTGGAATAACCGTGTTGGTTTTTATCGCTATCCTCATTTTTACTTCCACTGGAAGCTGTTGCAGCACCACCATTCTGTGCCTGTCTTCTCCTCCCCAGGCTCATAAATGGGAAAAAGAAGAAGAATGGAACAAAGCTAACAATACCGGACTGGGAGGGAAATAATCTCGGTATTATTACGTATATTGAAAGCATAGCGACAAGATAAATGCCCCAGAATACAAGCAGGTACGATCTTCTTTTCACTTGAACCACCATTGTATTTCAGGATATATATTATTCTTTACGCAGAGTAGGCAAAAGCCATATTAATTAACCATGTAAGCCTCTTTGGCATAATGGACGTATTCAATAAGTTTACGGGACATCTGCTAAGATCCTATGATACCTCAGACAGAGCCTCCATGGGAAGAGTTATAAATCAGGCAAGAAATGCTTTCGGTACAGCTGGCACGTTGACCGTGAACGAAAGAACGGAGGCACTTGAAAAAATGCTGGACCGTGTAGAACGGGACCGGGACTCACTTTCAATTCTCATTTCAGAAGAAACCGGCAAGCCAGTTTCTCTTTCACTGGAAGAGATTCAAAGGACATCGATCGTGATAAACACTGCCATACAAACTCTGCACAGAGGTTTCGGTGGGTCATTGAATTCCACATTAAACCAGTCACCCGGAACCTATGCATTTCACAGAAAATTTTCAAGAGGTACCGTGGCAGGAACAGCTGACTGTGGAGATCCTCTGTACAGATCAGCCCTGAAGATTTGTGCATCAATTGTTACAGGAAACAGCATGCTGCTTTTCCCATCCAGGTCTGCCCCTTCTCCCTCCCTTAAACTTATTTCATATCTTGAGGGGACTGCCATTCCACAATACACCATACAGGCCATTCTAACAGAGGAAACTGAAGTGCTGGATTTCCTTGGAACAGAAGCGGAAATTGCTTCAGGAAGCTGGAAACCTGTTTTTGACAGGGAAGAATTTCGCAGCTTCGGTATGCTTGAACGCTTTGAATCTGAAACCGGAAACCGTAATGCCATCATATGGAAAGACGCAGATCTGGACAGTGCGGCAGAATCCATAACTGGATCAATCTTTAATGCCTGTGGAGGAAACTATATCCGGTCAATGAAGGTAATTATTCACAGGGATGTCTTTGAGTATATTGTAAACAGGTTCATGGAACTCATGTCATCCATGAAGGTTGGTGATCCTTTCAACCCGGACACTGACATAGGGCCCATGATACATGGAAGCATCGTTTCAAGAACCTCTGAAATATTACGCCGTGAGATTGAAACCGGGGCATTTCCGATCATGGATCTGAACATTGAGGGACCTTTCATTCATCCGGTACTTCTGGATAGCACTGGCACCCGGGGCCAACTTTCAGAAGACGGAGTATTTGGCCCAGTGATATCTGTTTATAAGGTTGATTCCCTGCAGGAGATTGTGGATCTGTTCAGCGTAAGACCGGAAGGGGGGACATCTTCCCTTTATACATCTGACATTAATATTGTAAAGTCATTATTCGAAAGGTCCAGGTTTTCATCCCTGGACGTGAATAGGGAACCCTTCACCAGTTCGGAGCATTTTCAGGTGAATTTTATGTCTGAGGTGAATTCTGATCTTTACACAGGAGAATCAGTCCTTTACCTATGAAGCATTAATCTTCCTGCTTATCAATATAATTTTTTGTGGTTTGACTGAAACCATCTATCAGAGGAGTATTGTAAGCAGCAGCACAATCATGAATGCAAGGATCATGTAGATCATATACCACCTTATTGAACTGTTCATAAAGCCCAGTGTAAAACCTTTGGCCATTTTTCTGTATGATGTTGACACTATGATTATGAATGCCCAGAATCCGTCCGCTATTGCCATGTACTGGCTTCTTTCACCAATACCGGGCCTGAGTATTTTTTTGAGCATGAGCCTTATGTTGTTGGAAAATGCGTAAGGTGTATAATTTTCCGTAACATCCCTTCCTCCCCTCCACACAGGGACAGATCTTGTATTTGGTTTCCTGAATACTGCATAGGTTGCAAGTGAGAAAACTGCAAGAAGGCCAAAAACATAATCAGGGGATATAAGGCCGAAATCAGCAGAGGTAAACCTGGACTGGATGGCAAAGCCGTTAAACACAAATATGCTGGGTAATCCTCCAAGGAATTCCGTTCCAATGAAAAGTGGGGAGATTATAAAGAGCAGTACGAGGAATATGCCGATTGAAAATACCACAGACTGCTCATTTCTCACTCCCTTCTCCTTTCCATTTCTCAGCTGGGTGAATACAAACGCCTTCATCATGGCTGCTGTTGCAAATCCCTCTCCGATTGCTATGAGGGAACCGGCTATTATGGAAACAATTCCCAGGTAGCCCAGGAAAGTAGCACCCATGAAAAACATCTCCAGTATCATCCATGTCCCAAGTCCACCTATGGTTGGGAATAAACCAGACAGTGATGCAGTGCTCAGGACTTCTCCGACCCTTGAGAACCTTGATGATCTGAGACCTTCATCAAGAAGATGCTCCTTTCCTGATGCACCTATTCCCAGGAACAATCCTGTCTTTGACAGGGAGTGTGAAAGGCTGAAGATCACTATGACTACAAGAGAAAAATCCCTCAATATGGCTGTCTGGGCAATCATGTAAAAACCTATTGCAGCCAGGATAGCTCCATTATTTTCTATGGTGCTGAATCCTGCAAGCATCTTTGCGTGTTCTGACACATATGCAAAAAGTGAGGCAAAAAGTACTGACATAACACCTATGGCAATGACTATAACCCCAAATACAACGGAAATTGGACTCAGGATCATGAGCCTGACAATTCCAAACACGCCCATGAGAGTCATTGTTGCACTGAGGATTGCAGATCCATTTGCGGGAGCATTTCCATGGGCTATTGGAAGCCACTCACTGATCATGAATGGTACCATGCCCATCTTCACCAGTGCGCCAAGGGTGAAGAGAACGAGTGGTACAACCGAATCCACTTTTGTGAACGCTATTGTGGTTCCGCCGGTAAGATAAAACGAATATACTGCACCTGCGATTATCAATATAGTGCTTAATTCACTGAACGCCATGAATACAAATGGTGGGTAATCGTTTTTCTTGTTCATGGCAATCAGCACATAGCTTGAAACCGACATTGCTTCCCATCCTGCAAGGAATTCAAGGTAATTCCTTGAAAGGAGTATTATAACCATGCCGAAGATTGTGGAACCAAACATGGGTGCAAGCCATCTCCCATATTTCTCCCCGTAACTCACTGAAAACCATGACGAAAATATCCATACCAGTGCGGCAATAACCACAAAGGAATCCAGGTAATCAAAATGTATGAAAGATCCTGCAAGCAGTATGACAGATGAGATGGCCAGTGCCACATACCCGGCTTTCCTGTTCCATATGGATATTATGATGGCTATTGAAAATGGAACCAGGAAAAACCATGATATCATTTTACTCACCTCTTGCCTTTATCAGGGCTGAAAGTATGGTATATGGATTTGGAGGGCAGCCTGCTATTGTGACATTGTAATCGCCGGATTTCATGGCACTCTCACCGATTATTCCCCCAGATACTGCACACGCACCCATGAGTATTATCATTTTTGGGTCAGACATTGCATCATATGCTCTTTTCAGTGGTTCTTCCATTCCCTCTGTCCATACTCCCATGACAGCTATGGCATCGGCATGCCTGGGTGTATTGGTGAAGAATATTCCAAGTCTGTGCATGTCGTACTGCGGTGCCGTAAGTGCGTGCAGCTCCGTGTTGCATGCTCCGCATGCACCCGAATCCAGGGGATATATGTAGAATGACTTCCTGAACTGCGTCATCTGTTGCTTAACCTGGAAAATTTCATGGTTACCGTCTGGGGAATACTGCGGCAGGCAGCGACGGCAGAATATGCATCTATCCATGTTCCATTTTCCATCAGTTATTGCGTCAGTTGGGCATTTAGCCTCTCCAGAACCTTTTATTTCCGTGCTCCAGATGGCTATTTCCACAGGATTCTGGCGCGGGAACTTTTCCGTCTTTATCCCTTTCCTTGCACCTTTCAGGAACCATATTCCATTCTTCATGAAAGATCAACCCCCAGTTCCGAAATCCATATCCCAAAACTTTCCCAGTTAAAATGGAAGTCCGTGAAGATATTACCCTCCATTGATGTTCTGAACGATTTCACATTCCTCCATGAAGGGGATATCATGCCCACATCCATGATATTCCCATCTTTAATTTCCACCGAGTAGAACAGGTCTCCAGAAGGACTTTCTATTCTAGCCATGCCACTTCCATCCACCGGTTCGAACGCAGGTTCTTCATATACAGTACCTGCATATCTGTCAATTTTTTTTATGAAATCATAAGACTGGAATATTTCGTCACTTCTGATCATGAAACGTGAAAACGCATCTCCTTCGTCCCTGACAACCGGCACATAATCAAGCTGGTGATATGGAAGCACTTCCATTTCATTTCTCGCATCGTGAACTATGCCAGAACCCCTGGCCGCCGGACCCGTGCTGTCAGGATCCCGATTTATTCCATTTCCCTGGAGTCTGTTCAGGAATAATTTTGATTCCATTAGTCCTTCGTATATTTTGTGGAAATCATCAACAACTTCCCCCAGTCTCTCCTTCAGGTGGTCAGTCTTGAAAATGGAATGACCAGTGCCGTTAACGGAGAAGAAATATCTGTGGCCACAACTGGTGCCGATTATCCTTGATACTGTTTCCCTTAACATTGAAAGCTGGTTAACCGGGACTCCGAAACCGGCAGATTCAGCAAGTTTCTGTACTACAAGGAGATGGCTTCTTATTCTTTCAGTCTCAATCTGGGCTATCCTGTTGAACTGCAAACTATCCGGTATGTCAAGCTGAAGTGCATCTTCAACTGCCCTGAGGAAGCATATTGAATGTGATGCTGAATGGAATCCGTTTATTCTCTCCACCCTCAGCAGGGCATCCTGGACACTCATTCCGGTAACCTTTATTCTCCTGAGTTTGTAATCAGGATCAACGGTAATTGAGCTGATCTTTTCCCCCGGTGTCAGTAAGTCGAGGCCAACCGATTCCATGAGGCCACCGGTTGAAGGGCCGTATGCGAACACAAACTCCTCCGGTTTTCTCTTTACAGCTGTTTCAGGCAAAGGTTCTTCGTATGGTCTATAATGGTTTCCATATATGGTGTGCCTTTTGGTATAACCTATAAACCTTCCATCAGGTTCGCCCTCTTCATACCAGTACATTGAAAAAACCTCCTATTATAACCACTCCAATAACCAGGGGTATTGTTGAAGATATTAGTGACACCATGGGCATTATTTTCCCCGGTTCCTTCAGATCACCTGAACCCCTGAAAATCATCCTTGTTACGTTGTAGTTGACATTTATGAATGCTGCCATGAGGAAGAACAGTACTATCCCAAACTGAAGAAGTGCGTGGGAACTGACCGCAGCATAAAGAATGAGAAATTCACCGACAAATGTACCAAATGGTGGTGTTCCCGTTACTGCAAGCGATGAAAGAAGAAGTGACGATGACGTGTATCGCATTCCTTTCCATATACCGTTTATCTGTGCTATATCACGTTTTTCAGAGCTTTTGAGTATATTTCCGGATGAATAGAATGCCCCTGCTTTCCCAAAACTGTGGGAGACCAGAAGGAGGAGAGCCCCCACTACTCCAACCCCTCCCAGGGCAAAACCAAACAGTGCAAGATTCATATTTTCCATGGTGGAATAGGCAAACATTCTCTTGTATTTCCTCTGGTATGCCAGAAAAAGCGACGCTGCTGCAATTGAAATCACCGCAAACCATGTGTATAATTGGGGGAAGGGAGATATCTCATAAATTCTGTAAAGGACATAAAGTGCCACAGGTAACAGTACTCCTGAAAACATGGCACTGACAGGTGACGGTGCCTCGCTGTGTGCATCAGGCAGCCATGTGTGAACTGGGAAAACGCCAACCTTTGTTCCAAATCCCACCAGTGCGATTGATACGGCTATTTTTATTACAAGCGATGCTGAACCACCACTGTGGAGAATTGTGTAAACATTAAGTGTTCCAAAGTGGTAATAAATGAGTATGATTGAAATGAATGCGAAGGTAACACCTGCAGATACCAGAATTATGTATCTCCATGTTGCCTCCAGAGAAACATCACTTTTCTCGGTTATGAGAAGAAGTGCTGATGAAATGGTTGTTGCCTCTATCCCAACCCACATGAAGCCATAATTGTTCATTACAAGGCTGAAAAACATTGATGAGGTGAAGAAATTGAGCAGAAGGTAGTAATTGTTCTGGCTTATCCCCCTGTTCTTGATGGAACTCACATATTCCCATGAATACAGGGTAGAGAGGAGATAAACCGATGACACCATGACCAGGAAGACCCAGGTTATCCTGTCAACATAAAACAGTCCTTCGAGGGGAAGCTGCAAATAGAGGAGAAGCGAAAGCAAAACCGTAATGGATGCTGAAACAAGCCCTGCTAGCTTTATGTTCACCCTGTAGAAGATATTGGCGAGTCCTGGAAGAATTATGATGATTAAAGGTATTAAATTCATATGATCAACCCCTCAGTTCCTCCATGGGAAAATGCCTGAATTTTTCAATAACAAGTATTGATGATATTACCACAAGTGCCAGTACATCAAGGAAGACACTTGCCTCAATAATTATTGGCACCGGTACCAGGAAAATTGCAAAGAGCACCAGTGAGTTTTCCTCCTCTATATACCCTATTATCTGGGAGAATGTTGATCTCCTGGAGCCTATGAGAAATAGACCCTGGAAGAAAAGGCTGAGTGGAAATACCAGTATTGAGGAGGGACCGAATTTTGTTATGAGATCAGCCCTGGTGAAGACCAGTGAATATATTATGAATATCCCAACCACTATGAAGGCAAGGTCAATAAGGAGCAGTGATGCTACATTTACATTTGTTTCGTAGACGTATGTCATCCTCCCGGGCACTCTTTTATCCAGGAAGTATGTTATTAAAAACCCTCTGAGAAATGCTATGAGAACGCCAAGTATAACCAGATCAAGTGAATGTTCGTAATAAGCCAGTACAAATGATATCAGGGCAATAATAGATGACTGAATGAGCTGTCCATTGACCATCGAACCTATGTATTCCTGGCCCTGTATGTAAAAACCTGATATGGTTGCAAATGCAGCAATAAGGAAGATAGCGTAATCTACAGGTATCATGCAATCACCACACTGAAAATGAGGAAAAGAATTGAAAATGTGAAGCTGGTGGCAAGGTAATCCTGTATCCTGAAGAGTCTCATCTTGGCAAAGGTTGTCTCGATCACGACAACGATAACTATGAGAAGAAGCCATTTCAGGAACATAACGGGTATGTCAAGCAGAAAACCCGGGAAAGAGGACTGCAGACCCCATGGAATGAAGAATACGTTGAGAAATATTGCACCCAGTATGTACTGTTTCATGTAACCTGACCATTTGGAAATAGAAAGGAGTTTTCCACTGTACTCGTAACTCATCCCTTCCTCAATCATTCCAAGTTCCGCAAGTCCGGAACTTTCAAGCGGTAATTTACCCGTTTCGTAAAGGAAAAGCATAAAGAATGCAATTGTTGCAAAAATGTGTTCAAGACTGATGTTCTGCAGATAGTGTGTTGCAAGGAAACTGTTTGTTATGTATGGATTGTTTGTGTCTGTTATCAGTGAAACTGCAAAGAACACAGTTATGAGTGTTGCTTCCGAGAGAAAGTTGAATGAAAGTGCCCTTACTGCTCCCAGTGCAGTGAAATTACTCCTCGAATCAAATGCGGCTGCGATCTTTACAAATGCTGCCAGAGAGAAGAGTATCGCTCCACCAAGAAAGTCAGCACTGGCGGTAAAGAAGACAGGTTCTGGAATGACTATTGGTACTATAAGGGCTATCAGCGAATATATACCGAAGAGAATGAACGGGGCATACTTGAAGATCAATCCTGATCCATCTGGAATCAGGACCTGTTTCCTCATGTACTTGAAGAGGTCATAATAAGGTTGAAAGATGCTGGGTCCCTTTCTCGATTCCACCTTTGCTTTCAGGTTGGCAATTATTCCTGCGAACAGAGGAGCCATTAAGACTACGAAGAAGTATTGCGTTAAGGTCCTGATCAAAGTATATACTAGCATAGCTGACACCTGCAAATTTCTTTGTAGGCGTCATTAATTCCTGACATAGGAACTGTTTAACTCTCTACCCGAAAGTTCTGGAAACGCCATTCCAGATTGCGTAATTGACACGGAATATTAAAATATTCTTATTGTGGAAGATACCTGTGAAAAAAGTGTTATGCCGTTCACCGCACTCATGGAGTGGACGGCCCAATAGTCCATCAAACTTTTTACAGTAATTTTGGGTTAAACTTCTATTTTACAGCCTGAGCCTCAGTTTCTGCCACCATATTGTGCTGGCCTGAAATTCTAACCCTTTCCGGATGAATTTTCCATTCTACCAGTGTCAGAATTCCGGAGAGTGGTATCCAGCCAATTCCCACGAATGCAGCGATATCGTATGGGTAAGGAGGAGGAGCAGGATACAGGGAGAAGAATATGACTGCACCCAGGACACCTATTGCTATTGCAGGAAAAATAAGATGCTGAAATAACCTGAATTCTCCTCTCTTCCTGGCAAAGAGTGGGAGACCAACAGATGCTATTATGTGCTCGGTGTAAGCGGAATAAGCATTGGCGAACAGCATTACAAGTCCTCCCGTTTCGGGCCCATAAATGAGTCCGAAAACTATTGCGGGAATCAGGGAAAGGAGAAACACAAAAAATGCTGAAATATGTGGCGATCCGTATCTCGTGTGCACTTTCCCAATTGACCTTGGCAGGAACAGTATTCCGTCCCGGGCAAATCTGTAAAAGATCCTGGAATTTGCGTTGCTCACCGAGACATTGTAGCCCATGAAGCTGTTTACTGTGAAAATTATGAGCAACCCGAAAAGAATGTAACTGATCTTACGGAAAAGCATGAGGCCAGGATCTGGTTGGCCGGCGAAACTCCCCATTAGAGACGGTCCCCATCCAACCGTGAATGCATATGATACCAGAAGAAGTGTGGATCCTGCAACCACAACTGTGCTTATGAGAGCTCTCCCCACCGCCTTTCCAGGTTCCCTTGTTTCCTCAGCTAGCGCAGTTATGGACAGTGTGGAACCGAAGAACAGAACAACTGAATAGATCATTGAATAGAATATCTGTGGAATCCCACCCGGAAGGAATCTTGTGGTAAACACGTAGATGCTGTTGGAGGATCCCGCATTAATTATGATAAATAATGATCCCACAACAAGAATTATGACCTCAATAAGACCACCGATTATCTGGTATTCAGTTGACACCTTTATTCCAAACCATGTGAAGATAAATGCCACTAAAGCTGCTGCTATGGCTATTGGAAGCCAGAACATAAGTCCAGAATATGACGGGTTTATCAACGTTATGAAAGCGGCAAGTCCAAGGAAGCCGAAACCTGAATAACCAAGCGTGCCGTAGAAAATCATGTTCCATGCCTGAAACGTGGCCATTTTTCCCCCCAGGCTGTTGCCAGTGAAACTGAAATAGCTTCCCGAGGAGCTTATGTATTTTGAAAACTGGTAACCGGTGTTCATTATGAAAACATAAAACACTATGCCCAGAAGTATTGAAAGAGGTGTTGCACCGAGTGCAAACAATGCCACACCTGTAAGTAGATAAGCCGCATCGGCCGCTATTGACATCGTTCCCATTGCCTGCCATACCAGCCTGAAGGCACCAATAGAGTTTCTGGGAAGATCGTTATTTTCATAATGTCCTTTAATATAATTTTCTTTGCCGTTTTCCATTCTCCCTGCAGTATTATGGCCTTATTTAAGGGTAATTGTAATTTTTAAAATTTTAACATTGTTTTTATCATTTTTCAGTACAAAATGTAAAATCTGATATTAATTATGTAAAATTTAAACGTTTATGAAGGTGAGAGACAGACAAATTTCATGCCATAACCGAACAGATACGTGCCATTTGAGCTGGATTGATTATGTCCATCAATGAGAATCCAGTAAGATGGGTCTCACTTATGCGGCCTGGACTGCCGTATTTAATAAATAATAGTTACCTGTTCCGAAAATAGAATGAATATCAGCAAATATTCAATATCATAAAAACCATCTGAGATCCTACAGGATAACCGGAGGTTGAAAGACTTGGAACTGAAAAACAGGGATCATGAGGATAAACAGGGAGATTTTTTGGCCGTTGCAGATCGCATAGCTTCCACAGCATCTGTATTTTACTCAAGAGGATGGCTTCTTGGAACAAGTGGAAACCTCAGTGCAGTGGTCAGCAAGGATCCTTTGAGAATAGCAATAACCGGAAGTGGGCTTCACAAGGGAAATCTTGATGCATCAGACATGATCGAAATAGACGGTGACGGAAATATCATTTCAGGGGAACAGAAGGTATCCAGCGAGACGGCACTTCACCTGGCCGTTATCAGAGTACTTCACGCGGGATCGGTGTTCCATACACATTCAGTATGGTCCACGATTCTGTCCCGTAAGTACCTGAAGGATGGAGGTATCGTTCTGGAAGGATATGAAATGCTGAAGGGACTTGAAAACGTCAGTACACATTCCCACAGGGAATGGCTGCCAATTCTTGAAAACTCACAGGACATGACCAGCCTTTCTCTTATGGTATCTGACATATTGAGGAAATACCCTGACACACATGGATTCCTGCTGGCTGGGCATGGCCTCTATACCTGGGGAAAGACGGCCGGAGATGCGGAACGCCAAGTTGAGGTCCTTGAATTTCTCCTTGAGGTTTTTGCACGATCTGATCCTGGAACAGCTAATATACAGGGAAAACATGAACTTCCGTAGGGTGGTAAAAGATGGTCAGGGTTATTATACCGGATAGAACCGTGAAAATAACTAATAGTGAAAAGGCAGGTGAATACCTGAAGGGCATAGGAGTCATTTACGAGCGCTGGGGCACCAGGGTGATTGATCCGGAGAATTCAGGATCCGATCAGATACTGGAGAGTTATAAAGAGGAGATAGAACAGCTCAAGAAAGAGGGGGGTTACACTACAGCAGATGTTATTGACATAAACGAGAAGACTCCCGGACTGGAGGCAATGCTTGAAAAATTCAGGGCCGAACATACACATAACGAGGATGAGGTGAGATTCACAATCTCAGGCAGGGGTATATTTCACATTCATCCGGAAGGAGGTGATGTTGTTGCAATTGAGGTTGAGGGAGGTGACCTCATAAGGGTACCAAGAGGTACCAAACACTGGTTTGATCTATGCGAGGACCGACATATAAGGGCTATAAGGCTATTTCAGGATATTTCCGGATGGACTCCATACTACACAAACAGTGGAAAGGATCGCAATTACGAACCGATATGCCTGGGACCGTCCTATATAAAACCGGGAAACGTAAGGAAATAGGGCATGGCAGTGAAAATACTTGATAAAGTAGATGCTGTTCTTCTTGATGTAGAGGGTACAACAACACCGGTTGATTTTGTCCACAAAGTCCTCTTCAGATATGCAATAGATCATATCACTGAATTCCTCAGGGAAAACTGGCATTGCGATTCTGTAAAGAAAGCTTTAGCTGGACTCAACACCGTGAACAATATATCCTCTTTTAAAAAACAGGGAAATTACAATGATGCTGACCTTGAAGAATCAATTGAGAACTATTCTGACATTATAAAGAAAATGATAAATTCAGACAGCAAAGATGGATCTCTGAAGGTCATTGAAGGCATGATATGGGAGAACGGTTACAGAAAAGGTGAACTGAGGGGAGAGGTTTATCAAGATGTACCGGAAACCATGAAAAAATGGAGGGATCTCGGAAAACATATTTTCATTTACTCTTCTGGAAGTGTTCTGGCACAGAGAATGTTGTTCGAAACAACAAATTTTGGGGATCTTAC
>JAKADT010000014.1:5880-13131 GCA_021820245.1 Thermoplasmata archaeon | reverse complement strand
ACACATGATTCCACATTTGATGATTACATCTGAGTCAAGTGCCAGGAAAATCCCATTTTCATTCAGGGACTCATTAGGTATTGGATTGCCTATGATCACTATCCCTCCTGCGATTATGGTTGCCATCCTGGTTAGCAAAAATTTCTATTTTCTTGAATATTTTCATGTCATCTCCGGGTCCGCGTGGACTGGAATGGATCTCGTTATGGGCATATTCTTTGCCTACATAATGAAAGGGCTGGGAAATGAGGAAAAGGCAGAGGTTTCCAAAAGGCTTACTCCCATGATGCTTTTTTTCATGCCTGCCATTTCGACCACCACCGTAACGGCCGGCGTTTATCTTGCAATAAATCTGGGAATACCATTCACATCAACTTACTTCATTGTTGTCGCCATAATTGCCTTGATACTGACAGTTCAGGGACTCCTCATATTTCTTCCAAATGAGGTCAGGGTATATCTTGAGATCATAAGAGGTGGGAAAGATATTGGGAAAATAGTAAGACTCACCATGATCAATATCAGGCTTTCGCTTGTGCAGCTGATCCTGCAGATAGTCATAATACTGTTTATGGCTCATTTTGCCACGGGTATTGCCTTATGAACGAACACAGGGACTCTTTGAAGGACATATACAGAACCGGGATTATTGCCCTGGTGATACCTCCTTTAGCATTCATTATAGCCTACATATCAGGTAGCATGATCTTTCTCGATTACATTCATGTACTGATTGGAGCGGTCTGGACAGGAGTTGATGTTTTCCTTGGGTTGCTCTTTTCTAACGTAATAAGAACAATAGGTCCCGAAACCAGAAAGAACATAGGAATGAGAATGATCCCCATGACACTTTTCTTTGTGCCTTCAGCATCAATAATCACGCCACTTGCAGGTTATATACTTGCATTGAGAGCAGGCATATTTTCCTTCACAACACCGCTTTTCATAGCAATAATAATTACTGGAACTATTCTTGTATCCATTGGTTTTCTGACCGTGGTACCATATTCCTATGGAATTGCGAGAAACATCTCAAATGGTCATTGGGATCTCGACATAATTTCCAGGAATATGAAGATCATATCCATGGGAGCCCTTTTACAGCTTGTTTTCCAGGTAATAATCATAAGCCTTATGGCATATATAGTTGTATATTTATAAAAATTGTTGAGGGGATAAATTTATTTTATTTCTTAACCGGCTTCATTCTCTTGATTATTTCCTGGCCAAATTCTGAACATTTCAACGGCTTGATGTTCATAACCCTTGCGAGGTCCTGTGTAACCTTCTGATCATGATAGGTTGCTAGTATTGCGCTCTCGAGGACATCCGCTGCATCATCCCATTCAAGATGCCTCAACATCATCGCACCTGAAAGTATGAGGGAAGTAGGGTTCGCTACGTCCATACCGGCGTATTTTGGTGCTGTTCCATGAACTGCCTCGAAAATTGCGTATGCATCTCCTACATTTCCGCCTGGTGCAAGGCCAAGACCGCCAACCTGGGCAGAAAGCGCATCAGAAAGATAATCTCCGTTGAGATTTGTTGTGGCAATGACATCATAGTCCTCTGTTCTTGTAAGGACCTGCTGGAACATGTTATCTGTAATCCTGTCCTTGATAACGATCTTGCCTCTGTAGTTGTCCGGGTCTTTAAGGTATTCTTCCTCTGTTACGGTGTTGTCCCTGAATTCGTTTGCAGCCACCTGATAGCCCCAGTCCTTGAAAGCACCCTCAGTGTATTTCATTATATTTCCCTTATGGACCAGTGTTATGTTCCTTCTCCTGTTTTTTATGGCATATTGGATGGCTTTTCTCACAAGCCTGCTTGATTTGAATTTGCTTATTGGCTTGATGCCTATGCCTGTGTCGTCAGTGAGCTTTACTCCCATGTTGGCAGCAAGAAACTCTCTCAGTTTCGTGGCCTCCGGTGAATCATACTTGAATTCTATACCCATGTAAAGGTCCTCAGTATTTTCCCTGAAAATAACCATGTTCATTTTTTCCGGATTCTTCACGGGTGATGGGACTCCCGGGAAATATTTTACAGGCCTTATGTTTGCATAAAGATCAAAATACTGTCTCAGTGTAACGTTCAGACTTCTGAACCCCTGACCTATGGGGGTTGTTAATGGACCCTTGATGGAAACTATGCATTTCTTTAACTGGTCCAGGGATTCCTGAGGAAGATGTTTTCCCGTTTTGCTCAATGCCTCCTCTCCAGCAAGGACCTTTACCCATTCTATTGATCTGTCTCCGCCATATGCAAATTCCAGTGACGCGTTTATCACTGAAATTGACGCTTTTGAAATATCCGATCCTATTCCGTCGCCTTCAATGTAACCTATTGTGGGATTAGATGGAACTTCCAGAGTTGAATTATTTCCAATTTTTATGTAAGCCATGAAAATCTCTCTAACATAACTTACCAGTATGTGAAATTTTTGCCATTATGAGATCTGAAAAGCTTGTTAACGCTATTTTTGAACGATGTCATGCCTTAACACTCCCACCCACCTGCAGTGAGGAGGAAGTGATCAACCATCTTCTAACGGAGAATCAATGTAAACTTTTATTCATTGAAATAGGAACGCTTAGTCTTCATTCATGGGAGGAGTCATACTGTGGAATGTGACATCCTCTCCTCAGCTGAAGCACCGGAGTTTTACTGCTTCCCCTGAATCACTAACACTTTCATAAATTATCAGTTATTGAGAGGAGATTGGAAATTGTTCTCCTGTATCTGGTTCACGCCCCTGCTTTTTTCATGGCCTTCCATACATTCTCAGGCTTGAGCGGCATGTCAATATGGGTTATTCCGAAACCAGACAGGGCATCCACAACAGCATTCACAATGGCAGAAGGCGCAGCAATTGAACCTGCCTCTCCCACTCCTTTCACACCAATTGGATTGTGCGGTGATGGAGTGTACATGAAGGATGTTTCGATCTCAGGTATCTCGACAGCAGTTGGGACTGCGTAATCTGAAAGGTTTGATGTGAGAAGGTTTCCCGAGCTGTCATATAAGGATTCCTCATAGAGTGCCTGGGCAAGGCCCTGGACAACTCCACCATGGATCTGTCCCTCCACTATCATGGGGTTAATCTGCGTCCCACAGTCGTCCACTGCAACATACCTCCTGATCCTGACCTGGAATGTTTCGGGATCTACCTCAGCAACACAGATATGTGTTCCAAATGGATAGACAAAATTCTCTGGATCATAGAATGAGGTCTGCTCGAGACCCGGTTCCATCCCATCTGGAATCTCATCTGCCCCGGCACCGTAGGCTGCAAGTGCAACCTGGGCCATGGTTCTGGTATTTTCCATGTTTCCTTTTCCATGGAACTTCCCATTTTCATAAACAGTTTCGGATTCATCTATCCCCAGAAGATGCGCTGCCACTTTCGTTGCCTTCTTAACAAGTTTCCTTGATGCTATGGCTATTGCGCCTCCTGCCACCGCCGTAGTCCTGCTTCCGTATGTGCCCATTCCAAATGGTATCATTCCTGTATCCCCGTGGATTACCTCAACGTCATCCATTGGGACCTGAAGTTCATCTGCAGCAAGCTGTGCAAATGTTGTCTCCTCTCCCTGCCCATGGGGATTCCCACCGGTGAAAACAGAAACTTTCCCGGTTGGATGGATACGAACTGTAGCGCTCTCCCATAGCCCCAGTCCGAACCCTGTTGATCTCACCACCTTTGAAGGCCCAAGGCCGCTTACCTCAATATAGCTTGAAATACCGATGCCCATGTACTTTCCCTCTCTTCGCAACCTCTCCTGCTCCTTTCTGAGATTATAATAGTCGACCTTTTCCATTGCTTTCTTCAGTGCTATTTCGTAATTTCCGCTGTCGTAAACAAGGCCTGTTGGAACTGGGTGTGGAAAGCTGTCTGCAGGGATGAAGTTCTTCAACCTTATTTCTGCCGGATCCATGCCTATTTTCCTGGCAAGAACGTCTACCATCCTTTCCACAATAAAGGAGGCTTCAGGTCTTCCAGCACCCCTGTAAGCATCCACTGCCACTGTGTTCGTCAGGACACCATACACATCACAACCCACTGCCTTCATATTATACTGTCCTGGAAGGATCAGTCCAAAAAGTATGGTTGGTACTCCCGGTGCCGCAGTTGAGATCCATGCCCCCATATTCGCGTAGACCTTCACTCTCAGTCCGAGTATTGTGCCATCTTTCTTTGCTGCCATCTCTATGTACTGTATATGATCCCTTCCATGGGTAGTTGAGGTGAAGTTCTCCTCCCTGGTCTCCATCCATTTTACCGGTTTCTTCAGCACTCTGGAAAGGTGGCATATGACAGCCTCTGGACCGTAGCATGAGATTTTGCTTCCAAAAGCTCCCCCCACGTCTGGAGCTATGATTCTCAACCTGTTTTCAGGCACACCGAGAATGAGTGAGAGAAGAAACCTGTGCACATGAGGATTCTGGGAGGTCATCCACACAGTGGTCTCTCCTGTACCTGTATCAAATGATGCCACAGTACCTCTCGTCTCCATTGATGCCGGCTGTAACCTCTGGTTTACAAACCTTTCTTTCACAATTACATCAGCGGTTGAAAATACCTCGTCGACGTTTCCGGTGTCTATCTTCCACCTGAATGCCAGATTCCCAGGAACCTCACTGTAAAGCTGTGGAGCCTGTTTCTCCAGTGCCTTCTCCTGATCGGTCACAGCCTCCAGTGGAACATAATCAACATTTATGGTTTCTGCTGCATCTTCTGCCTGAAATGGTGTTTCGGCAACAACAACCGCCACAGGATCACCAACATACCTGACCCTGTCAACTGCAACTGCATAATATGGCGGTATTTTCAGCTGGGAATCGGGAATGGTCCATGCCGTTGGAATTGGATTCAGTTTGCCCATGAAGTCCTTCCCCGTGTATACCGCCACAACACCTGGCATTCTCAGTGCTTTTTCCGTGTCAATATGCTTTATCTCAGCATGTGCATAGTCACTCCGAAGAAAATGCGCATACAGCGTCCCCTGGGGAGTGATGTCCTCGGTATATTTCCCATGACCTGTGACCATCCTTGTGTCTTCCCGCCTTACGGATCTCTTTCCCACGTAGCTGACTTCACTGGAAGGTTTTTCTTCCAGAATGACCTCCATCTCCTGGTTTTCAGGCAATTCAATCACCACCCCTGCTTTCTGCCGCCGCCTTTGTTGCCTCAACTATATTCTGGTATCCCGTACACCTGCATAGATTTCCAGATATTCCCCACCTTATCTGGTCCTCTGTTGGGTGAGGATTTTCCTTAAGGAACCATGCGATCTCCATTATCATGCCGGGAGTACAGAAACCACACTGCAAACCATGGTTTTCCCTGAACGCCTCCTGGACTTTATGCAAATGTCCTTCATGTTCAAGTGATTCGATTGTCTCAATGACTGAATCATCTGCCTGGACCGCAAGCATTGTGCATGATTTTACGCTCTTTCCATTATATATTACCGTGCATGCACCACAATTTGAAGTGTCACATCCAACATGTGTGCCAGTAAGACCCATTCTTTCTCTCAGAAAATGAACCAGAAGCATCCTGGGTTCCACGCTATCCTCCACTTTCTTTCCATTTACTGTCGCTTTTATAGATATCTTCCTTGAATTCCTGTTCATTACTTCACTTTCCATCAGATCACCTCCTCTGATCTTTCCATTGCCTTTTCAAGACCCCTTCTTACAAAAACTTCAGTTATATAGCGCTTGAACTCTGCCGAACCACGTAGTGGATCGTCCATTGGACTTGTTTCACTCGCTGCAATTTTGGCCGCCTCCTTTATGGTTGCTTTGTCCATCTTCTTTCCCACGAGGAATTTTTCAGCCTTAGCAGCCCTGACTGGGGTTGGTGCAACGGCCGTCATGCCGATTCCCACATAACTGCATTCACCCTTTGCCGACAGGGTCAGCTGAACCGCCACACCCACTGTTGCAAAGTCCCCAGCTTTCCGCTCCATCTTCTGGTATGAATGACCACTTCTCCCCTCCGGTATACCGAAGGCGATTTCAGTGAGTATTTCACCGGTTCTGACAGCGGTCGAATATGAATCCTCAAAGAATCTGTCAGATTCTATGACCCTTTCACCGGATCCTCCCTTAACAGTTACCTTTCCCCTCAGTGCGAGAAAACAAGCACCCCAGTCTCCTGATGGATCCGCATGGCAGAGAGAGCCACCAAGTGTTCCCCTGTTCCTTACCTGCGGGTCCCCAATCCATCTGGATACTTCTGTTATGAGCGGAATTTTTTCCTTAATGAGTTTTGAACCCTCAATTTCATAATCAGTAACCATTGAACCAATGATTATCTCTCCCTTCTTTTCACTAATTTTTGAGAGTTCCGGAATCCTGCTCATATCTACAATATGTGGTATGCTTACCACTCTGGATTTCAAAAGAGGAATAAGGCTCATCCCCCCCGCTAGAACTCTTGCATTATCACCGTGTTTTTTCAGCAGAACCATTGCCTCTTTGACGCTTTCAGGCCTGTAATAATCGAACTCCTCGGGAAACATATGTACACCCCATGATCATATGAACATAATCTTATATCAATGTTTAGGGAATTTTTTTTGGGAACCGTCTGTCAATCTCATTTTGTATGGCATTATGCCCAGAAACAGCCAGTTCTTTCCATTACCAGATGCTTTGAATGCGTCCACCCTCCTTATGAGATGTGTCCAGCATATTGTATCACTGTGAGATAGGAATATGCCTTCCATCCTTCCACTGTGAACGGAGAGTGGAAATCTTCTCCATGTGTTTCCATGAAGACACCCCCCTTGAATCAGTTATAACGAAAAGAACGTCTTCCCTGCCGATCTGGAAGCCCAGATCCAGTATTTCTTTTCGTTGACCTGAAAACCCGTTTCTTATGTATGAAACCATTTTGGTCCTCCGAACATGAGTGAGATGCCATGGAAAGCGAGTGATATTGCCTCAACGTTGGATATTGATCCGGATATGTTACATGAAAATGAATCATGGCTTAGAAAATCGTTAATATAACATTCCCATATTGGATAAAATGATATCTTATGCTTTTTGAAGCGAAAGAGACTGTTTTTCAGTACATGCCAGATGGAAACGAGCTAAATTCAATTGTCAATAACCAAACTCTGGAGGTATGCTGATGCTGGCAGTAGTACTGGGAATGCAGTTTGGAGACGAAGGAAAGGGAAAAATTACTGACTACCTGAGCGAAAATTTTGATGTTGTTGTCAGGTTCAATGG
>JAKADT010000014.1:0-5780 GCA_021820245.1 Thermoplasmata archaeon | reverse complement strand
AATAACCAAACTCTGGAGGTATGCTGATGCTGGCAGTAGTACTGGGAATGCAGTTTGGAGACGAAGGAAAGGGAAAAATTACTGACTACCTGAGCGAAAATTTTGATGTTGTTGTCAGGTTCAATGGTGGAAACAATGCAGGGCATACTGTGGTAACATCACAGGGAAAGTTCAAGTTTCATCTAATCCCATCCGGATCACTGAGATCATCAGTTGTCATTCTTGGAAATGGCATGGTAATAGATCCCTACAGTCTTATTGATGAGATTGAGAATCTCAAGAAGGCCAATCCTGATGTGCAGATCAAGATCAGTAAAATGGCCCATGTTGTCACACCCATACACAAGTATCTTGACAAATCCGAAGAAAACGTAAGAGGTGGATTAAGCATTGGAACCACAGCCCAGGGAATAGGGCCTACTTACGAGGATAAATACGCAAGGACCGGTGTTAGAGTTATAGATCTCCTTGAAAAGAGTATTGTGACTGAAAAAATAGAGACCATATACCGTATGAAGGAGAATCTTCTTGCCGATTCACCATACAGAGAAAAAAGTGAAAGAGAAAAACTTGCAGCAGACCTGCATGAGGCAGGAAAGAAGCTCATGCAGTATATGGATTATACAGAGAATCTCATATACAGATTCAGCCAGGAAAAGAAAAATATCCTGTTCGAAGGAGCACAGGGGACAATGCTTGACATAGATTTTGGCATGTATCCGTTTGTAACTTCTTCCAATACGCTTGCTGGAGCCCTGTCCTCCGGATCAGGATTCCCATTTAGAAAAATACAGAGGGTTATAGGGGTGATAAAGGCATATATGTCAAAGGTTGGATCCGGCCCTTTTCCCACCGAGATTGAAGGCGATCTTGCAGTCCGCCTCAGGGATCTTGGCCATGAATACGGAACAACGACAGGAAGACCCAGAAGAGTTGGATGGCTTGATCTCCCATTATTGAACTATGCAAGCAGGCTTAACGATGTGGATTCCTTTGCGATCACCAATGTCGATACACTGGGAAAACTAGATGAGATAAAGGTATGCGAGAAATACCTGAAGGATGGAAAAGAGGTCGACTTTATCCCAAGAAGCCTTGAGGAGATAAAGACGATCAGTATCGGTTATAAGACAATCAGGCCATGGGGTAACCTTGACATTGAGAACATATTCTCAAGCCCTGATGGACAGTATGACAGGCTTCCTGTTGAACTGAGGAATTATGTGGAACTTATAGAGAAAAATACTGGCAAACCTGTTGAGATCATCTCCCTTGGTGAAAGACGCGAGAATACAATTCACCGCAATCTGGATGCCTGATGTGATCTATAAAATCCGATCATAAATTTTATTCATTGTATGAGCATCATTATGCGATATAAATGAGGGAAATAAAGGCTCCAAGGGGTTCAACCCTGACCACACGCGGCTGGGGTCAGGAAGCTGCATTGAGACTGCTTATGAATAACCTTGATCCGGCTGTTGCAAAGGATCCGGAAAATCTCATAGTTTATGGGGGAAAAGGCAAAGCCGCAAGGAACTGGGAATCGTTTGACGAAATTATTAACATGCTTAAGGAAATGTACAGTGACGAAACCCTGCTGATCCAGTCTGGAAAACCAGTTGGTGTTTTCAAGACGAGTAAATCATCTCCGAGAGTGTTGATAGTCAATGCCCAGATAGTTCCAAAATGGGCCACAGATGAAATATTCTGGGACCTGGAGAAAAGAGGACTCACCATGTTTGGGCAGATGACGGCCGGAAGCTGGATATATATAGGTACCCAGGGCGTCTTACAGGGAACCTATGAAACTCTGTCTGCACTGGCGAGAAAAGAATTTTCTGCAGACACCCTGAAAGGAAAATGGGTTCTTACCGCCGGACTTGGGGAAATGGGCGGAGCTCAACCTCTGGCTGTGACAATGAATGACGGTGTTGCCATAATTGTTGAGGTTGACAGAGAGAAAATTGACCGCAGACTCAGGGATAAATACCTTGACACCTATGCTGAAACACTTGACCAGGCCCTGAAAATGAAAGATGAAGCTGTTTCCAGTGGAAAACCGCTCTCAATAGGGCTGATTGGAAATGCTGCAACCATATATTCAGAGATAATGAGGAGGGGTATTGTTCCTGATGTAGTTACAGACCAGACAGCCGCACATGATCTGAACATCGGATACATACCGGAAGGCTATACCGTAAAATCTGCAGCAGAGATGCTGGAGAAAAACCCTGACGAATACAGGAAACTGGTGTATGCCTCAATAATGAAGGAGGTTGATGCAATGCTCTATTTCAAGGATCATGGTTCCAGGGTATTTGACTACGGTAACAACCTCAGGGGACGGGCCCAGGAGGGCGGACATAAGAGATCATTCGATATACCGGGATATGTGCCCGGATACATCAGGGATCTTTTTGCAATAGGTTCTGGACCATTCAGGTGGGTGGCTCTTTCAGGAGACCCAGAGGACATATACAAAATTGACCGGGCAATAATTGAGAAATTCTATTATGACGAACATCTGGTGAAATGGATCAAGCTTGCAGGGGAGAGGGTTCATTTCCAGGGTCTTCCCGCAAGAATATGCTATGCTGAATATGGCCAGAGGGAAGCCATAGGTCTCATGATAAATGAGATGGTGAGGAAGAAACAGATTTCGGCCCCCGTGGCAATAGGAAGGGATCACCATGACACCGGATCTGTGGCATCGCCTTACAGGGAGACAGAGGGAATGCTTGACGGTAGTGATGCTATTGCTGACTGGCCAATACTCAATGCGCTTCTGAATGCGATTTCAGGGGCAACATGGGTTTCCGTGCACCATGGTGGAGGTACTGGAATAGGGAATGCCATTCACTCCGGATTTGTGCTGGTTGCAGATGGAACAGATGAAGCCGACGAGAAAATTAAGAAGGTGCTGAATGCAGATCCGGGAATAGGAGTCATAAGACACGCAGACGCAGGATATGAAGCCTCCAGAAAACTAATAAGAAGTGGCGTGAAGTTCAAGGTACCTTTGAGATAATAACATGTGTTTTTTATAATTTTTATTTTATAACCCTGTTAATAAACATTTTATCAGTAAAGTTTTTATAGAAGGATATATTTACATACATGCTTATCGGAAAATAGAGGTGACTGAAATGACCGAAAGTATATCCGTGAAAGCAGAAAAGGAAGTGAAAGTGCCAGAGATACAGGAGAACCGGTACTCTTTTGAAAAAGAGAGTATGAATACCGGCAAAATTGAAGGCCTGGAAACTGTTGCGGGCATGGTGGGAAAAATATGGTCTGAAAATGACCTGAAAATCATGGACATTAAGAACCTGATGCCGTACCTCATGTCCATGGTGTTCACACAGGCAGGCGATTCTGACCTTGAGATCCTGGACTACATTGACAACTACATCAAACCTGCTGTGTTTGAATACAACCGCATCCTCAGGAACACAAAGAAATTTGTGCCTGCTGAATTCCAGGGTAGAATAAGCACCATAAAGAGATAGACGGTGTGGGAAATATATCCCCACCAGACCACTATTTTTTATTTATAGTGCGGTAATATATGTTGAAAAGATTAATAAATCAATTCAAGATGTGTACATATGTCACTGAAGGCGGTGGTGATGGCTGGTGGGAAGGGTACAAGACTCAGGCCGATCACCTATTCAATACCAAAACCACTTGTGCCTATTGCCGGGAAACCCTGCATAGGGTACATACTTGATTCATATTATACTGCAGGAATAAACGACGTTATCATAACAACAGGCTATAAATTCGAATCACTGATAAACGGTGTTCTGGAATTCAAGCAGGATGACCAGAACATACTTTTCTCGGTTGAGAGAGAACCTGCTGGAACAGCTGGAAGTGTTGGGCTCATTTCAAAGTTCATAGATGACACCTTTGTTGTTGGGAGCGGTGATACGCTATCAGATCTTGATGTAAGCGACGTCGTGAAATTCCATAAGGAAATGAATTCAAAGATCACCATGGCCCTTACAACAGTAGATGACCCGTCCCAGTTCGGAATCGTTGAACTGAAGAATAATAAGGTTGTAAGATTCCTTGAGAAGCCAGATCCAAATCAGACATTTTCCAAACTCATAAATGCCGGTCTGTACGTGATTGAACCGGAGATACTGAAACACATACCAGTTGATTCTCCATACGATTTTGCAAGGGATCTTTTTCCAAAGCTGCTTGACATGGGGATCGATATCTATGGTTACCATGCAAAGGGGATATGGCTGGATACAGGCAGGCCAAACGACATGATAAAGGCAAACCAGCTCATGACTGCCAAATATGGAATGGAAGTTTCCGGAAACGGCATTAAGGGAACCGTGATCATCAAGACACCACATTCAAGGTTTTCCAGTGCCTACATTGAGGGTCCCACGTTCATAGGAGAGAATGTGAGGATAGGCAAGAACAGTAAAATAATAAGATCTGCCATATACGATAATGTTGAGATAGGGAACGATGTTCAGATAACAGATTCAATACTCATGGATTCTGACAGAGTTATGGATGGGAGCAGGGTCTTCAAATCCGTCATAATGAAACAGACTGAGATTGGATCTGAATGTGAGATCGAGGAGAGCGTCCTTGCCCCAAAACTCCAGCTTCAAAGCAAATCCAGGGTGTACAATGTTTCACTGTCTTCAGAAATATTACCCGAGGACGTTTTTTGAATCGCTGTGATGAAAACTTAGAAAAGCCTTGAAAGTAAACTCTGGCATGTATTTATAAAAATCCAGCCTTCTGCAGTATAAGGAGATCTTCGGTTGTAAGCTGTTCACCATTCTTGAATTTTTCAAAGAGAGTTGTTGCGGTTTTCTGCAGTTCTCCTTCCTTCTCCTTTTTCTTGGATGCCCTTGTTTTTGTCCTGAGGCTCCCTATAACTTTTTCAAGATCCCTCAGATCATTCTTGGCCTGGATAAATGCCTCGTGTTCTTTCGTGGATTCCTGGCTGAATTTAACAAAAAGTTCGTGATATTCGTCAGCTTTTTTCCTGACTTCATCCAGTTCCTGGAGGTCCTTATTAATCTCTTCACTGATTGTTGAGATTCTTGATGAAATCTCTTCTATTTCCTTCTTTTCGGATTCCCCAAGCTTCTTTTCCTCATTGATTTGTGCATTAAGGTCACGTATGGCGGAGTTACCCTCCAGTTCTGTCTCAAACTGCTTTTCCATTCGTTTTAATTCATTGGTAAGTTTCTTGATTTCGGCAACTACCTTAAGTTCCTCGTTCTTTTTCAACTGTGTTGTTTGCTGTTTTAATTCCAGCCTTTCGAGATCCTTTTTCCTCGCCTTTATGTCGCGCCTGTCGATGCCCTGAATGTTCGCTTCATCCCTGATCTTCCTCATTTCCTTCCTGAGTTCAGAAAGTTTACGATAATGATCTTCCTTATCGGCCCTCATAGCCTGGACCTTTTCAATAAGATCGTTCTTTTCCGCGATCTTCCTTTTTACGTCGTCCCTCATTTCCCTGACTTTAGCGTTCAGCTCATCGCGGAGCTGTGCATATTCGTGGGCCTCAGTAGAAGCATTGTCCCTTTTGCTTACATGCTCCTCCACTATTTCCCTAATAACTTCCTTTTTCTGTTCAAATTCTTCAAGAAGATCACTCATAACAAACCATCGACGCAGAAACTTTCTGGATATTGAGGAATCAAATATATACCTTTCGCAGTGCATTCGTGGCTTGTTAAGATCGTTTCAGTTCTCGTTTTCACCATTTCAATCCACTTTGTAAAAAGGACAGA
>JAKADT010000088.1 GCA_021820245.1 Thermoplasmata archaeon | reverse complement strand
TCCGCATTCCACCAATGTGTTACTTATCTCATACGTTCTCCTGTTCGCAAGTGCACTGTTCGCATGGAATATGGGCAGTCATTATTCAGGAGCAGTAATGGGAATGGCCTACGGGTCAAATACACTGTCTATAAGGAAGGCCACCGCAATAGCTGCTATTTTTGCATTTCTCGGAACCATGACCGCCAGCTCTGGAGTGGTTCATACCTATGCATTTTCCATCGTTGGATCGGCCACAACGGTGCAGCTTGCTGCGGCCCTCCTTGGAGCCTCGGTTGCCATATTCATATCAACAGTCCTGAAGCTCCCTGCCTCTACCATCCAGGTATATACCTTTTCACTGGTATTTGTTGCGGTAGTATCACATGTCAACCTGAGGTACGCTGGACTCGGTCTGATTCTGTTAATGTGGATTGCGATTCCCATGGTCGCAATGCTGCTTGCATATATCCTTGCTCCTCGGGTTGCCTCACGGTTCAGTGGTGATGGGGATAAGCTCAGGTTCATAATAATCGGTAGCAGCATTTTCAGCTCATTCACACTTGGATCCAACGATGTCAGCAATGCCATCTCTTCAGTGGTAAAGGCTGGTATTCTCACTGGAATAGTTCCTTACGTCTTCGGAGGTTTTTTCATCGCCCTGGGACTTATAACCTGGGGTCAGAGACTCATACGCAGGATCGGAACGGAGATAGTGAAAACAGACACTCCTCTGGCTGCGACTGCACAGTTAACCCAGGCAATAACCATTCTTACAGGGAATCTGATGGGGTACAACGCTTCAATCAACCAGACAATAATCACATCGCTCTATGGTGCCAAACGATCGACAAAATCTAAGGCTGTAACTCCAGGGATATTTCGTTCAATAGCTGTTAACTGGATTGTAAGTTCCTTGATTTCTGCAGTGTTCAGTCTATTCTTTATTTTTGTATTCAGTCTTTAGGCAGGGACTTTGTTCACTACAACATTGAGTCAATATATTAGGTCCATATTGATTGGAAATGTTAACCATCATAACCTTACGCGTAATGACATCCCGGCTTTTACCACCACGATATTGAGTTAAGGAGATTGAGGATATCCTTCTGTTTCTTCGTTCCCTCCAGCCCCCTGGACACCAGATTCGGGAATTCCCCTCTGGGATGATAGATATCCTTGCACTGACAGAGAAATCATCAGGATATTCTACCATGAGTAATCCACGTCCTATCCTGATCCTTTCTGCCCTTTCCATTGACTTCCTGAAGGCATGATTTCCTGACTTCATGGATGCTGCATAGCCGATATACATCATTTTGCCGAGATCCAAGAGAGTAAATCGACATAAGAACTGCCCTTTTTCGTGGATTATCAGTTCTTCTCTCTCATAGATCAGTAGAAACTATTTTTGAACAGGGCAATTGGATCACAGATTACCGAAGAGTTCCCCAACCCAACTATATTATGAGAAAATTAACAGGTATAAGAGAGAATATGAGGGAAAACTTATTTTCTTAAGCATTTTTTTCAATTAACATTTTACATACGATTAGATGATTCTTTTTTGATCTGCAAACCGTATATTTCACTGAACAGCCCCTAACTTCCATTGCCAATGATGTGAACGGTATAAATAGAAAGAAGAAATCGGTATTGTTGATTCAATGGAGACTCCCGCAGGATCTAAAATATTAGATAGGCTCGACAACAGCAAAGCTGGAAGGTTTTACTGGCTTCTGACTTTACTTGCTACAATTGGAGGTTTTCTCTTCGGTTACGATACAACAAACATTGCCATCGTTGAAGTTTTTCTCCCAAAATCCTTCATATCCTCAGCAACTAACCCGTTTATAACCGGTTATCTTTTTTCAGGTGTTTCTCTGGGTGCTGCGGCCGGAGCACTTATTGCGGCTTCACTCATAGATCGTTATGGAAGAAAATCCATGCTTATTTTTGATGCGTTTCTTTACACTCTGGGGGCGATCCTTTCTGCGGCCAGTGTAGACCTGGTAATGCTTCTCATCTCCAGGACACTGATTGGAATCGCAGTAGGGGCGGATTCCGCAATAGCAACATCATACATTTCTGAATGGGCTCCGAAAAACAGGAGGGGAAGCCTTGGAATACTTCAGCAATGGATGATCACCGTTGGAATACTTGGTGCTTATATTATTGGGCTGGCTGTCCTCTACGGAATCCCTGCAAGTGCATACACACTTGACTGGAGAATCCTTCTTGGAGTCGCAGCTGTTCCTGCGGCAATAGGTCTTGCATTCAGGTTTATAATGCCGGAATCACCCAGATGGCTTGTAAACAAAGGGAAATACAAAGAGGCTGTGAAGTCTTTTAAGACGCTGGGCATTGAAACAGACGAACAGGAACTTGGGAAAGAATATCCTGTTGAAACGATAAAAAAGAAGCATCTCACACCCGGAGTAAAGAGGGCCTTCCTGATCGTGGGTCTTTTCATGGTATTTCAGCAGATTACGGGCATAAACATACCTTTTTATTACGGACCTATAATAATAGAAAATCTTCACCTTTTCGCCTCAAACACGAGTCCTGTATTTTCAGAAATCTTTATTGTGGAGGCAGCCTCAATTTTTGCAGTTGTAAACGTTGCAGCAACTTACATAGGCTTCAAACTTATAGACAGGGCAGGAAGGAGAAAGCTTGCTCTTATAGGCTATGGAGGAATGGCTCTCTTCGGCTTCATTGGGGCTATATTGAAATATGCCGGACAGGATATAGGAATGCTGGTTGCGATTTCCATCTTTATAGTGTTTTTTGCCTTTGGAGTTGGCGGAACGGGCTGGATAATACAGGGAGAATACTTCCCAACTGAGTACAGAGGAACACTGGCCTCCCTTATAGCATTTGTCGACTGGATCTCGAATTTTGCCATAGTGGAGATCTTCCCTTACATGAATAGCACCATCCATATAGCAGGATCCCTGGTGGTTTTTGCAATTTTATCTTTGGTGGCTGTGGCAGTATTCTACAGGATAATGCCTGTGACAAAGGGGAAGTCTGTGGAAGAGATCACCTCAATGTTTGATTCTATTGCGACCCATAAAAAGAAAAAGAACAGTTAAAAAACATCCTGATGTTTTTTAATTTCCTATTTTTTTATAAATTTTGGTCGTACGATTTTTGTGTGTGTTCAAGGATAAAGATCTAAATTACAGCATCTGAAATACATTGCTGTCTTCATGTGTTCCTTATTTCCGTGACCGAATGTCATTTTTCCTATGAGTGCAATCTTTGAATCGATTCCTTCAGCCCTTGCATTAGTTATATGGTGTCTGATGTGCTGCAACATCCTCATGGACAGGATTTCAAACCCGACAGTGAATTCGTATCTCCACTCTGCAGATGGGATAGGGAAGCTTTGAACCCTTCTCACGTGTTCTGTATATCTCTACAACCTTTTTTGCTGGAACAGGGGAGAGGTTACAGACCTCCCAATGGCAGTTCAGGTTAAAGCAGGCGCATTGGAACAGATCTGGGACTGAAATCCATCATAACAACAAGTGATGATATATGTATTGAACTTCCAAAGCGGTCTCACAATAGACAGGGATCTCAATGCTGCAATAAACGTATTGAGAAGAGGCATGCAGAGTCTGGAAGAGAATGAAGAGAATGAAGAGAATAAAACAGAACATGTAGGGAGGGGCACTCCCGAATTCACGCCCGTGGAGATCGGATCAATACCTGAAAGGGCAAATCCGGTCGTTGAAACGGGAAGTTCCCTGCGTCAGATGGGGGAGGATGTCACGTTCTATAAATTAATTAACAATTTATTATTATTTTAGTCAAGGATAACGGGGATAAGAATGACATCAGAGTTTGATTTGGTTATAATAGGTTCAGGTTCAGCAGCAACCACAGTTGCATTCAGAGCTCTCGGGAATGCAAAGAAAATAGCAGTTATCGATCAGAAAGCAATTGGAGGAACGTGCGCACTACGGGGTTGTGATCCGAAAAAGATTTTGGTTGGGGTTACGGATTCCCTTGAATATGCGAGAAAACTTCAGGGACTTGGGATCTCCCATCTGAGCGGTGAGATTGACTGGAATAAACTTATGGGGTTCAAGCGTTCATTCACCCAGCCCATGTCAAGAGGAATCGAAAAAAGGTTAATCGACAATGGTGTTGAGGTGATACATGGGAAGGCGAGGTTTGTCTCTCCAGATGCACTGGAAGTTGATGGTAAAATACTGAAAGCACAAAAATTTCTCATCGCCTCAGGTATGAAAGCAGCCAATCTAACTTTTCCAGGTTCTGAGTTCCTTATTGACAATGAAGGGTTCCTGGATCTTCCTCAATTACCGAAGAAGTTGGTATTCGTGGGAGGGGGTTATATTTCCGTGGAATTTGCCAGTATTGCCAGAAAAGCTGGATCTGAGGTGGATATAATCCAGCATTCAGACAGAATACTGGTAAACTTTGACAGGGAAATGGCCGAAATCCTTTCCAGTCAATTACAAGATTCCGGCATTGGGATATTGACCAATGCTTCGGTAAAGGAGATAAGGAAGATTAACAGCAAATACGAAATAGTGATCAAAAGGGAAGGAAATGAAGAGATCGTATATGCAGACATGGTTGTTCACGGGGCGGGTAGGGAATTTGATTCTCATATGGGACTGGATTCTGGGAATATAAAATGGTCCAGGAAGGGAGTGGTCGTTGATGAATATCTCCAGAGTGTATCAAATCCAAGAGTTTATGCTGCAGGTGATTCTGCCGACACCGCCGGGTTAAAACTGACACCCATTGCTGTAATGGAGGGAAAAGTTGTCTCAGAAAATCTCCTGAACGGAAATACTGCCATGGCAGATTACACTGGATCTCCCACGACTGTATTCTCATCCCCTCCACTGGCAATGGTCGGAATCACAGAAGAAGAAGCTCTGAAGAAGAACATAAAGGTGAATATAAAAAAAGGTGAGATGACCTCATGGTACAATTCAAGGCGGAGGAACATTCCAAAGTCATACTATAAGATTTTACTGGATCAGAATTCCGAGAAAATTCTCGGTGCACACATAATGGGAGTGAATTCTGAGGAAGTGATCAATATTTTCTCTCTTGCGATCAGGCTCGATTTAGATGTGAAAACCCTGATGTCAACACCATTCTCTTACCCATCCGACACAAATGACATCGAATATATGATCGGGTAACGAATGGTAAGGAAACCTACTCACCCAGATCTCGCAGGGAGATTCCCACTTTAAATGCTGATGGCGGGATTCCTGTGTGCTTGAATTTCTTACGATCCTGAGTTACTGTATCCTTCCTGGAAGCCAATGCACCTCAGCGCAATCAGGTACCCTTGAAGTAATATGTTTGCCGACCTCTTTCACTGCTTTCTACCAGAGGACAGATCATGTATGACGGAAACACTTAAGGATACAATCAATGGTTTTTCATGTGAGAGTGCTATTTCAACCATAAAATGTTAAAATGCAATTTTTCATACCATGGTTGATCTGGATGGGTGAAATAAATAAAATTATTGAAGATGCCTGGAACCACCAGGACAACCCGGAACTTTTGTTAAAGAAATTCCAGGAAGTTTTCGAACAGTTCAGTGAAAATCCCCTGTACTTGTTCGAATATGCAAATGCCTTAGATTTCTCTGGAAAGGAAATCGAGGCAATCCCCCTTTATAAAAAAGCTATAGAATCGGGAATTTCAGGAAAAAAGAAAATTCAGGCTGAAATTCAGTTAGGAAGTTCACTCAGTGTTACAGGCGAACATGAAAAAGCAATATCTATCCTGAGCAGAGTGCAGAAGGAAACTGGGGATCCCGCCGCACTGTTATTTCTGTGCATTGCTCTGTTCAGGTCTGGAGAAACTGAGAAGGCACTTAAGACTGCCCTCAACTTTATCATGTCAAGCAATCAGGGCCTGTTGCCTGAATATAAGAGGTCCCTCTCACAGTACCTTGATCAAATAGATTGAATTCTAATTACAGCGTTGCCATTCGGGGCTGGAAAAACTATTCGGTAAATGAAACAAGATTTGAA
>JAKADT010000013.1 GCA_021820245.1 Thermoplasmata archaeon | reverse complement strand
CACACCGAAGACATTCTCATTTTTTTCGACAAGATCGATTGAAATATGCTTTATATTTGATGACCTGATACTTCCCATTTTACCTTATGGTTAATCTTTTAAGCCTATATTAAGCTATCACAGAACTCGCCTTGCTACCCAAAAAGAGAACCTATGTGGAACAGCAGATCAAAAATCGTCTTCTGAAGTCTTATTTTCAGCCATTGGAATGGTAGTGAGTGGATCTGAACAAATCATTTTTGACGGGATGAATATCCTGATGTTACCAACTATTATCTTCACTCTTTACACGATGTTCAACAGAATCAACATACTGTAAAGAATTCTCATTCCTGGGGAGGTGCCACAAGAACTGGAATATGACTGAGTTTTATGAGTTCTGAACTGACAGATCCCAGAAGAACCTTGCTTAGCCCGGAAAGTTTTCTTGTCCCAGTTATTATCAGGTCCACACTATTATCTCTTGCGGCTCTTACCATAACATTCGCAACCTGGTCACCAGAGGAATCAAGTTGCAGAAACCTTGCATTGATTTTTTCAGATTCCACAAACTCTTTCGCTTCTTTTATCACTTTATCTGCAGATTCCTCCTGTTTAACATAAACAGAGGGGGGAACATATGAGTCGAAAGTGGGTCCTGAACCAACCACTGTCGGTGTAACATACACGATCAGGTATTCATCCACAATTGGTTTGAGTTTTAGGGCAAATTTCATCGCTTCCCGTGATGCTGATGAATTATCAAAGGCTACAAGAATCTTCACAGTTATGATTGTTTAAGGTCGATTTAAATCTTTGCTTTTCGAACATGTCTGGTGAGATTACTTTTTGAAACAGGGGACCACCCTCATAACTGTGGCTCCTTGTCCTTGAACAGCCAAAGGAATCAGACTGTTCGTGACAAATTTTCAGCGGCAAAGACTTTTTCCCGGTCTATTAGATGAAAAGCTTCTCCCGTGATTAACCCAGAGGTCAAAGCCAGAAGCGCATCCACAAATATCTCTGCAAACACAACATTGGGGTAAAGTACTTCAAGTATTATCCTCGCCATGAACGATATCAGCCAGAAGAACAGTATTGCCTGACTTCTTTTATAGTAAACCACATCTCCATTCATGAAGAATGATACAGAACTCCCAAATCTGAGTCCAAGGATCAATCCAAGAGGCAAAAAGAGTATTGTTGCATAAATGTCGTAATTGAAAGGACTCAGCACGAATATGAAAATCACCGATAGTATGCCATATAGAACTGGTGCGCGAAGAACTCTTGATATTCTGAAAGGTGATCCTCTAACCCCTCTCGACACACGTCTTACAGCTATGAATGCTATAATGACCAGAAGGAACAGATAAGAATAAAAACTCGGTGTTGTGGGGTTGTTGGAAACAGAGGAATAAGGCACTAACATTCAGAAGTAAATATTTTCTCCATATATAAATAATCCAGGGAGTTCAAAATATAAACCTTATATCCTGAGCCATGAGTGTTTCTTTTCTCCTTCTTCCATCAATCCGGAAATCAGCTCTTTCTGTTTTGAGTTAAGGTGTTTTGGGACAACAACTTTCATTACAACAAGGAGATCCCCTGAACCTTTTGCATTAAGGTGAGGCATGCCAGATCCCCTGACCCTGATTATATCCCCAGGCTGTGTTCCAGCAACTATCTTTATTGAATGCTGCCTGCCAAACACTTCAATCGTTCGTTCTCCACCTAAAGCCGCCTCTGGAAAAGTTATTTCCTGGACAACTTGGAGATCATCGTTAATCCTCCTGATCAATGGATCATCTGGTATTACAAGCTGCACGTAAAGGTCTCCTGTTTTTCCGTTATAAGACTGACCCTTTCCCCTCAGCCTGAGTCTCAGGTTGTTAACTGCCCCTCTTGGGATCTTGATTTCAAGACTCTCTGTTGTTGGAATAGACCCGGTTCCTTTGCAGACTTTACATACAGCAACAGGTACTGATCCCCTTCCATTGCAAGTTCTGCAGGTTGTTACAGATACCATCCTGAAGAAACCCTGCCCCTGTACAACTCTCTGTTGGCCGGTTCCATTACAGGTGGTGCATCGTTTAAGTTTCCCTCCTTCTGCACCGGTTCCTTTACACTCATCACAGGGGGCGTTTCTTCTATACTTTACTGTGCTTGAATTTCCTTCAAATGCATCCCTCAGTGTTATTTTAAGATCCGTCAGAAGATCAAGGTTTGGCTCATTGCTGCCGAAACCTCCGAAAAAGCTTTCATTTCCCCCTCCAAAACCAGATCCACCACCAAATATTCTTTCAAACACATCATGCAAATCCCCAAAATCGCCCTGATGTGAAAAATCCTGCCATGTGAAATCAGACCTACCGGAACCGAAATCCACGGATCCAGTCTGGTCATACATTTTTCTCTTATTCTCGTCAGAAAGGACCTCGTAAGCTTCGCTTATCTCCTTGAATTTTGTTTCAGCCTCCTTCTTGTTTTCCGGGTTTGCATCAGGATGATACTTTCTTGCGAGTTGCCTGAAAGCCTTCTTGATTTCATCCTGAGATGCTGTTTTATCAACTCCAAGTGTCTGATAGTAATCTTTTGCCATTATTACTGTTCCTCAGTTCTGGATTATTTGTCCTTGAAGTCCGCGTCAACTACTTTTTCGTCATCCTGGCCCTGATTGGGTTCGGATTCTTGTTTCGGCTGTTCTTCAGTCTGCTGGCTATCGTCTGGCGGTGGTGTCTGAGACTGGTACATCTTAGCTCCGACTTCCTGTATCTGTTTGGAAAGCTTCTCGGAAAGTTCGTCTATCTTTGCAAGATCTTTTTCCGAAATTGCCTTCTTCATGTCAGTGACCACTGCCTGTATATCCTTTTTGGTGTTTTCATCTATCTTGTCGCCGGCATCACCAAGGGTCTTTTCCACTGTATAAACAAGCGTCTCAGCGCCGTTAACCTTTTCTATCTCCTCTCTCTTTTTTCTATCGGTTTCCGCGAACTCCTCAGCCTGTTTTTTCATCTTCTCAATTTCCTCTTTCGAGAGTTTGTTTGATGCAGATATGGAAATGCTCTGGCTCTTTCCGGAACCCTTGTCAACAGCTGAAACGTTCAGTATTCCGTTGGCATCTATATCAAATGTAACCTCTATCTGCGGAATTCCTCTCGGAGCTGGAGGGATTCCCATCAGGTTGAACATTCCAAGGGAAACATTATCTGCGGCCATGGATCTTTCGCCCTGAACTATGTGGATTGTTACTGCAGTTTGCATGTCGGCAGCGGTGGTGAAAATCTGCGATTTCTTTGTAGGTATAGTAGTGTTTGCCGGAATCACAGGTGTCGAAACGCCTCCCAGTGTCTCTATACCAAGCGTCAGAGGCGTAACGTCCAGCAGAACTATATCCTTTATGTCGCCCGAGAGCACTGCGCCCTGAATTGCAGCCCCAATCGCCACACATTCCATTGGATCCACTCCGCCCTCTGCTTTCCTACCAAAAAAGTCTTCAACAAACTTTTTAACCATAGGAATTCTGGTTGGTCCTCCAACAAGAATGATCTTTGCTATGTCACTCTTCTGCAGTTTTCCAGCTGAGATAGCCTCCTCAAGGGGATGTCTGCATCTTTCCACGATTGGCCTTATAAGCTCCTCGAATTTTGATCTTGTAAGGGTATACTGCAGATGCTTTGGCCCAGTCTGGTTCGCAGTTATGTACGGAAGGTTAATCTCAGTGGTCATTGTGGTGGACAGTTCTATTTTTGCTTTTTCAGCAGCATCTTTAAGCCTTATGTATGCAGACTTGTCGGTGGAAAGGTCCATTCCCTCCTTTTGCTTGAAATCATCCACCAGAAACTTGATGATCGCCTCATCCATGTCAGTTCCACCAAGTTTCGTATCTCCTGACGTGGAAACAACCTCAAAAACCCCTTCACCAAAATCCATTATGGTGACATCAAGTGTCCCTCCTCCGAGGTCGAACACAAGTATCTTCAGGTTTTCATTGAGCTTATCAATGCCATACGCAAGCGATGCAGCTGTAGGCTCGTTTATAATTCTCTTAACATCAAGGCCGGCTATCATTCCAGCATCCTTTGTTGCCTGTCTCTGGTTGTCATTGAAATACGCCGGTACTGTAATAACCGCATTCTTAACAGGTTCACCAAGGAATGCCTCAGCATCCCTCTTTATTTTCTGCAGGATAAACGCAGATATCTGCTGGGGAGTATATTCCTTTCCATAAGCCTTGAACTTGAAATCAGTTCCCATTTTCCTCTTTGCGGCGTAAATTGTGCCTTCCGGGTTTAAAAGAGCCTGTCTCCTGGCAGGTTCTCCTACTAAAAGATCACCCTCCTTCGTGAATGCCACATAACTGGGGAATGACTTCCCGCCTATGGATACACCCTCTGCACTGGGAATTATTGTAGGCTTCCCTGATATAACAACTGCTGCAGCCGAATTGCTTGTTCCCAAATCTATTCCTATTGTTTTTGCCATAAAATCACCTTTTACCAACTATCACTTTCGATGTCCTTAATACTTCTTCGTTTAATTTGTATCCCTTCTGTATTTCTTCATAGACTATTCCATTTTCGCCTTTATCGGTTACGGCAAGTGCCTCGTGGAGATAGGGATCGAATTTTTGGCCCTTTGCCTCTATTGCGTTGAGCCCGTAAGATGAAAGAATCTTTCTTATCTGATCTATCAGTGGAGAAAGAAACGCTTTCTGTTCAGGACTCAGACTGGCAGAATCAAGAGAATCAATGAAAGGAAGCAAGTTCTTGATCATGTCGCGGTTTGAACTTTTAATGGCATAGTTAAGCTCTCTTTCTTTTGCTTTCAGGTAATTCTCCATCTCTGCTCTTTGCCTTATATAACTCTCTTTTATATCATTTATCTCCTTCCTAAGATCCCTGTTCTCGTTTTCAAGTATTTTTGATTCTCGATAGTACTGTGTCATAGTTCTTATCCTGCTTTTCTCCATTTCGTTAGTGATTGTGTTATTGTAGTTATGCTTATTTTTTCTTTCAGAAGGCATTTACAAGTAAATTTGTTCTTCTATATAAATGTAACTAATCGTTTATCACCATGGGGAGTACATACTTATTCATTCCTTTGATGAAAGGGAACCTGCAATCTAACAACCACATTCCAGTCTATGGGACATGTAGTGGTGGGATACCTGTTTCACGAAGGTGCCAACTGTTACTTCAATTTCTTTAAAGATATGAAATGTCTGGTTAATGATCTATGCTGTCTTACGGAAGTTTGGCTGACCATCTCAAATAGTCCCGTAGAATATTCCAGCATCTTTAAATCAGAAATCACAACTGCGCAGTATGCACCTTTCTTAAGTAGATCGTGGAATTTAATGAACGCTTTTTCATAAAGTTCCTCAATGCTGTAATTTTTAATCTCTGCGCTCCTTCCATATGGAAGATCGGTAGCGATGCCATCAAAGTATTCATCCGGTCCCAGTGTGGAGAAATCACCATGTATTATCCTCGAATCTTTTATTTTCATGTATTTAAGGTTCAGCCTTGAACCCAGTACCATGTTCAGGGATGCATCATTTCCCACGGATCTCCTTCCCGTGAAGGATGCTTCGATCAGTATCCCCCCTGTTCCACAGAATGGATCAATTATGATTCCTCCCATCGGGGCACGAGTCAGATTAACCAGGAATCTCGCATATTTGGGGTGAAGCGAAACCGGGGAAAAGAATGGCCTCATCGGTGCACGCCGCAGTTCGAACTCTTTAATTGAACGTTCATATTTGACAAGGCAAAGGTACCATTTTCCGGAATGTATGATTCGTATAAAGAAATCAGGATTTTTGAAAGAAACTCTACCCTTCCCATTAAGCAAATCTCCAAGGAAAGGCTCAACTCTCTGATCATGGCATTTACCTGAATCCCAGAACCTCACGAAAAATTTTCCAGGCGGGAGTTCAGCATCCCTGAACTGTCCAGGTTCATCTGCTGTCATAAGAACCATGGAAATTCTATTAACAAAAGCACATACTTCAAGGCTTCTGTAATTTCCAGATATTAGGGAGAAATATGGATTATCTTCCAGCACTTCAAAATCATTAAAGGTCCCTCTTACTGCTTCTAATTCATTAAGGAAAGCTGAAGGGTTTTCCCTGCTTTTCTCCAGAAGAAAAAGGTTATTGTGCATCTAATTCTTTTGATTTTCTTGAGATTTTTTAATTTCCTTTGCCAGATCTGCATCAAGGTTTTCGTAAATCTTGCTCAGTTTCTTTATTGATCTTTTAACTGCTGCCTGAGGTTTTCCAGTCTTTACCTTTACATAAATTTTGGGATTGTCGATAATTGGGTGTTTAATGTAATATCTTGCCTCTTCAACCTGTTCGTCGCGTATAAGTTCATCGGCCAGCGGCCTTAATATAGTGTTGTCATAATTTATCATTTCCATGGTTATGCTGTTCTTTTCCTTTGACACCACTTTCAATTTGGAATCCATATGGACAGGTATAAAGTATCCATATTTATTCTTTTATGGTAATGTACAGTTAATTTTGAAATTGAACTTTCCGAAGTTGCATTTGGAGGCAACAAATTTGATTCAAGCATTGTGGCCAGTTACTCGTTAGGGTAAATTGCATGCTGGAGATTTCCCTCTATAAAATTCTCTCTAAGAAGTTGGGAACGCCTCTGTGTTCCGATCCTACATGATATAGATGAAGGTGAATCCCGATTGTACGCAGACAGGGATGCGTGCAAAGTGGTCACAGATACCCATGATGAGGCACTGTTGAAATCGGTAACGAACATAATACCCGGTAATGGGTTCTCACATAACCATCCGGACCGTGAGGAACGAAGGCGAAAACGAAAAAAAATTGAGAACCTCCGTTTAACTTGGGGGAGTAGGTCAGAAACCATGGAGAAATTATTTAAATACGCTCAACAGATATATTAGATATGTTATTCCCCGAATTTGATAAAAAACTTGATATGAAAGGAACTTTTTCCTTTTCACTGGACACTGACCTCAATGAAATAACCAGAAAATTTGGAATAAAAATAATAGCAAGGATCAGAAGACATAAAGATAGTGCGAAGGCGGTACTGAATATACCTTACAGTGATGGGAAAACAACAGAATTGAGTGAAAAGCTTAAAAAATTCAACCCCAAAACAGGGAATGATGGTTTTCTCGCTTCTCTGGACATCACCAGATCAAAATTCCTGGATTCTTTTTCAAACTTTGTGAATATCCCTTCAGTCATAGTGGATGCAGTCCTGATAGAAGATGGCCTGACAAGGGTTTATTTCAGGTTTCACAGATCTGCATCCAAAAACATCTCTAATTCGTTTGCTTCAGACTGGAGCCGGTATGATATGTTCAGCATAGAACTTCTGGGCCCAAACGATGGCTATGAGGAATCATTCAGGACAATCAGCAGAAAAGTTTCATTATATTCTGTAGAGGTAAAATGCAGAGTTCCGGGCAATGATATGGATATAACTGGAGATATTGCAATGTCAACTTTTGGCAGCGCCTGGGAGAGAGAGGTCAAGTATCTGATTGCAGGAAACATTCAGGCAATTTATTACGACAATCATTCGCTTCTGAAGAATGACAGCAAAGATGTTGTTGAAATCTCCACATCTGAAGGTATTTACCAGGCCACCTTTATCAATCCCATTATTGAATATTACATACGTGAAGCTGAAAACAGGCAGATAGTTACACTTGCGCTTCCCCAGAGGCTTGTTGGAAACCAGTTTTCTTTCGACGTAGTCATTCCGAAGATGCAGCTGACAGAATTTTACTCGTTGATCTTTGAATCCTTCAAGAAATTTCCTGACTGGAAGATGGAACTGGGGCATATTGTCCCATTATAGTTATTTCCATACCTGGATGTTCTGCGGCAAAGCGACTCTTTTTCTGTAAGATTTTCCCATAAATAAATACGCCATCGCTACCACAAAGGTCCCGGCAGCGAATATAAACCAGAATTCTGACAGTTTCTCACTCAGGTATGATAAAAGAAAAAGTCCTATTATTGCTCCAAGAAAAGCCCCAAAACTTGTAACCAGGTTGTACATCCCAATATAGGTTCCGCGTTTGTCCGCAGGTGAAAGTGTCGTGATAATTGTCTGTGTTGTGGGGGCAAGGAAATCCTCACCAATTGTCATTATGGACATGACAACCAGGAAGAAGATAAGGTTCCCTGAAAATGCAGTGAGGACAAAGCCTCCTGCATAATATACAAGCCCAACACCACGCCACTCCATGGGGGTGAAGTGTCTGTTCATGAACGAAAGTATAGGAAGCTGCGTAATCACGACCAGAGCACCATTAAGTGCGTAAATATATCCTATATATGTGATCGGAAGATCTTTAAAATCAAATATGTAGAGTGTTAGGGTGGATCCTCTCTGCCTTGTAAAAAAAGCCAGAAACAGACCTACTATTGTAAATAAGAGAAAAAATTTGTCCAGTTTGAAGGAAAATCTTTCTTTCACCGGTTTTCCTGCTAATTTCTTCGGGAAATATGTTTCACTGACTGAATAGTAGAGTATGACAAGTTCCACAACAGTGGAAATGGCAGCTACGAGAAATATGTACTGGAACCCGAAAACCGCAAGAAATCCTCCAATCAACGGTCCTGCGGCGGCACCAAGATTTGCCATGAGCCTGAGATAAGTATAACCGGTAAGTCTCCTGGAAATACTTGTAAGATCTGCCACTGCAGCCTCTATTGCCGGGTATTGAAGAGCATTGATGATTATGGTGAGGTACCAGGCAGCTATGAGATAGATAATATCAAGTCTGTCCTGAATTACAAAAAACATGATCAGATAAAAGAATGCAGCGGGTATGGGTATAATTATGAGAAAAAATCTTCTCCCAACCCGATCTGTCCACTTGCCTGCATTATACTGGACAAGGGACATCATCAGAGTAGCCAGGCCCTGTATTACTCCTATCAGTATAAACGAAAGGTGATAGAATTCGAGGAGGATTATGGGAAGGAATATGAAAGATGAAACCCGGCCAAGAGCTCTGATGAATCTTGTGAAAGCCAGAAACCATATTCTTCGATCAATCTTACTATCATCTATGTTGTTTTCCATTCTCATTAACACCTAAACTGTAGAATCATTCTTTTTTATAAGCAAGGAAGGAACGATAGCAGCGGCCAACATCACTATTCCTATTATGTAAACATAATGTATCGAAGCTATGAAGTCTGAAACCCAAGGTGCATTGCCCTGTACAGCTGACCCCACAAAAATGGACTTTAACTGGGTCAGGGGAGTACCTATGGCAATAACAAGAAATGCTATTCCTGTACTGAATGTTCTCCCAACATTGTTCATTGTAGCACTCATTCCCGAAGCAACCCCTCTATAACGCGGGGGAGAACCACTCATTATTCCACTCCGGTTTGGCGAGGCAAAGAACCCCATTCCCACTCCAACAAACACCAGCGGGACAAGTAACTGTGTAAAAGAGATTGTATAACCTATCAGGCTCAAAAGCGCGAAACCTATTATGGACGTGACAAGCCCCAGAACTGCGAAGAACCGCTGCCCATATCTGTCAGAAAGAAACCCGCTGATTGGCCCAATTATTGCAAGCGATGCGGACATCGGCACCAGAAATATGCCGGCAACCAGGGGTGTGAGCCTCATGGTAGGTCCCTGCAGGTAGAAAACAAGCACGATTGTTACAGCTCCATTGGCCAGAGCATTCAATAAAAGTGCAAGGCTTCCATAACTGAACGCCTTGACCTTGAAAAGCGACATGTTGAACATTGGGTACCTGGACCTTATTTCGACTATTACGAAAAATACGATCAGGGTCACTCCGACCAGGATCATCAGCAATGCGTATAGGCCGCTGAGCGAACCAAGTGAGTAAACAGTTATTGCTACAAGTATGAGTGCAAGGCCACCTGCGAATGTAAAGTTTCCAGTTAGATCAATTCTCTGTCCTTTTTCAATTGTGGCCAGTTCCCTCAGCTTGAAATGTGACCACAGGCTGGCAAAGATTCCAATTGGTATATTTACCCAGAAAATTGACCTCCAGCCAAGCAGTGAAACAAGAAACCCACCGAATACAAGCCCCATTGCCGCCCCAAAAACTATGGCCACCTGGTTTGTTCCAAGTGCTTTGCCTCTCTCATTTACTGGAAATGCGTCTGTAATAATTGCTGCACTGTTTGAGAACAGGAATGCTGCTCCGATTCCCTGTATCATCCTGAATGAGATCAACTCAACTGGAGTGAAAGATACGCTGCAGAGAGCCGAACCAACCGTAAAAATTATAAATCCAAGATTGTAAAGTTTTACTCTTCCAAACATGTCAGCAAGTCTTCCGAAACTGACGAGAATTGCTGCAGTGATGAGCTGGTATCCTATGAGAATCCAAATCAGATCCAGCAATGTAGTACCGGGAAGCTGTCTTGCAATTGTTGGAAGAGCTATCAGAACAATATTTGTGTCAAGTGAAGACATTAAAACTCCAAGTGTTGTATTGCTCAAAACAGTCCATTTGTATTGCATTTAATAATCCCACACATCGATCGGTAATACTTATTTTGTTCGGTGAAGATTTTTCTGCATCTTTAACCAAAAGAGTGTGGAGAGAACGCCATTGCAAATTGAATATCACATCTTCCCGAATTTGATGAAAATAAGATCAGAGTGATATTTTTGTGTTTAGCCAGTTATTGCTCAATCTTTCTATTTTTGTTCTGTACCTTGAATACAGAAGTCCCAGTTCAGATGAATCTATCCCCTGTTTAAGGTATGACTTTCCTTCAATCTCCTCCACAAGATCCAGGGACTTCAGGATATCGATTTTCTCACCTTTCCAGAGAAATCCGGACAGTTCCCTTTTTTTGTTTTTTTCAAGCTGATATATCAACGCTCTGATCGTTCTTCCAATAGTAAGGTTTTCAAAATCTTTACCTGAACTTAATTCTGCAAATACATCTTTCAATTTGCTTTGGATCAATGTGTAAAGTTCCAGGTCCCGTTCGCTTGAAAAAGAGGTGGATGGTATTATGGAAACCGGATAGGCATTTCTGTCACTGTCAAATCCACAAACCAGATGAAATAGGTAATCTCTACCCAGAATGTCACTGAGCATACGATCCGTTATTGCTTCAACGCCGCTCTCAACAAGCCTCATCATATAGTCTGGCATGAAATCATCCGGAATCATCAGGTCATTTTTAACAGTCAGTATGGAATCAGATAAGGTGGGAATGTCCTCCGTCTTTTCTATTGATCTACCTGCAGAAATCCATACCAGCATCCTGATCATACCATGAATATCTGTGTGACTGATCATTTCAGATAGCGCAATGATCTGTGTCCCTGAATTCAAACGTTTTTCAATCTCCAGGGCTTCAACGCTTCTGCCATCAATTGTTCTATTGACAATCTTCAGGTCTCCAGTGTTATTGATGAAATCAAGAAGGTCATCCATTTCCATCCCTGCTGACAGTGCCAGCTGAGAAAGTGACCAGGGTGAGACAGTTATGTTTTTCAGATGAACTTCCCCATGATTTAGAACTGGAATTTTCACATCTCTCAATGTATCTTTCCATCTGACTGTTGATTCAAGATAGTCGTAGAATCTTTTTATGCTGTCGGTTTTTTTCATGGATGCATAAACGTTCTATTGCTTTATTACTTAACGGCCTCGGGCATAAAGGTAACTTTTGCGGATAAGTTAAACGGAAATGATTTTTCATGGAGATTGAAACCTACATTGGTACAGGTAACCACGAAAAAAAACACAGTCACCTGCGGTATGATTAAATACCAATATTCATTCTGTTCAACAACACAGCTTATGGTGCTTATATGTCTGGAGATAGATTTAATTATTATCTGAAAATGATATTGAATTCCGGTCTTGAGGAATATGCTCTGATCTCTGAGCAGCTCGAGAATGATAATTCCATATCACAGGACGAAGCAGAGGAACTTGAGAGACTCATAAAAAGATATATGGGCGTTTATAACCGTTATAACATAAAGGTAATAAACCGGCAGACAGGAGAAGAAGAATTACCTCCACAGACAATGATAGATAATTTTGGAGAAACCTCTGATTTTGTAGAAAATGCTGATCTCTATGGTGTACAGTGGAAAGTTTACTCCCCCAAAGGAAGTTTTGAGAACTCCCCCGTCCAGAGATGGTATTACAACCAGCACATTGCATCTATCCTTAACAGCGTACTTGCAGACGTGGTACCTGGAAGGGTTAAGAATTATTTCGATATTCCGCCCTGGGTTATGGGGAGCATACACGCACCCGGAACACTTTATCTTCCCTTAAGTGAACTGGCTACCCTTGCTATAAGCAGGAAGTTGATACCAGACTGGGAATATCTGGTTAAAATTGGGTTGCCCAGAGAAATGGTTGATTCAATAAGGGCAGCAAATCTAGGTTCAAAGCTCTGAGTCTTTATTTCAGAAAGAGTTGATGTTATAATCCATTGCAAATGAAAGCCCGAACCTTAATGCGGAAATAATGACAGTTGATTATCACGTACAATACCAACAGATTATATGTAATAAAGCAATAATAAGGTATGAAGTACAATGGAATAATCACTCCAATGATAACTCCCTTCGATAAAAAGGGCGAAATAGATTATGCTGCCACTGAGACACTCATCTCATATCTGAAAAAAATTGGTGTATCCGGACTTTTTCCACTTGGTTCCACAGGCCTTTTCCCTTTTCTAAGGGAGAGCGAGAGAAAGAAGTATCTGGAATTTGTTGCCGATCATGCCCAGGGTTTGAAACTCTATGCAGGAATAGGATCTGCATCAACTCAGATCTCGTCCGATCTGGCAAAGGAATGCAGTGATCTTCCTGTTGATGTAATGGTGTTGATGCCCCCATATTATATACAACCTGGACAGAACGAGATCATCAAGCACTTCGATGAGGTTCTGAAAAACGTCAGGAAAGAACTCTTTATTTACAATATACCACAACTTTCAGGAACAGTTATAGCACCAGAGACCGTTTCAAAACTTAAGGAGAACTATTCCCAGATAACGGGGCTCAAAGAGAGTTCGGGTGATATGAGATACTTTTCAAAAATAATGGAATTCTCTGGGCCAAACTTCTCGATTTTTCAGGGCCAGGATGATCTTCTCCTTCCCTCACTTGCAATTGGGGCGGACGGTGGTGTTTGTGGACTCACAAATTTTTCTGACCCCGTGATTCGCTGCTATAAAGCATACAGAAATGGAAATATGGAGGAAGCGCGCAAAATTCAGTTTAATGAGATAAATTCAATAATGAAAATCATAAATACGGACAGATTTCCATCAGGATACTACCATGCTTTTTATACAAGGAACGGAATAGATGGAGGTTACAGGGCTCCAATGCTCGAGCCGGGTGCAGATTCAAGGAAACAGTCCAGGGAGTTTCTTTCGAAACTTAAAAATTGATTTTTCACAGAACCGGGACAATTATTTTTATTGAAAAATTCCCATTCTCCGTTCGATAAAATATAAATACGGATTTGACCTTTACGGATACCTTAGTGAAGGAGGAATAAAATATGGCAGAACAGACATATGTAAAGTTTGAAACTCCCGAGACAGTTGAAAAGAAAATTCTCGACTTAGTTGAAAACTCATACAGAACGGGTAAAATAAAGAAAGGAACAAATGAAGTTATAAAATCTATTGAACGAGGAGAGAGCAAGCTGGTTGTAATAGCAGAAGATGTTACGCCACCTGAAGTTGTGTACTACCTGCCCACTTTGTGTGAGGAGAGAAAGGTTCAGTACGCATACGTAAAAAAGAGATCAGATCTGGGTTCAAAGGTTGGAATAGGTGCAGCCGCTTCCCTGTCAATAGTCGACTATGGGAAGAATGATGAGGCTTATAAGCAGATCCTATCTCAACTGGCTGAGATCAAGAAATAGGTGATATGAATGGCAGATGAAGCCACTCCGGCTGAAGTTGTTGAACTATTGGGGAGAACAGGTATGACAGGCGAAGCTACAACTGTTAAGGTGAGAGTCCTGTCAGGAAGAGACCAGGGAAGAATCATAGCCAGAAACGTTATGGGTCCCGTAAAGGTCGGAGACATTCTCATGCTCAGGGAAACTGCAAGAGAGGCCAAGAGGCTCTCTATCCGGTGATTTAGATGGCGAGAAACTGTTATTTCTGTGGAAAGGCCATTGAACCAGGGTCTGGGTTTATCCATGTCAGGAAGGATGGAGTCACGATTAACTTCTGCAGCAGAAAATGCAAGGTTAACATGATCGATCTCGGAAGAGTTTCCAGGAAGACAAGATGGACCAATGAGTTTCACTCCATAAAGAACATGAAGAAGGAATCATCCAGGAACCAGTAGGGTAATAATATGGAACGAACTCTTATTTTAATAAAACCGGACGGTGTTAAAAGAAAACTGTCTGGAAAGATCATTTCAAGATTTGAAGAAAAAGGCATGAAGATAGTAGCTCTGAAATTGCTGGTGCTCTCCAAAGAAAAAGCTGAAAAGCATTACGCGGTTCATAAAGATAAACCATTTTTCAAAGGTCTCGTATCATATATAATCTCTGGGCCAATAGTTGCTGCTGTAATCGAAGGCACTAACTGTATTTCCATTACGAGAACATTGTGTGGTGTAACCGACGGTGCCAAGGCACAACCCGGAACCATACGTGGCGATTATTCCATGGGAATTGAGAAAAACATCATTCATGCATCAGATTCAATGGAATCATTTGAATACGAATGGCCCATATACTTTTCACCAGACGAGGTTCTTGAATATTCGTCAGGAGACGAAGAGCTGATCTTTTGAGGTGGTTATGGATAAATCCCTCAGACAACCAATTGTTTGCGTCCTTGGTCATGTAGATCATGGAAAGACGTCCATTCTTGACGTCATAAGAGGAACCTCGGTAGCCAAGAAGGAGGTAGGAGGAATCACCCAGAAGATCGGTGCATTCGAAGTGGACATGGAATCCTTTGCAAAGGCTTCCAGGTCGGAGATAGGAAAGAATAAGTTGAAGATTCCAGGTCTCCTTTTTATAGATACGCCTGGGCATGTGGCTTTTTCAAATATGAGGGCAAGAGGTGGGGCTCTGGCAGATATTGCCATTCTGGTAGTGGACATCAATGAGGGTTTTAAGCCTCAAACAATTGAATCATTAGAAATTCTGAAACGGTTCAAGACCCCATTCATAATAGCTGCAAACAAGATAGATCTTGTACCTTTCTTCGTCACAGCAAAGAATATCTCTTTCAGGGATTTACAAAAAACACAGAGGCCAGAATATAATGAAGAGCTTGAAAATCGCCTTTATAATCTCGTGAATAAGTTCTATGAATATGGACTTGCATCAGACCGTTATGACAGGATTACTGATTTTTCTAAAACCATTGCCATAATACCTGTAAGTGCAAAAATGGGCATAGGAATCTCGGATGCTCTTCTCATGCTTGCTGGACTTGCCCAGAGATTCCTGGAACGTAATATAGAATATGTGAGCGGAATGGGAAAAGGTACCGTCATCGAAGTAAAGAAGGAGGAATCCCTTGGCCTTACACTTGACACGGTTCTTTACGAAGGTTCTCTGAAGAGGGGCGATCGCTTGGCAGTGAGCACAAGGAATGGGCCGACAGTCTCAAAAGTAAAGGCCATTTTTGTCAGTGGCAAAGGCAAGAAGCTTGTTGAAAAAGCAGAAGTATACTCTGCACAGGGTATCAGAATAGTGCTTGCAGACAAGATTGAAGTGATTCCCGGATCACCTGCAATTGCCGTTGGAAGTAATACTGAGGAAGCATTCGAGGAGATAAGGAAGGAATCTCAGATCAATATACCTCTTTCTTTAACTGGAGTAACAGTCAAGGCAGAAGCTCTTGGATCCCTCGAGGCAATCTCATACGAACTCTCCAAGAAAGGAATCTCAATCAGGTCTGCTGGGATTGGAGACATAACCAGAAGGGACATAACTGATGTGTCTACGTTGAATGATCCACTTAGCAAGATCATAATAGGATTTAATGTGGAAATGCTCCCCGAAGCCCAGGAATCATCACTTACCAGTGATACGGCTGTTGAGACCGGCTCTGTTATATACTCCCTCATAGAAGCCACTGAGAAATGGTTACAGGAAAAGAGGGCCGAAATCGAAGAGGGCAGAAAGCAGGACATGCCCATACCTTCTAAGTTCATAATAATGCCTGAGTACATATTCAGATCCACAAAGCCCGTAATTGTAGGAGTAAAGATAATGACCGGCCGTTTAAAGGTCGGCGATAGCCTTATCAAGTCAGACGGCAGATATGCCGGTACAGTAAAGAGTATACGTGAGGGAGAAACATCAAAGAAATATGGCGATGCAGGACAGGAGGTTGCCATTTCAATTGATGGTGTAACACTTCACAGACATATTTTCCCGTCGGAGACACTGTATGTAGATATACCGGAATCCGTGGTAAAGGATCTCAGGGAAAACAACATGGACACAGGAACCATGGAAACACTTGAAGAGATAATAAGAATAAAGAGGAAGGAGAATATTTTCTGGGGAACCAGGGCTTAGGAAATGGTACTGTTTCTCATAATTTCCAACGAGTCTCGAAAAGAATTATGATTCAGTTCATGAGGTTTCACTTTCTTATCTTTTTAACATCAGTTTCGCAAAAATTAAAGGAACAGAATTCATGCTAAAGCAGAAAGATCCGTAACTTATCTTCATCCTTAACCTTATTCTGGTAGTGCACCAACCAGCATCCGATCCGGTTGCTTTATTCTCATCTCATGGGGTATTCTTTCCGTTTCCACCGATTCAGATCGATACACTATATTCATTGGGGATTTAACTGGAATGGCCTTTATCCCACCAGGTATCTATGCCATTCTTTCTGTCGTCAGACGGGTTTCTGTCAGTTTCTTATCATTGAGTCCCGAAAGCACAGGTGACAACACGCATACGAACGCGACAGAAGGCTAAAAATAATTAACCTCCTTATGTAAAGGCTTTATATCTATGGGTCATGTTCCAATCACATGGCGTTCCTTCAATACTTTGTAACTGGGCTATTTACTGGAATCGTTCTGGGATTTTTAACTGCATTTTTTGTAGCAAGAAGGATGTACTCTCCAGATTCTGAAAGATCAAGGGACGCCATAAGATCAATTGCAGCCGACGTAATACAGCACTCATATTCCACTCTGACTGAGCAGTCCATGATGCAACTGGAATCAATAGCCAAATCAAGTGAATCAAAGCTGGACATAAAGAAGGCTGAAATAGAAGGCATAATAAAACCCCTTAATGACACACTTGTTAGATACCAGCAGCAGGTCGATACACTGGCGGGGGCAGTAAAGACAGATTATGGGGGTATTCAGCAGTCTGTATCGGCGTTGATGTCAGCCCAGAAAGAGATGATCACTCTTACGGGAGAGCTGAGTTCATCTCTCAAGAACAATCAGCAGAGAGGCAAATGGGGCGAACTTCAGCTTAAGAGGATAGCTGAAATATCAGGAATGCTCGATCACTGTGACTTTGACCTCCAGGAATCTGTTTCAATGGATGAAGCCAGAGTAAGACCTGACATGGTTGTGAGACTCCCTGGAAACCGCACCATAATTGTAGACGCTAAGACACCAATATCGGAATATATGAAAGCACTGGAGGCACAGAGTGAAGATGAAAGGAAAGCCACGATGAAAAACTATGCCGTTCAGATCCGGGACACAATCAGATCGCTGGCAGCAAAATCCTATCAGGAAAAGTTCCAGGACAGTGTGGAGTTTGTGGTCATGTTTATTCCCGGTGAGGCCTTCTTTTCCGCTGCCCTGGAGGCAGATCATGAACTCATAGAATATTCCGTGGCAAAAAACGTGGTTCTTGCTTCTCCTTTAATTCTTATCTCACTCCTGAAAAGTGCAGCCATGGGGTGGCAGCAATACAGGATAGACAGAAACAGGGAAGAGATTGTGAAACTCGGGAAAGATCTGTACTCAAGGATCATCAGACTCACTGAAGCTTTCGCTGCACTGGGAAAGAGCATGAATAAATCGGTTAAGGATTACAATTCAATAGTATCCACTCTCGAATCCAGGGTTCTTGTAACTGCCAGGAAGATGGGAGAACTGGGTGTCGGGGACGGGAAGGAACTGGAAGTTCCGGATTCCATAGATACCATAGCCAGATCTCCTGAAGCAGTTTCAGAGAATTTTATGGACCAGGTATCCGATCAGGATGATTAAAATTCATAATAAAAAAATAGGTTGTGAGGTTCTGTTAATTATAAAAATTTTTTAATTGGGATTATTTCAAGGAACGAGCACATGCTGAGGTTTTATTGCCTTTACTTCTTCCCTTATTGAAACCCCTCTCTTCAGCCTCTTCGTATCGACAGCTGTTGGTTTGAGTCTGTCAAGGATATACGCAAATGCTACTTCTGCACTCTTAGGATCACCGCACGTGTAGATATCCAGGGTCACCAGTCCATGCTCAGGCCATGTATGAAAAGACAGATGCGACTCAGCTAAAAGCACAATTCCACTTGCACCTTTCGGCTGAAACTGGTAATAATCCGAAGATATCTTTGTTAGTTTTCCCTCTTTTACTGCTCCTTCAATTATGGGGAATAGTCTCTCAGCCTCGGATATGGTATCCGGATCCACGCCATAAAGATCTGCCAAGATTTGTACTCCCACGGCCACTTTCATCGTCCTCCATCTTTTACACCTCTATGTTTTGCTAAAGATGGTATTAAAATGTTATATTTAAATATTTAACAATACGTTGTGAGTTTATTAATATATTGGTATGGATATAATATATGGAAGTCCTAATGAGTAAGATAAATATTTAAATTATTATGTATATAAATATATATTTATATGGCTTAGTATTTAAATATAGTTGATTTTTAGTTCAGTTTTTGGGTTTTTTCTTTGGAGTTCTATTAATGTCTGAAGTATGAAATGAAACCTGCGATTGGAAGTTATTACCTGGCTGGAAATTCCCCTATTTGATGCCTCAAATGCTGATTCAAGTGGAGCAAATTCAAGCTCTGGTTCCAGTTCCAGTTTTTTTGCAACAACCATGGCCTCCTCACCAAGCACACCAATTTTGTCCTTAGGGGAGTCCCTTATAAACAAATCTACCTTTTTACGGATCTCTTCCATGTCCCGTATGTTCTCTACGTCGGGAACTACCATTATGCTTACAGTGCCCAGTTTTAAGTCAATTATGCCTTTCACCTGAGTTATACCAGCTATATCGCCCTTCGAAGTGCTTTTCATAACAACTCCAGTTGCCCCTTCCAATTTTCTGTTTGTGGCATAAAGGTATCCTTCCTTCATGGTAAGCGAGGCCCTTTCACCGTCTTTCAGATTTTCCATGGCAATTGCCTCCCATACAAGAACATTATCCAGTTTGGCCATGCTTTCCTGAACAAAGTCCCTGAAGCCATTGAGTCCCGAATAGAGGTAATCAAAACCGCTTTCCGTGATTCGGCCATTTGGGTCTAGAAGCCCTTTTTCCTTCATTATTTTTGTATGATACTGTACGCCCTGAATTGTGATTCCTATCTTTCTAGATATATCTGAAGGTTTCTCATTTTTATCAAATATTTCCGTTAGAATCATTATCTGGGTCAAGCCTGCCTGATCGAGCATATTGATTACAGTGATATGATATTCATTCCATATTTATAATAGGTTATCTGGTCTGAATTTTATCGAAATTTTATGATTTCAACTGAATTTCGATGTTCACCATTCGTGATCCACATGTTTTTTGTCTGGTTTTTGTGAGGATGGCCACAACCGTATATATAATAAAATATAATGATCAGATATGATTCTCAATTTAGGAACAATGGAATACGGGAAGACATTAAGCATTCAGAGAAAACTCAACAATTTGAGGAATGAATCCAGAATAGACGACTGCATGATCGTTGTGGAACATCCTGATGTTTACACTGCCGGTATCCACTGGCTTCCTGGCCCAGAACAACAGGAAATAGATGTGGTGAGAATAGAGAGAGGAGGATCCATAACATACCATGGGCCGGGTCAACTTGTTACATATTACATAATCAATCTGAGAGAACGTAACCTGAACGTTCTTAATCTCATAGAGATACTGCAGGACTGCAACATCGATCTTCTGGAACAATGGAGCATTCCCGCGTTACCGCGACTGGGAAAGGAAACAGGCGTATGGACAGGAAGCAGAAAGATTGCATCAATTGGACTTGCTCTCAAAGGCTTTTCAACGCTTCATGGATGTGCATTGAATGTATCAACCGATCTTGGGGGATTCAACAGAATAAATCCCTGCGATTTCAGTCCTGATATAATGACATCAATGGAAAACGAGACAGGGTACTCTATATCCATGGACAGTGTCAGGGAAAAATACATGAGAATCGCATCAGAAAAACTGAATATTGGGGATGTAGTAAAAAATAGGGATAGTTTAGATTATATCAATGAGCTACTGTCTGAGACTGTTCTCTGAGAAACTGCTGCAGATAATAGAATGATCCGGTCCCTTTTCCGGTGCTTCCACTCATCTTCCAACCAACGAAAGGTTGCGAACCTACCATTGCGCCAGTGGATCCACCTCTCTCTCTGTTTGCGTAAACAACGCCAACATCTGCGTTTTCAAAATAGTATTTTATCTCTTCAGGATCTTCAGTGAAGATACCTCCAGTAAGTCCATATTCGGAGCGGTTGATCTCTTCAACTGCCTGCTTCAGGCTCTTCACCTTTCTGACCGCAAGAACAGGAAGGAAAAGTTCGTTTTTAACTATGTAAGCATTCTCGTCCAGGTCGGACACAATGGTTGGTTCTACATAAAATCCATTCCTGTCGAGTACGTTCCCTCCAGTCAGGACTTTTCCCTCCTTCTGGAATTTGTCCTTCAGTTGTTTGAATTTTTCAAATGCATCCCTGTTTACCACTGGATTGAGAAAAGTTTCCTTTTTTCTTGGATCATCTGGCTTTATCATTTCAGTTCGCTCCTTAAGTTTCTTCAAAAACTCATCATATATGCCTTCATGCACGTAGACGAGGGAACAGGCACTGCACTTCTGTCCTGCGTAACCGAAAGCTGCCCTTACCACGCCCTCCGTGGCCTTATTCATGCTGCATTTATCTGTTACAATTATGGCATCCTTTCCTCCCATTTCAGCAACAACCGACTTGGGCATTTTCTGTGTTGCCCTGTGGTAGATGTCCATGCCTACGTCTCTGGAGCCAGTAAATACCACTCCACCAATCTTCGGATTCTCCACCAGGGTTTTACCGACGATTCCGCCAGACCCCGATAGGAAGGCCAGCGTTTCCTTCGGAACACCGGCCTCGTGCATGTATCTTACAGTAAGGTAGGAGGAAAGAGGAATGTCGCTGGATGGTTTGAATGCGACTGCGTTTCCCACGGTAAGAGGCCCAGCAATCATTCCAACAGTTATTGCGTAAAAGTTGAAAGGAGCTATTACAGCGAAGACCCCAAAAGGCTTCATAACGCTCATGCTCTCCTCATTTTCGTAGCCCTTTCCTGTAAATCTTACAAAACCCTGGTTTTCAATCAGGTTCAGAGCATAATACCTGAGAAAGTCTATTCCCTCATCAACATCTGCCATTGCTTCATATCTGTTTTTCCCGTTTTCGTATGCAAGTATGGCTGAAATAAGAAATTTCTCCTTGGCAATTCTGTCGGCTACCTTAAGCATTATCCTGGATCTTTCAACATACCCAAGGTTGAACCACTTCCTGTAATTGGAATGGAGCATATCCAGGGCTTTTTCAACACTTTCTTTTGACGAAAGCTGAAACTTTGCAATTTCTCTGCCATCGATTGGGGAAGTATCACTAATTTTCTTCTCCTCTACGACATCAGATGAAATGATATTGGGATATTCCTTTCCAAAGTAACTCTCTGCTTCCTTGAGAGCAGCTTCATATCTTTCGTCAAACTCTTTCTCTTTCCCGGCCTTCTGCATTTTCACGAAGGTAACTTCATTCTCGAACGGCATAACATGGTATGTATTGAAAATAATTAAGTGTTTTTCAAAAAAATACGTGTTTAAATGTCAGGCTTTAGCACTCATTCCTCTATCAACAGTAATTGACTGTCCTGTTATGCCAGTTGCCATTTCACTGGCAAGAAAAGTTGTCACCATGGCTATTTCTATGGGTTCAAGCTGCACAGTTTCTGACAGTTTGGTATAGTTGAATGGAAAGACCTTGTAGTAGTTATCTTCCTTGTTCACCCCTCCTGGAAGTACCGCATTGACTCTAATATTATATTTCCTGAGAGTCTCTGCAGATTTTCTGGTGAGTTCTTCAACTGCACTTTTGGAAACTGTATATGAAACAGAATTACCCCTGAATATATTTTTAGATGCACCTATATTCACGAATGCACCTCCTTTATTTTTCATTGACTCCGAAAATATGCGTATGGAATTATACATGCTCATAACGTTAATTCTGAACATCTCTTCCATCTCAGCCGGGTCTTCGAACTCGCCTTTTGGTTGTCTCCACACACCAACATTGTTGCAGACCACATCGATTCCTCCGTAATCAGAAACTATTCTTTCCCTCAGTTTCTGAAGTTCATCCGGATTTGTGCAGTCTGCCTTATAGGCTTTTATTGTGGACGACTCAACAAGGCCGAAAGTATTACCATTTCTTGATACGATCGCAACCTTAGCTCCAAAATTTATAAACATTCTTACTGTGGAAATACCCTGTCCGGGACCTACTCCCAGGATCACAGCTACTTTTCCGGCAAGACTGTCTCTTATTAAATCTACCATGAATACTAAAACGATTGAAGACTATATAAATGATTCACAAAAAATCAGAGGGAAAATTCCCCAGGTACCTTTGGAAATGGATGGGTATCTTCAATACGTTTGAATCCACATACATATCGCGTAAGTCTCTCAATTCCTATTCCGAAGCCGGCGGAAGGCTCCAACCCTCTCTTTGCAAACTCGATAAACCATCTGAACTGGTCCTCTGTCTGGCCCTTTTTGTGTATTCTCTCCTTTATCTTTTCAAGCTTATATTCTCTTTCGCCACCAGAAATAGCCTCTCCAAAACCTTCTGGATATACAAGGTCCATGTCAACAAGTATTTCAGAATCGATATCACTCTCTCGGTCGTAAAACTCTCTTTGGTGCAGTGGAATGTCTATAATCCAGAAAGGTTCAGTTTTCTTCTTTGATAAAATAGATTCAAAGTTTTTCCCATACTGCCTTTCAGCATCGAGATATTTTATTCTTTCAAAGGGTTTTCCCGGAATATGGAGGTCTCTTCCAAGTCTTGAGAGCAGTTCTGTATCTTCGTGTTTAATATAATCAAAAAGTCCTGTAATCATTTCTTCAACCATAGACATGATTTCGTCCCTGCTTGCTCCACGTTTTTCAACATCTAACTGTGTGAATTCTGATAAATGCCTTCCTGTTGATGATCTCTCCGCTTCCTCCATTCTTATGTTTGGTGAGAAGGTAAAGATCGAGCCAAAACTCTGCACCATTATCTGTTTATGGAAAATCATGCTCTTTGTAAGGGAATATTTTTCTCCATAGTAGTCTATGACTGGATCAAAAACCGGATGGTTCAGGGGATCGGTAAGTGGAGAAATGATAACTGGAGGGACTTCAACATACCCCTGTTTTCGCATGAACCCACTTAGGTAATACCTTATATCACTGCCTATTTTAACGGCAGAAATCACTTTTTCGCTTTTCACATGATCCATCTTAGCATCTAGAACTTTTTCAACTTCCATGTATGTATTATAATAACATGGTATATTAAAAATGACATAGATTCTCAGACATTTTGTTCATTTTAATGTAAATATCAGAATTACTTGGACGTAATGTCTAAATTTAAATATAAAAAAGAACTTACCCCTTTATGGATCAAAAAGATCATATGATAATGGATTACCTGAAGGAGGACGGGAGAGCCAAGATATCAGACATATCCAGAGAGTTGAATATACCGAGAATCACCGTGTATGAACGGATACAGGCAATGGTAAAATCCGGAATTATAAAGAAATTTACAGTTATACCTGACTATTCAGAACTGGGCATTCCGGTTATAGCATATATTTTCATACTTTTTGATTCCACTAAAGGCCTGAGTCAAAGAGATTTGGCAAAAAAGATTGCGAGAATAAACGAAGTCGAAGAAGTTCACATTGTTGCTGGAATATGGGATATAATGATCAAAGTCAGAGGTAAATCAATGGAAGATATAGGAAACTTCGTTCTGGATAAGTTAAGATCAATAGAAGGGATAGATAAAACTGAAACAGTAACAATATTCTCTACTGTGAAATGACATCTTTCCTAAATTAGGTAATGAGAACTATTGCTTCATTGAGTTAGTACTCATACCTTCATCATTCAGATCACTGTTATGGTTCGCTTTAAATTGGTGTTTCAGTCCTTATTGGCTCCAACCTCTATATGTTTATACTCACATCGAGAACAAGTCCTAAATTTCCGGGCTTTATACCTGTTGTTCAATATAGGGTATCCCTGCAGATAGAAAAACCGGTTCTCTTGTATTGCATCTTGAAAGATTGTAGTTCCTAGATCATCGTTCTGTAAACAATAATGACCACCACTTATGTTGAATTCAAATACAATGCACAGTCTTATTTACCACCGCAAGCGTAGTGTTTTCGGCAGTTTACAATTGTATTTATGTTCTTCAGTCAGTCTATTTTCATTTCAAAAGAAGTGAATCCAACCGTTTATGTTGGCTTCAAAGGTAAAATTTAGTCGTTCTCCTCAATTACTTAATTTATTCCAGGACATGAGCCCTATTTAATATGGGGCAGATCGGGTTTGAACCGACGACCACCTGGTTATGAGCCAGGCGCTCTACCGAGCTAAGCTACTGCCCCCTTTATGGTAATTGACGACGTGAGAAATAGTTAGAAAGTTCATAAAGATATCGCTGGCCTTTATTGCAGTCGGAGCATCTTTTTAGTTGCGTCTTGAAATGGTCCTCATTTTATCTTCCTCAGAAATGTCCTACTCAGCTTTCTGTCGTTCTCCAGGACAATCTTTGTTTTTGGGGATATGCCACACCCTATACCAATCTTCTTCAGCATATCAATGATCTCAGCATCAAGCAATCTCTCCACATAAGGGAGTATATCCTTTTCAGTGATCTCCCTCCCAGAATTTGGATTCTTTTCCAGGTAACAGATATATTTTGTCTTGACCTCTCTATTTACACACTTCACATCGTACAGCTTGTAATACTCCTTATCTTACTCTGTATGACCAGTCCGGGTCATACACCAATAAAACTTGCAGCACCGCGTGTTTTCAATAAGGAATGATATAATTAAGAAGAGTTTTCATAACATTAGTTTACCGCCTAGTCAAGAACAGAAAGGTTAGATAGGTCAATGGTGTTCAATACATAGCCTTCATCCCATCATACCGGGCACGATTGACGTGACAGATTCAGAAGCAATCAGCAGCTACATTTTTGAGAAAATGGTATTTCTGGTCAACTTATTAAGAGCTGAAGTCTGCCATAAAGAAGGAGGAAACGGTAAAGAACTATCTTTACGGAGTAATGACATCCTCAATACACGGGATAACCAACGCCATGGCTGAATGGGTCAACTCAGAGAACGCGACAGTAAAGAAGATGGAACGTAGATATCGAAATGAGGAACAATCCGGGACGATAATGCTTTCACTGCGGGAATCTCAAAATAAGTTTCTCAAATATGGTTATTAATATCTATCCTTAATTCTGTGGGATGACTCATCGTGTCATTACAACGACACAAAATTAAACTGCTTTAACTTTGTTCCTCCTCTTTCGTTTTGCCTCATTTTTCTTTTTGTTCATTCCATCAGGTGTCTCATATTGACATTTTGACCGATTTTATCTCATAGTGATATGGCCATATTACTCTGTATAAATTTACAATAAACTCTGCATTAAGATGTTGCAAAACACTGTAATTTCCAGGGCTTCCGAAAGAGTAACTGAACCTGTCCAGGATAGTAGTGTCATTATTTGTCAAAGTGGTTGAAACATGACTTACAGGTATTGATGAACCATTGTAGTTCATATCAATTAGCTGAATCGATATACCATATATCTGGGTACTATTCTCAAATATGGATACGCCGATGCTGGTAGAGAAAGGTATATCATTGTTTATGACACCTTTGGGGCCGTTGAGACTTCCAATAATAGTAGCAAATTGTCCAGAAATGGATGTGTTTAAATAGGAGTATTTTACGCTAAAAGCAGTGAATTTTGTTTCCCGCATAAATTTTCCGGAAGAGATAACTGATGGCACAGAGGAGCTACTGAACAAAGTATAGCCAATTACACTCACTACCATCACCGTGATTGCTACGACCAGTAACTTCTTTGTATTTTTTTTCATCTCTATCTACCTCATGTGCTTTCAGGCAGGCTGAAAGCAACTGAGTTTGTTCCACCATATAGAGAATGCGGATCGGATGTTTCAAATATAGAGTACTGAACGCTGAATTCATAATTATTATACGCCGGATTGCTAGAACTACCCCCGATAGGGTTGTAATTAAGTATGTGAATCCTGAACCCGAATTCATTTACGGTTTGTTGGTAGAAGTCGAAAAACCCATAGTTATAAACAATTGAACCGTAGGTAGGCTGGCAGTTTGTACCTAAATGACCACAATCAAATGCATTGTAAGGTATATAACTTCCAGCGTGTGTTATTGTGTAAGTGTTAGTACCTGATGTTGGTTCACTAAATGATTTAGGTATAAGGCCATAAGGATTTGGAACAGGAATGCCAGCTAAATGTAGGGCGTCAACGATAGCGGTTACCACATATTGCATAACCGTTGGATAATTGTTCGTGTAATTTTCGTAATAGTCTTGCCTCAGAGTGAAGAGAGTCGACTGTGAAACACCGGTGCTGGTGCCAGTTAGGCTAACTGTTTCTTTTATCTGATAAGTGTCATATGATGAGTCGCCAGATACCGATGAGGTATATGAGTCGGATTCCGGGATGCAATTTGAAACAGCTCCAACTGGTCCATTTTGTGATGCAGATATATAACCCACCACCTTGTTTCCATTCATTATTTTGGAAAGTGAAGCTGTATGGGTTGACCCACCCTCAGATGTTGTACTTATGGCTGTGGCCGGAGAAAGTATGGGTGAGTTAGTTTTAGTTGGACCTTGGTAATTGTAATCGAGGTTGAGAGTGATCGATGAGTTCGATGTTAATAGGTTGTCTCCCATTGAAAGGGCGACAAGCTTTTGTGTGTTAGTTTTGGTCATTGAAGCAGGACCCATCAGACCAGCTGCCTCATTCCAGAAAATTCCAAACCCTCCTAATCTTGCACCCAAAATTGAGGATGTAGCAATGTTATTTATGAGATAATTGGAATTATTTAGATTGATACACCTGCCATTCTGTTTTATTAGGGATAGCGGGGAAGAGCCAAGTTGTGTTATTTTCAAGATAGCAATAGGAGTTAGGTTTTGTTTTTGCAGGTTCTCCATAAATAGACTCGTGCCGAGAACTCCATTTTGAACATAATAATTTTCATAGACTCTTAACTTACTATTGTTTAGAATAACTGAGAGAACGTTAAACAAGCCATTGTTTACAAACTCTACCTTACGACTCGAAAAATGCTGTAATACTAATGAATTATTTCCGCTTACATAATATTGCCAATTATTTATAAAATGATTATCGTAGTAGTTAACATCGATATTTCCATTTGAAATTATTAT
>JAKADT010000087.1 GCA_021820245.1 Thermoplasmata archaeon | reverse complement strand
AAATCCTGGAAGGATCATCCATTCATTCGAGTTGAAATGGATAAATGCATAGACTGCTACAGATGCGTAAGGATATGTGAGGAGGTGCAGGGACAGTTCGTCTGGCAGAGATGGAACAGGGGAGACAGGGTTGTCCTGCTCGCCGACGGCAAGGAAAGTCTCATGGAAAGCTCATGCGTCAGCTGCGGAGCTTGCGCAGACACATGCCCTACCGGAGCAATTGATGATCTGGCGATTTGGGAGGAGGGATACCCGGATCAGTATACCAGAAGCGTATGTCCGTACTGTGGGACTGGTTGCGAGATAAGCATAGGTACGCGGAACGGGAAAATAGTTGAGATCCTGCCAGTACAGGATTCCCCAGTTAGCAAAGGGCACCTGTGCGTCAAGGGAAGATACTCATTCGGCTTCGCAAATTCCCCAGACAGGATAATAGATCCCATGATACGGGTCGATGGAAAATGGAAGAAAACCTCATGGGAAGAGGCAATAAAGGTTGTTGGTGACAATTTCAAGAATATACTGTCCAGATACGGTCCGGATTCCATAGGTGTCCTGGGTTCATCCCGTGCAACAAACGAAGAGAATTACCTTGCACAGAAATTCGCCAGGGTAGTAATAGGAACAAACAACGTTGACAGCTGCGCAAGGGTGTGTCATGCCCCTACTGCGGCTGGAATGGGATACACGCTTGGAACAGGGGCAGCCACAAATTCGTTTGATGATATCGAGAAGACAAACACCATGATGCTAATAGGAGTAAACCCCACAGAGAATCATCCCATAGTTGGTGCTAGAATAAAGGAAAGGACGCTGAAGGGATCAAACCTTATTGTTATTGACCCCAGAAGAACCGAACTTGCATCCCTTGCGAGAATACACCTGCAGATCAGGCCGGGAACAAACATTCCGCTTCTAAATGCATTCGCCAACGTAATCATTACGGAGGATCTTGTCGATCATCGCTTCCTGGATGAGAGGATAAACAATTTCGAAACGTTCAGGGAAGCTCTGGCAGAATGGACGCCCGAAAGGGCTGCTGACATATGCGGAGTGGATGCATCCAGAATCAGGGAAGCGGCAAGAGTGTATGCAACTGGCGGGCCTGCGATGCTCTTTCACGGACTTGGGGTGACCGAACATTCCCAGGGCACAGACGGCGTCATTGCTGTGGTCAACCTTGCCCTGTTGACAGGAAACATAGGAAAGGAGGGTGCGGGAGTTAATCCCCTGAGGGGGCAGAATAATGTCCAGGGATCGGCACATATGGGCTGTGAGCCATCCAAACTCACTGGATACGTTCCAATAGAGACAGGAAGACAGAAATTCGAGGAAGTCTGGAAAAGAAAAATTCCCAAAACCAGGGGAATGGATGAGATGCAGATGATCGATTCCGCAGCATCCGGAGGTTTGAAAGCTCTGTGGATACAGGGCTGGGACGTATACCTTACCAATCCGAACATGAAGCACACGGAAAAGGCATTAAACTCGCTTGAATTCATGGTGATCCAGGATTTCTTCCTGAACGAGACGGCTAAGAAATTCGGGTCGGTTTTCCTCCCTGCCGTTACCTCCTACGAGAAGGATGGAACTTTCATGAATTCAGAGAGACGGATACAGAGGGTCAGGAAGGCAATGAACCCACTGGGAAACTCAAAACCTGACTGGGAGATAATCGATCTGGTGGCTGAATACATGGGTTTCGGGAAGGACTTCGCCTTCAGTACACCAGAGGATGTCTGGAATGAGATCAGGCAACTGTGGGAGGTGGGGCATGGAATCACATACAGGAGGCTGGAAAGTGGAGGCATACAGTGGCCATGCCCGTCAGAAGACCATCCAGGCACAAGAATACTGCATACCGATAAGTTCACGATCGGGAAGAAAACGTCCCTGGTTGTGACGAAGTACCTGCCGACATCCGAGGTAACTACTGTTGATTATCCAATCCTTCTTTCAACAGGCAGGTCCCTGTTCCAGTTCAATGCGGCTACAATGACAGACAGATCTGGTAACAGGACATTCCATGACACAGATTATGTGTACGTTTCGCGTGGTGATGCAGAGAAAATGAAGCTTAAAACGGGAGAAAGGGTGAGACTTGTGAGCAGGTACGGGGAGGCAGTGACAAAGTTCTCCGTGGATTATAACCTGAAAGACGGCACTGCATTTGCAACCTTCAACGACCCCCAGGTTGGCCTGAACCAGATCACAGGTCCACAGAGGGACGCTAAACAGAATACTCCAGAATACAAGGTTACTGCTATCAGGATCGAGAAAACATGAAAGAAAGTAAATCCACCTTACAGCGTTCTAAACTTCTGCTCCTGGGTCAAGTTCGGAGTAATATACCCATCCTGATTCCACTGAGTTACCATTGTTTTTTCCAGCATATAGGCATGGGCGAGTGCACACAGGTGGAATTCCGTTAAACGAGCGTTAATCATATTGAATCATCGAACTTTCATGTGGGTAGCGTTGCAAACTAAGTTCATTTATCCTATATCTTCAGGAATCGTCATATAATAACATGGTCATCTGTTATTTCTCCAGATTGATTGTGTAGTTCCATTCACAGTAGGGACAAAAAAGTAAATGTATTGCCAGTGAATCAATCTTAACCTGAAATGAATGCACCTTACGATTTCTGGAACCAGGTGGTGACGGATGTCCTTGTTGAAAAGAAAGCCACCATTTACAAGTCAGATGATATTGAGTTCATCCCAAGACCCGAGGAAAGTGGCCTGTTCGTAAGATCAATAGGAGAGCCAAAAGGGCAGATTGCCGACTGGAGATCATCCATTCCTGGCTCCATAAGAGGCATCCATGTTGTTGAGTTCAGGGATCGTTACGAAATCCATGTGGACAGGTTTGATCCGGCAAAGAAGCCTATAAGCCATCTTTTACTTGAAAGTCCAGGATCAGCAATTCTCATTGGGGCACTTGGCCTTTTTGTTGCATTTCTGGGTGGAAGTTTTTTTAAAAGATAGATGTACGGTTGTTCTGGCTTATATTTCCATGTTGAAGATGGTCATGATTGCATGGGATCAATAAGCCACAGATTCCGTTGGATGAAAAATAAATAAATATAGTTAAGCATACCCAGGTACAGGAAAAACATGAGAAGGGGGTGTGGCAATAATGTTCGGGAGTTTTTATCTTACAATAATTTATGCCATATTGCTCACCTTTGGACGAATAGGACTGATCCTCATAATTTCAGTATTTCTTGCCCTGATATTTGGGGTTCTTGCCGCTAAGGTAAGGGCTGCTGAAGTAATAATAATCCCAATAACTGATGTTCTGGAAGCAGTACCTGTTGTATCATTCTTCCCCATAATACTTGTCTTCTTTATTGTCAGGATTGGAGGCTCCTTGGGAACTGAGCTTGCAGTTGATTTCCTCCTTATAACTGCAGTTATCTGGAATCTTATTCTTGGTGTGTATCAGTCTGTCCTCCATATACCGAAAGAGTATGAGAGTGTAACAAAAGTATACAAAATAGGCATGCTCGAGAAGCTGAGAAGACTCTATGCACCAGCTGCTTTTCCCTCCATTGTGGCCAATATAATGCCGTCCTTTGCCAGTGCTCTTTTTTACGTAACACTTACTGAGGTCATCACCATAGGGAACAGGAATTATGAGGTCTTTGGAGTAGGTACTTTATCTGTGCAGCTTGCAAATGTCGGGAACTACACGGGCATTGTTATTCTTATCATGTTTCTCATAGTGGCAATAGGACTCACATTCTATTTTTTCATAAACCCTCTCATAAAGATTGCTGAGAAGTACAAATTTGAAAGCAACATGCCGGAAAATGTGGAAAAATCAAGGAGGAGGCAGAATGCATTCGTGACCGTTATAGGAGAGAGAATCAACCAGGTCATTGGATCCACACAATCAGCTATTTCAGTGGTTAACAGATCTATTCCCAGAAGGGAACATAATGCCAGACCCCCCCTAAGATTTTCAGACAGAGTTGTCAATGTTATTGTTGGATCAACTCTTCTGGCAGTCCTGCTCATAACATTATATTTTGTTGCGGAATCCGGTTTCAGTTCAGCTTTTACACAGTATATACTTAACCCATACTACCTGAAGATTTTTGGCATTGCAACCCTGTATGATCTGGCAAGGATAGCCACCGTATTTGCCATTTCGCTTGGAACCATGGTGCCTCTTGCAGTGTTTTTTGGAAGAAGAAAGGTTTCTGGAAGGCTTACAACGGGTATATTCCAGATACTGTACTCAATACCGTCACCTGTTTTACTTCCACTCATAGTAATTTTCCTGACACCACGGGTTTCGGTATTCCTTGGGGAAGGCCTTGCCTTCAATGCAGATGTTATGCTTATAGCTTATCTCTCTGCAGCCTCATACATATTTTTCAATGTTTACGGATCTGCAATCAGCATACCGAATGAGCTTGAAGTTATAACCAGGACTTACAAATTCAACAGGAGAATGAAGATTAAACATCTGTCATTTCCTGCAATAGTACCGGGGCTGATCACGGGATCCATGTCGGCTGTTGGAAGTTACTGGGGTGGTCTGCTGGTTGCAGAATATGTAACGTTCAATGGGAAAACATTCTCCGTGAAACATGGTCTGATGCTGCTGGTATCTGAAGCAATTTCAAGTGGGAACCTGGTATACGCAGATGCCATAGACATATTCATGGTCATAATAGTAGTAATACTTACATTCGTTGTCTGGGTCAGGCTTTACCGTTATTCAGAAAAAAGATTCACATATGACTGATTATTCCATCTGCCTGAATATCTCGTCGTAAACGTCCTCTTCAGGAGCTTCCTCTTCTATTTTGTCTGCGATCCTTGTAATCTTATCTTTATTGTATGTCCACTGGTTGATTCTCCATGATCTTCCCTTGACAATGTTGATCTCTTCCCTGTGTGTCTCAAGAAATCCATATTCCTCAAGATTGTAGAACACGTCCCGTTCTGGAGCTGAAAGAACATTATCCAGAACGTAGTCGTCGTAGCCGAAGAAAGATAGGACAAAATCACAGAGTTCCTCAATATCGCCCTGCCCCATTCCCTTCTTACCGTAAGTTTTTTCAAGAGCCCTGATGAGCACTTCCCTGGTTAATACGGACATAGAAGATCCTTGACCCATTATCTACTGCATATTAAATTTTGTTATAGCGTATATAATGAGTCCTCCTTCAGGTCTTGTCATTCAGCCAGAACAGCTGTTCGGAATGTTATGCAAAATTATTCTTTCAAAAATAATAATCCTTCAGGAAATGTAAGATTTGCGGCACATTATAGATATATTAACTCAAGCTTTGAATTGGCCATGCTCTGAAATGTTATATCTCTGTCAACAACCACTATGTCCTTTTCCTTGTATATTTTCTCGGGTTTCTTATCAAGTGTTCCCATTCCCTGTATGACCCTGAGTATTGACTTTCTGAATACCCTTATTGGGGCATTCTGTTCTGCCTTTATGAAATATTCGTTTATTCCCTTCCCATTGTCGTTATAGAGCGTTTTTATGTATCCCCATGGTGTATCGGTGCGGTTTGAATATTCTGTACGGATTGTTTCCAGGTCCTTCTCACTGTCAATGCCAAGCCAGAGAGCATCCTCCCAGTATGCTCCGATTGCCTTGGCCAGGGCCATTTTTGGAAACGCTGTTGTCTCTATATCCTTTTCGTGATAGTTCAAGAAGAAGAATTCCTTTGCCTCTTTCTTAATGTAGTAAAGACCTGAATTTATAAAATAGTCAAGAAGAGGTTTTTCCTTGAATGTCACGATCTGGTCCCCGAACATCTCAACTATTCCAAAGGGTGATCTCATCTTTGAAACGAACATGACCATCCTGTATTGTGAATCACGGGAGAATTCTATAAACCTCTGGAAGTTTATATCTGTAATGGTATCGCCGTTCCTGAGAATAATGTCCTGATCCCATACGTTGTTGAAAAGATTCCTTATTGAGTAGAGGGTCCCCATGGGTTTTTCCTCCCTGAAATAGTGGAAATTCATTCCATCCTTGCTGTTTCCATAACGTTCCTCTATCTTTTCTCCGAGGTATCCGGACAGTATATAAACATCCTTGATGCCCATATTCTTGAAATCGTAAATCTGACGGTCCATTATGGTTTGCCCATCCTTGATGGAGATGAGAGCCTTAGGAATCTCGTCTGTTATGGGCTTTAACCTCTTACCGTATCCTCCTGCAAGTATTGCCCCTATCATTGGGTTAAATCGTACCCATATATAAGTTAATTTTCAAATAAGG
>JAKADT010000012.1 GCA_021820245.1 Thermoplasmata archaeon | reverse complement strand
GATCTTATGGATGGCCTGCTCTTGTCGCTTCCTGACCTGTTTGTCCTCAGTCCCCTTCCCTTGTAACCTGCAGAGGTGAGACCTCTGTAGACTCTTCCCTTGTTCTGGGGTTCTGTGATCCATGAAACCTTCGGGTCGTTGTAAACTTCAGGGGCAGTTCGGTCAAGAAGGATAACTTCATAGTACTTGTATAATCCATCTTCTCCAACATAGTATGAATTGAAAACTTCCATGTTCGGGAATTTATCTGCAGTTCTCTCTTCTGCTATTCTCTGGATACTCTTCTTGGGAGTGATCTTGGTGTAGGCCATCCTTCTCGGTCTTCTCCCACCCATTATCTTGGGGCGATGACTTCCTCCTCTTCTTACCCTTGCCCTGACTATAATATAACCTTTCTTGCTTTTGAATCCGAGAGATCTTGCCCTGTCAACTCTTGTTGGGTGTTCAACCCTTTCAAAAGAAGGGCCGTTTCTCCAGCCGATCATCCTTTCCTTGTGCATTTTGTATATATCTGATTTCTTGAGACTTTTCCAGGAATCCCTTACAACACTGTAAGTACTTTGAACTTCACTCATCATTATCGCCTTTAGTATCTAACAGAATAGGAGTAGTTATGGAGAATATAAATATGTTCTCATAGACAATTCCAGACTGTAGATAGGCAATTACGCCATGAATTAAGAACATTCTGTTACTCAGGTCAAAGAAAGAAAAATTAGTTATTTATTCAGGCCATTATCTGGAAGTGAAAGGTTCACCATTCAGGAAAAGATACATCGTTATTTACAGCAGTTCTATGGAGGACCTTATAAAGCAGCTTGACAGGGATCTCTTCTCCATGTTTCGTGCTAAAAGGAAATATCTGGAGGGTCCATATGCAATATTTCTCACGGATCAGTTCAGGAAGAATAGACTCATTGAATTTATAAATTCAAAGAACTGGGATGTTTCTACACTGTTAACAAGCGGAACAATATTGAAGTGCAAGAAATTCATTGCCATCCATTCCCAGCAAACGATTCAACAGGATCATTAGGGACTTTTCTTTCTTATTATTCCAAGTTCAGGTTCAGTTAGGGAGAGTTTCTCAGACAGGTATTTGCCAAAATCACCCGAATGTCTGTCCATTATACTGTAAAACCATAGATATTCCATTGCACTTCTTGCGCTCATATGTGTAAGCTTCCCGGTTTTCAGCGAAAGGCTCTTCCTGGCATTTCGTCTCTCACGAAGCCTTGACATCTGCATTATATATGACGGAAATTCATACTTCACATAGTGCCTGTTTTTATCCTTAATGGTGAAAGAGACCCCGGCAGCCAATTCTTCCGCATAGCCCTTAAATGCATAATGCTGTTTTTTCATCACCCTCCCGATGAAAATATCAGCAAGTGATATGAGGTCAAATGACTCCATCAGATCCATATCATTTACACACTCAAGGGGAAGGTTCTTGTCTATCCACATGAGATAGTCTTCAGCCTGGAAATCCTTATCATACATATCTCTCATTATTTTGGAATAGTCTCCGGATCTGAAAGTGTCCTGCATTACGTTGTAAATGGAAGTCTGGCTGTCTCTCATGGACACTCCTGATGATCCTGAACCATCTCTCAGGGATTCTATGTCGTTAAGGATTGATCTGATATCAGACCCGTTCTTTTCAATAATTTCAGTTACAAATCTCTGATCCATCTTGACATTCTCGGTCTGCAGGATCTCGTATATTTTTCTGTTGAGTTTCAGCTTGAAATTCTTGTAATCCGTGTCATTCCTTCTTCGGTACGGAACAAACTCTATTGCCGTTGAGCTGTCCAGGATAATCTTTCCCACACTCTTTCTTCTGAATTCGTAATAATTATTCATGGTAAGGATAATGGGATTCTTTGTTCTCTGTATAACTTTGAGAAGTTCAGACAGACCCCCGGAATCCCCTCCAGTCTCACTGCTTCTGCCTTCAAAAATACTATCTGCTTCGTCAATCAGGATTATCTTCTTCTGCCCTTCTGTTCCAAAGTTTGCGAAAATATCCTGGTAAAGAGCCGCCATTAGAGCTATGGACTTCATGCTGTCCCTGTTCCTCTGGTCAGATGCATTCATCTCAACCAGTGGATATCCGAGGTCATGGGCTATGGCAAGTGCAGCGCTTGTCTTCCCCACTCCCGGAGGTCCGTACAGCACGAGAGATTTCTTAAGGGGGACTCCCTCCTTCCACTGGTCAAGCCACTGTGAAATCTTTTCAAGTGAGGATGTTGATATTATGAGTTCGCTTACGCTTTTTGGACGGTACCTGTCAGCCCAGCTCATATCTCAGGACACCTTCAAACCGGGGGACACTGGCCTGTCAGCTGTAAGTAAGCTCAATACACCCTGGTCATCAACCGCAAGAAGCATACCCTGACTTTCAAGCCCCATGAACTTAGCCTTTTTCAGGTTTGAGAGCACAACCAGTGTCTTTCCCAGCATGTCCTCTGGTTTGTATGACGGATATATGCTGGAGATTATCTGCCTCCTTTCATCTCCAAGGTCAACAATTATCCTCAGCAGGGATCGGGATTTTTCAACTTTCTCGCATTCCACTACCTTACCCGTTCTGATCTGGATCTTCCTGAAATCATCAATGTCAACTAGCTCGTCATCTTCGGTCATTGTTATCCCCTTTTATGGGTCAGAACCTCATTTGATAAATTCTTTCCCAAGTGTTTCCCTTGCAATGATTACCTTCATAATCTCTCTTGAACCTTCTGCCAGCTGAAAAGACCTTATGCCCCTCAGAGCCCATTCTTCCGGGCAGTCTTTTGAATAGCCGAATGCACCCTGCCACTGCAGAGCATCATTTATGGCATCGAATGCCCACGTCGTGGAAATGAGTTTCGCAATTGCGACTTCCCTGCTTACCTGGAACCTTGAAACTTTATGGTATCTCTGTTCCTGGTCATAGGTCCACAATGCTTTATAGCCCATGATCCTTGCAGCTTCCATTTTCGCAACATTGTCGGCAAGCTGAAACTGCAGTCCCTGAAACTTTGCCAGTTCCGAACCGAAGGCCTTTCTTGTCTTCAGGTAATTTGATCCATTTTCGAGAGCCTTCATCGCGCTCCCGGCACTTATGACAGAAATAAGTGCCCTTGCAAACTCAAATCCCTCATGTATTATGTTGAAACCGCCGTTTTCCTTACCGATTATGTATTCTTTCCCGAGTTTCATGTCATGGAACTTGAAAGCTCCCCATGAAGATCCCTCTCTCCCCATTTCGTGCAGGTCCGTGAGGTCGAATTTATCATCTTCATACGGAAGGTAAAAGAGGGTAACTCCCCTGGTGCCTTTTTGCATATCTGTTTTCACAACGGTTACGTAACCTCCAGTTTTTTCCTTAATGTCCCTTACAAGGCTGATATAGGATTTCTCTCCGCTGAGTATATATCCATCTCCTGATCTGACCGCCTTGGAAGTCATTGACCCTATATCTGATCCAAAGTTTGGCTCAGTTGAGGCTATTCCAACAATTGCCTCTCCCTTTACCACTTTTGGAAGAAGTTCTTTCTTCAGTTCCTCTGAACCATATTTTGAGATCAGGTAAGACCATGCATTATCAACCAGGAAAAGGACGGGTATGGAAGCTGTCGGATCTGCCCTGGCAATCTCTTCTGCGACAATGCCTGTGGTAACTGCATCCGCGTTCATTCCTCCGTATTCTTCTGAAATATTCATCCCAAGGTAATTCATCTTTGCCAATCCACGGAATACCTCATCAGGAATTCTTCTATTCTTCATCATTGCTGGGATATTTTTTGCAATTACTTTTCCTGCAAATTCTCTTGCTGTCTCCCTCAGTATCTCCTGATCTTCAGTAAAATTAAAATCCAGCATACATATCGTTCAAGTATCTTTAAGGAATATATTTTATTATGTATGTACCTATTGACCACCGGGAACATCTAATTCAGGGCGTTCAGATATATCATGCAGGGCGGTGAAAGTGTGTCACACACAACATGCATTTCCCTGTTCTGGCCAGGCCTGAATTAAGGAGGGTAGTGAAAATAACCGTTCCACGCCTGATTGGACTGTCCTCCGGAATTTTCATGCTACTTGAGATGCCTTTATGGTGCTGAAATCAATCCTGGCTTTTGAGGGATCCTTGCTGAGAAGTGTTACCCTGCTGTCCCTGCGTTCAGATGTAAAATCATAACCCAGGTTATTTGCAAGTTCCCTTGAAAATTCAACGATATAATCATGTGAGGGCATATTGTCGGTTGTGAGTCTTGTGATAGACTGTCCTACATGAACATACCCCTTTGATTCAATAAAATCGGGAGATGCTGTTCTATCCATCTTTGTGTATTCATCAACAAACGGCATGTTCACATCCTTCACAAGAGTGTGTCTTATGACCTTTCTCGTGTCAAGGGATGGAAGAAGATCCAGAGTCCTGTTAAAATTTTCCCACGCATTACCTATTACAGGATTTAAAAGATCATTGAAGATCTCCTTGGTAGGACCTGCAGTTGTGACGTACAGCTGTGTTGGAAGTGGATCAAGCCTTTCCAGAACCATGGGCAATGTGCCGTTGGTAACTACAAATGTTGAAATTCCCCTTCGGTGGCAAAGTTCAATGAACTCTCCAAGCCTTGAGTATAAAGTTGGCTCACCGGTCAGTGATATTGCTATATGTTTTGGATTATCGGCCTCTTCCCACTTTTCCCTGGTGACATTTGGGTTCCCCTTGAAACCGGAAATCAATTTTTTGTGAGCCTTAATGCTCTCTTCAAGAATGAATTCAGGATCGTCCTCATCCGAGATATGCATGCTGTCAAAACCCTGGAATCTCCAGCAGAATGAGCATCCTTCGGTGCATGAATTGAGCGCAGGGGTCATCTGAATGCACTGGTGTGAATTTATGCCATAAAACGTCCCTTTGTAACAACCTTCATGACCGGTGAGTTCGCTCTTTGTGTAGTGGCACACTTTTACGGCTGAATGTTTTCCCACAAGCCCATAATGTTGTTTTCTGTATATCTCGGCGTACTTGTTATTCACAACTCTTCATATTCAGGGATTATATAACAATTATGAGGCCGGGATATGTTTGGTCTGAGAATCCGCATGGTTTCATAAAATACATTGATAACATGTTTATCCGTCAAATCCTGCAACTTCCAGTTCAAATTTTGAACTTTATTGTCATTTTATAATAACTAAAACAATCAGTTTCTCATGGTAGAGTTATCAAATGTTTCAGTGAGGTATGATGGGCGAAATGGAAATTATGCTCTGGAGAATGTAAACCTGAAGGTACATAATGAAAAGGTGGTTGTTATAGGTCCGAACGGTTCAGGGAAAACAACCCTTCTTAAGGTTCTTCTGGGGCTTGTACAGGCAGATTCCGGACAGGCATCCATAAATGGAGTGGACGTCAGGACAATTAGAGGAGAAACAGCTGTTTCCACAAATTTAGCGGAGGTCTACAGGTTAATGGGAAACACGGTGAGAGATATAATCAGGTTGTATTCTGATCTAAAGGGAAGCGATTCAGGAGAAGCAGAGGAACTGGTTTATAGGTTTGGTCTGGAGGCAACCCTTGGGAAGAAAATACACCAACTGAGCTCAGGTGAGCAGAAAATGGTGGGAAATATTATGTCACTGAGTTTTTCTCCATCAATAATTCTAATGGACGAGCCATTCGATAATGTTGATCAGGGAAGAAGGCTGAAACTCCTTGACATCATAAAGAAATCCAGTGCGGATATCATAATCAACACGCATGAGTTCGATCTGTTAAATCGGCTTGAAGACTGGACCCTCTATTTCATCATAGAAGGGAAAATTTTTGGAAAATTCTTAGTTTCCCAGTTGAAAAACCTCTATTTAAACAGGGGAGAGGTACCCGGGTGCGTTTCCGTGATGGATACCAGCTTTGGAAAATTCTCAATTACCGAAAACAGTGGAGCGGTTCCAATAGCAGCAGCAAGAAACCTGAATTCAATATTTGACGAGGTGGCTTGATGATCGCAAGATTTTACCTGAAGTCCCTGGTCTCCAACAGGGCTCTGTGGGGGTGGGGAGTAGGTTTCATGGTATTCTGGCTCTTCATGGGGTCATACATCTTTGGTTTCAATATGACAACTAAGATTGAATCTCTTGAATATACTTCGGTATGGTTTTCCTTGATCGGTCTTATTTCAGGGAGTATTATTTCAACCACTGTGGCATATTCTGTCTATTATGCAAATTCATCCCTTGCCTACAGTTTCAGGTTTACAAAACTGAAACCATCAGCCTACATTTTCAATCTTATGGGAAGCACATCTGTTGTAGGAGGTATAATTGGTGCATTCATAATTGTGTTTACGGTCATACTTTTCAGCAGCAGATCAGGATACGTACTGCTCCCAGTTTATCCATATCTTTCCATTGCGATGTTTCTTGTAACTGGAATGTTCATGTTTCTTCTTTCAGTGGTCCTGGTTATATTCGCCAACAATTATACCGGACTCAAGAGCATATCTTTCATTGTTTTCATACCACAACTGCTCTCATATCTGTTTGGGTTCTCAGAACTGGGAATTCCTCTGCCATCTGCAGTCGTTTATGCCAGCCCATTCAGTGACATACCGCGTCTTCTTTACCAGACTTACTCTGGAAATGCATCTCCACTTAACATGTCCAATGGAACCGGTCCACTGCTGAATCCGTATATCCTGATCGTCAGTCTTTTATTCTGGACTGCGCTGCTTTTTGTACTTGCAATGTTTCTGGTCAGGAGGATCAAACCAAGATCCATCGAAGAAGGAAGACAGGTATGAACAGGGATGAAATTCAGGCTCTTTCGGAACATCTGAAATGTCTTGGGACAAAGGCGGTCAGACTGGACAGATACCTTCAAAGAAGGGCATGGGGGGTATATTATTCAATCTGGGCAGTTTCAATACTTCTCTTCACCTTCCTTTCCTATCCTATCAGCCTCATAAGGGGGGCTTATCTCCAGCTGGCCGCCTATGTTATAGCTTATGTTCTGATTGTGTTATTCGCCTCTTATTTCTCGGGACTTGTTTTTTCAAAGGCCAGGAGGTTGGCCAACCTGGAAAGCGATCTCTCTGATCATCAGGACAGGAACATAAAGAAAAAATGTGGAATTGGAACTTTGGTACTGGCAGTCCTGATAGTTGCAATAATCATTATAGGCTCTGATCTTTTGAGAACAGCTATTGGAGTTCTACTGGAAGTCATAATCCTTGCCCTGATTGATCTCTATGTATACCGGATGCTCGGGAAATCCCTGGGTAAAATACCATTTGAAGGCCTGATGGCGGTATCTGTCTTTATGTTCAGCGATGTTGGAAGTGCCGCCACCGTATTCATATACCGAAGCCCTGAATATTTCGGGTACCTCTGGATACCTACTATATTTGCCTGGTTTATTGCGTCCATATATTCTATATACCATGCAAGAGACGAACTGGTGGTACAAATAGATTCACAGGAGTGCAACTGATCTTGTCAGATAAGAGTGATCATGTGGAAGATACAGCCCATGAAAGCCTCAACTATCTTCTGGAGAGTCTTGGAAAGCAGTTAAATGAACCGGTGATGAAATCCACAGCCAGGTTAATAATAGTCATATCTCTTGCTATAAACAGAAAACTTTCCTTTTCGGACCTACTTACAATAACTGCACTGGGAAAAGGAAGTCTAAGTAACCATCTTGAAAAGCTTCAAAAAAATGATCTCATCAAAATCAGGACAGTGTTCAGGAAAAATGGACCCAGGATATCAATAGAGATCACGGAAACTGGCATGGAAGCATACCGGAATTATTCATCACTCCTGAGAAAACTTACGAATTCAAAATGAGGGGTTTACATATTCATTTTTTGATTTAGAAAATGTATATTTTTGGAAATAAGCCAAAATTTTCATGTAGCGAATAAAAAAAATTATAAAAAGGTGCCTGGGGATTAATCGTCCCCGCCGTCTCCGCCTGGTGATGGAGGAGCACCGCCGGGTCCTCTTCCACCTTTTGTTGCTATGACGTCATCAATTCTCAGGATCATGACCGCAGCTTCAGTCGCAGCCTCGATAGCCTGTTTTCCAACTCTTATGGGCTCTATTACACCTATTTTCTCCATGTCATCAACATCACCGGTGAAGACATTCACTCCATAGGTTTTGTGTCCTTTTGCGTGTTCGCTCCTTATTTTTATGAGTATGTCTATTGCGTCAAGGCCAGCGTTTTCTGAAAGGGCTCTTGGTATCTCCTCCAATGCATTGGCAAATTTCTCTATGGCCAGTTGCTGTCTTCCACCTATCTTGGATGCGTATTCCCTGATCTTCATTGATATCTCTGCTGCTGACGAACCTCCGCCACTGACATATCCTCCATCCTCAACAGCCGCTGCTACAACATGAAGTGAGTCGGTAATGGATCTGTCAATCTCATCCACGACATGCTCTGTTCCACCTCTAACAAGGATGCTTACAGCCTTTGGGTTCTTGCAGCCCGTTACGAAGGTCATGTAGTCATCGCCTATCTTGACCTGCTCAACCTGTGCCGCTTTTCCAAGGTCCTGCGATGTTATTTCATCAATAGATGATGCAATAACTGCTCCAGTTGCCTTGGAGAGTTTTTCAATATCACTCTTTTTTACTCTCCTGACTGCATATATTCCTTCTTTTGCCAGGTAGTGCTGTGCAAGGTCATCAATTCCTTTCTGTGTTATGAGAACATTTGCTCCAGTATCCTTAATCTTCCTGACCATTTCTTTCAGTACGCCTTCTTCCTGTGAAAGGAATCTCTGTATCATAGCTGGGTCGTCAATTCTTATGTTTGTGTCGAATTCAGGCTTCTTTATTTCAAGTGCAGCATTGAGAAGGGCGATCCTGGCATCTTTCACGAAGTCACTCATACCGGGATGAACTTTTTCCTTGTCCACTATTATTCCGGATATCAACTGGGTTTCATCAATATCTCCGCCCTGTTTCTTCACTATCTGTATGTCATCAAAGTCAACGTGGTATTTTCCTTCGACCTCTTCTGCAACTGCCTTTATTGCTTCATATGAAATTTCAGCCAGTTTCTCCTTGCTTGATGATGCGCTTTTGCTGCTAAGTGATGTCTGGGCCATTTTCATGAGCAGTTCCTTGTCAGTGTGTTTAACAGGTTTGGATATGTCGTCAAGAATCTTCTTTGCCTGTCTGGCAGCCATTCTGTATCCTTCCGAAATCACGGTTGGATGTACGTTCTGGCTCAGGAGGCTTTCTGCTTCCTGGAGCAATCCTCCAGCGATTATAACTGCAGTTGTTGTTCCGTCTCCCACAAAAGAATCCTGTGTCTTGGAAACCTCAACCATCATCTTGGCTGCAGGGTGTTCCACATCCATCTCCTTGAGAATGGTCACTCCATCATTGGTAATGACAATATCTCCAAGTGAATCCACCAGCATCTTGTCCATACCCCTCGGTCCAAGACTTGATCTGACCGCAAGGGCAATACCTTTGGCAGCGTCTATGTTGTTCTTCATAGCGTCTTTTCCAGTCTCTCTCCTGGTACCTTCCTTTAATATGAAAATTGGTTGTCCGCCTATCATTTTACCTCAGTCAAGTAAAAATAAACTTCTATATAACCATTTCTAATCCATGGAAGTTTTAAATACTTTAAAAATGGCTAATTACCTTCTAAAATAGTAAAGGAGTGGTCGGCAGTGCATTGATGATCACTCGATGAACTTTTAACCTCATTGGTAATTACTCTCCTATGATCGAGATAGATAGTTACGAAAAGAATGGAAAGGTGTTTCAGTTCATGAAGATGCCTATGCAGAAAGCTCCGTTACTTGTTCTGAAAGGGGAAAAGGGATATGCAATGTGCGGTTATCTAAATCTCGAAGCCGCCGAAAAGCTCGGTGATATGGCAGTCAGGGTAACTGGTGTGAACACTCTTGGGGATATGCTTGCAGGAAAAGTGGCCGGAGTTACATCAAGGGCAAGGGAAGCAGGCATAAACACTGGCGACACTGTCGAAAATATACTGGAAAAACTGGCTTAATCCGGTGGATCCTACGTCAGGGGGAGTTGAAAACAGAAACAGTGCTGCAGTGGGGATAATCTACAGCAGCGGAGAGATCATTCTTATAAAAAGAAATGAAAGGGAAGATGATCCATGGACAGGGCAGATAGCACTCCCAGGGGGATTTTCCAAATTCGGGGAGCAACCTGAAGAGACCGTTCTGAGGGAGGTTATGGAGGAGGTCAATATGAGTTTCACAGGGGAATCCATCTATGCGGAACTCCATACAAACTCTCCAAATAAGGCAAACTGGATTAAGGTTCATCCCTTTGTTTTAAAAACACGATCACTTGAAGGTTTTAAAGCCGGACCAGAAGTTTCAGAAGTGAGGCGGGTGAAACTTTCGGGGAGGATAGAATCAAGGACCGAAAACGGCTATGATTCTTTTGTTTTTCAAGACTGGATCGTATGGGGCCTAACATATCGTATCCTGAAGGATTTCATAGAGATGGAAAAGGAATTCTCTTGATAGGTTCTGATCTGCATACAGCTTATTTAATCGAATTCATCTAACTCTCTACAAGGAGATCCCATGCGTCAGCTGGGGGTAGTTGACCCCATACGAATACCAAGTCGATCATAATTGACCCTGATTACCAGATCTGAAAACGACATCATCTCTTTCTGAAGTTCCTCTATCTTTCCTTCCCTGGCTATCATGAGTATGAAGCCCTGGGATCCACCTCCCATAAGTTTAGCTCCCTGGGCTCCTGAAGACTTTGATTTTTCAATAATACGATCAATCTGATCGTTGGTAACGTTCTTTCCGAATTTTTTCTTGATCTCCCAACCTTCATTGATGAGTTCAATAAACCCATCCATGTTTCCAGATGTCACGCAGCTCTTCATATCCTGTGCTATTCTCTTCATATCCTTTAAATTTCCAAGGGTTGTCTCATCACCAAGTGAAGAGCTCACAACCTGTTCTTTCAAAACCTGGGAACTTTCCCTGGTCCTTCCGGTATATAGTAGCAGAGTTCTTTTCTCCAGGTTGCTTATGAAATCTGAAAACTGATTAAGGGGCGTGACCTGAACTCCATCCCCAACGAATTCCATATACTTGAACCCACCCATTGCTATTGCATAGGGATCCTGTTTTCCAAGAATCACTCCAAAGTAATCTTTTTCAAGCCTGAAAGCCTCATCGGCTATCTCCCTCCATGTTCTTTTTTCATGGTTGATACTGTATATTAGATTTAGCAGGGATGTGGTAAGTGCACTGGATGACCCAAGACCTGATCCAGGGGGGACATCACCGTTCAACATAACCCTGCCTTTCCGAATTCCATGCATTTCAAAAAGCCCCAGTATCTTGTTCAGAAGATCTTTACTTTCGGGGCTTTCATTAAGTACAAAGCTCTTGAGAAAATCCCTTGATGAAATTTCAAGTCCATACTGATCAGGCATATACCATGACGTTACTCCCCGATCAATAGTTGTGTTCAGGACAGCACCTCCATACTTTTCCGGAAATGGACTGATATCTGTGCCTCCACCACCGAAGCTTATACGTAACGGGCTGTAAGAAACTGTTTTGTCCACCAAATTCCTCCCTGACTCGTAATATGATACATCATCTAATATAATTTATGTCCATCACAGTTTCATTGTTTTTCACACGTATATAATGATATTCTAACCAGAGAAGCCTGGGCAGCTCGGTTTATTTCCAACTTTGCCGTACACGTCATAACAAATAAATAGAAACTTAAAATAACCATGACATGGCTAATACAAAAAACAGCAGTTACTGGCACACGGTACCGATTGGGGCAAATCCACCAGAGGAATTAAATGTTATCGTAGAGACTCCGAGAGGTAGCAGGAATAAATACGAGATATCAAAACAGTTTTCCGGTGTTATACTTGATCGTGTACTGCATTCATCGGTTGCTTACCCAGTTGAATATGGGGCAATTCCAAGAACACTGTATGACGACGGAGACCCTCTTGACGCAATGGTTCTGGTTACACAGCCCACTGCACCAGGAATCGTCCTCTCTGCCAGACCCATAGGGTTAATGAAAATGATTGACCAGGGTGATCTGGATAACAAGATACTGATGGTTGCAACAAAAGATCCGTATTACAGGGATGTGAAAACATATAAGGATCTGCCAGGCCATCTTCTGAATGAGATACTTAACTTTTTCCAGACCTACAAAATACTTGAAGAAAAGAAGACAGAGGTAACTGGATGGGAAGGCAAGGAAATGGCAATTAAGGATATTGAGAGATCAATCAAGGCGTATAATGAAAAATTCCCCTGAATTGTGATATGAACGACATAAGCATACCCATTGGAAGGGGGAAAATTACTGTTTCCGGGAACGTTGTGAAACTTCTTTCCAGGGGAAAATATCTTACAATACGTACTGCAGTTTCTCAATCTCCATGTACAGATGGTTTGTGCCAGCGGATAATTGAAGCTGAAATTGCACTGGAAACACCAAATGACGATGAGAATCTCAGAATCTTTGCCGGCGATGGCATCTTCCTCGGTATAGACCAGAACATTTTTGCCTCCGTGGACAGAGGTAGGGAGGAAGTCATTATAAAAAAATCTCTTTCAGGCAAGCTGATTGCACAGGGTCTTGTATTCACTTCCTGATCTCATCTTTTTAATAATTAAATGCATTAACCGTACACGGTAAAACAAGCGCTCGGCGAACGCCTTCTATTTTCAAATCATGTGCTGTGGGGCGTGAGTGTTGCCTCATCAATCAGGTCCATAGGGTTTGGAGCAACCTGGCCATTCATGGCAATATTCTTCAACCAGGACCTTGGAATACCAATATACGAAGTGGGAGTGATCTTCACGCTTCTGTCTGTAGTTTCCATAGTTGTCAGCATTCTGGGCGGCGGCCTGGCAGATGCAATAGGAAGAAAAAACACCATTCTCATGGGCAGCATACTTGGATTCGTGCTATATCTCTCCCTTTCTCTTATGCTGATTTTCAAGGTGCCGGTTACATTCGTAATTGCCGTATTCATAATTTCCGCAACATCTGGAGCACTTATTTTCCCTGCAGCTTCAGCACTGGTGGCTGATTATACAAATTATTCTGAAAGAATGAAAGGTTATGTTATCTACAGGATTCTTTCAAATCTTGGTTGGGCTATAGGTCCGCTCATTGGTTCTTTTCTATTCAACAGTGGACTGGACGTCATATTTCTGTTCGTTTCAGTGTCAAGCCTGGTTCAGATGGTTGTTGTCCTGTTCACCGTTAGGGACAGGAGAGAAAATGCTTATGAAAAAAAACCGGGGGAACATTTCAGTCTGTTAGTTTTTGATAAATATCTCATAGTATTTGGAATGGCAACCTTTCTGATCACTATGGTTGCTTCCCAGTTCAGTGTCACTTTTCCAGTATACGCGTCTATAAAGATCGGTATTCCCGAAGCGGATCTCGGTTATATCTATGCAGTGAACGGTACTGTGGTGGTGGTTGGACAGTATCCAATGACAATGGGGCTTAGAAGATTCCCCGACATATCCATAATGATCCTGGGTGCCCTGTTTTATTCCATTGGATATTTCATGGTAAGCTTCTCACACAACCTGTTTGGACTGATGTTTGATATGCTCATCATAACTATGGGAGAAAATCTCACATCACCCATGATCAACACAGTGGTTTCAAAGATAGCCACAAAGGGGAAAATGGCCAGATATATGGGATTTATAGGGATGATTAACTCAACAGGCAGAGCGCTGGGACCGTCCATTGGATCCACATTCCTGTATATTTTCAGTTATAATGGTCTCAGGGTGTGGTCTGCAGTGGATATTTTCGGTCTGGGATCAATATTGATCTTCATGGTTTTCAGTGGTATGGTGTTCAAAAACAGCGGACTGAAAGACAGAGGCATCATAAACAGGAAAATAGATCATCCTGTAAACTGATGCAAATTATATATATCTTTATTATAGATTAGTGAAACCAAATATCTAATAAAAGATAAAGACCTGCTACCTTTCCTCAAATCACTCCACATGAGGAAAGCTTAAAGGAATGGTCGGAGGTCATTCATTGATCAATTCGAAAAGACACAGTTGCTGAAGTTGCTGATGTAACTGCCCCACACAAATTATTTTGGGAATTTTTGTTCAAGATAGTGGTCGTCCACTCACTGCGGTACGTTTTCATTTTCCCTCTTGCTTGAAATTTTATTTATAAGGTCGCTCAGGCTATCTCTCAGAACAGTCAGGCTTGATTTATGTTCCGTAAGTTCATCGGCTATGTCATTAAAATAGTCAATATAACTGGTCATCTGGGAAAGGATTCCCTCAACAGTATCCGGCATACCCCTTCTTCCAAATCCTATCATTGTTTTCTTGTGGAATTCCATCTCCCTTTTTCCACTTTCAGCTATTGAATACCTTCCATCAGGGTTTTTATGAATCAGTCCTTCGGTTTCCATGCCTGCAAGCATGGGATATATGGAACCAGGGCTTGGCTTCCATCTACCATCCGTCTTTTCCTCCACTGAAGTCATAATCTCCGACCCCTTTTTGGGACTGTCATTTATCAGATCAAGAACTATGGGTCTCAACCCACGAAATCTCATGTTTCCATGTCCCATCGGGGAGTTTTTATCCATCCTACCACAACCACATCTGTGCATCATTGATTCATTATTTTCCCTCTCATGTTCCATGTGCCTTTCATCATAATCATGATTTCCATGCATTTCTATCACCATACTGTATATCGGAAACCGATATTTAACTATATCGAATTCCGATTTAGACCGTGCTAATTTAAACCTCATGTGACTGAAATCATGTTTTTACCGGATTCTCTCTCTTGAGAATACTGTCCTATTGCAACGATAAATAAATGTAGCTATTCATACCACAAAATATGAAAATATAAGCCCTATAAGATAGAGAATGCCAATGAAGGAATTGGCACCGAGAAAGGATGCCCTTATGGTCGATGGATCATCAGGGTTGACTATGTAATGCTGGTAGATTATGAGGAAAAGTATCGGTGCAAGTATGATATCATAGATAATGCTGTTCACATAGAATCCTGCAGCCAGAAAACAGGCAAAGGTGAAAGCATGTGTTATGGATGATATGATCATTCCTCGTGACGTGCCATACTGTGTAACTACTGTTTTAAGGCCATTCTTCAGATCATAAATTCTGTCAGGAATCACGTATATCATGTCAAATCCGGCTATCCAGCTGGACGATCCCAGAAATATGAGATAAATAAGCGGGGAAGCAGGAAACGACGGGGTTATGGCCAGGTAACCCGCAAGAACACCAACACCTATGGTTCCACCCATGTAGAAATGTCTCCATGGGGTAATTTTCTTCATAAATGGATCGGTAAAGAACAGGAATATTACTATTGGAGAAAGGGCGAAAACGAAAAAATTGAGCAAATAGGAGGAGACCTCGAATACGGAACCCAGCAGGACGGTCAGAATTATTGCGCTTTGTAAGTTCTTTCTATCCTTAACCAGAAGCCAGTCCTTCTTTCTTGGATTACTTATGTCATATTTCCTCCCTTCAATCCTGTTTATGGACATTCCAGTGGCTCTTGCTGAGGTGGTTGCGATAAATATAAGGATAAATTTAAGAGGGTAAAAATGTCCAAGGGATGCAATAACGGCACCAGTAAAGACGAATGGAAGATCGAACACTGTATGCTCAAGCTTTATGTAGTCCACAACCTCCCTGAAGTTCATAGGAATTTCCTCCCCCGGCTAACAGAGGCTTCCCGCTTTGACGACCGGATTTGCGCTTCCTGTTTTGACACAATCTCCAGAAGCGTGGATTCGTGAGTGCTCCTCCCTGCATACGTGTATTTACTCATCAACTCTTCCCATTAGATTCGTGACTTGTTCATAAATAATCGGTTTGATCCCGTCCCACCTCCGGAGGATATGGGGCTTCTCGATCACGGTCTTAGTTTTTCCCTCTTTGCCTGAGCTTCCATTACAATTTCCTGCTTCATGTCAAGAACATCAGGCCATGGCCTCATGAAACCTTCGCTTTCATCCTTTCGTGTCGCGTCGATGCCCATCTTTGATCCGTAATTCATTATGGAGGCAGGGTGGTCAAGACTGTCAGTCACTGTTCCAGGTATTATGATAACATCCCTGGAAGGATCGATTCGGGTGCTCATTGCCCAGATAACCTGTTTCCTGTCATGAACATTTATATCAGGGTCAACAACTAGCACTATTTTGGAAAACATGAGCTGACCCATTCCCCATATGGCAAACATGACCTTCTTTGCGTGGCCAGGGTATCTCTTTTTGATAGATACAACAACCATATTGTGGAATACCGCCTCCTCCATGGTGTTCATATCCACTATTTCAGGGATCTGGATTCTAACCAGTGGAAGGAACATTCTCTCTATGGCCTTTCCCATGATCACATCCTCATGCCACAGCTTTCCAACTATTGTAGTGGGGTACAGAGGTTTATCCTTCTCTATTATTTTTTTTATGTGAAATACCGGGAATTCAGCTTCAAGGGAATAATAACCCGTGTGATCCCCGAAAGGTCCCTCCACCCTGGTCTCAGAAGGATCCACGTAACCCTCAAGGACGATCTCTGAATTCCTGGGATAAACCAGATCCACTGTCTGACCCCTGACCAGTTCCATCCTCTTCCTGGATATTATGCCTCTGAAGGAAAATTCATCAATTCCATTGGGGAGAGGTGCCACTGCTGAGAACATGGTTAGTGGATCGCTGCCAAGGACAACAGCCACATCCATCAGTTTCGATCTCTCTGCATAATTCTGCTCATATTCAGATCCTCCTTTATGGATGTGCCAGTGCATTCCCGTGGTTTCGTTATCAAAAACCTGCATCCTGTACATGCCCATGTTTCTCTGTCCGGTCACCGGATCCCTGGTAATTACAAGGGGAAGTGTTATGAAATTTCCTCCATCCTGTGGCCATGTTTTACAGATTGGGTATCTTCCCAGATCAACCTTTTCCATGGTTCTGTGCGAAGATCCCATTGAGGATGATATTTTTGGTTTAACACCACCAAGCTCCTTCATCATCTCTAAACCTCTTGAGATCATCGAGTCCGTATCGTCCGGAACACGGATCAGATTCTGGAGCCTTAATCCAATATCTTCAGGGCTCCCCCCAAGGATCAGTTCCATTCTCTCCCGGGTTGAAAAGAGATTTCCCACTGCCGGAATCTGGGAATTCTTAACGGAATTGAAAAGTATTGCATCTCCTTTACCTATCCTCTCCTCTTCGCTCAGTATATATGTGAGTTCCAGTTCAGGGTCAACCTCATCATCCATTGTCCTGAGGTTACCTGTTTTTCCCAGGTGATCGATAAACTCTCTCAAATCCTCAAATACCATATAACTGCATTCCAAGCGTTAATATCATATTTTGCAATCTTTCGTCAATTTCAGTCAGTATTTCCAGTGAGATGTTATGCCGGATTACCCGGCCTGAGTTAAATATGGCAGATCATTTCGCAGACTTAATCACTGCTCTTGCGGCAGAAAGCCGGGCGATTGGTATTCTGAGAGGTGAGGCGGATACATAATCCAGTCCAATACTGTTGCAGAATTCAACGGTTTCAGGATCTCCTCCCTGCTCTCCACAGATTCCGATCTCCAGGCTCTTCTTTGTCGATTTGCCCTTCTTTACTGCCATTTTCATCAGTTCCCCAACTCCCTCTGTGTCCACTGTTGTGAAAGGATCTGAAGGCAGTATACCTTCGCCGATATACGCCGCCATGAATTTACCCTCGGCATCATCTCTGCTGTAGCCAAATGTCATCTGTGTTAGATCATTTGTTCCGAACGAGAAGAAATCTGCCTCAACAGCAATCCTGTCAGCTGTAAGACAGGCTCTTGGTATTTCAATCATCGTGCCGAACTTGTAAGGCACTTTCCCGGTCCCTGAAACTTCAATTGCAACCTTTTCCAGTCTCTTTCTGATTATCCTCAGTTCGTTATCAACACCCACCAGAGGAATCATTATTTCAGGATAAATGGTTCTGCCCTCTTCTGTTACCTTTTTTGCTGCAGTTATGATTGCCCTCACCTGCATCTCATATATTTCGGGATACAGGAGACCAAGCCTGCACCCCCTGAAACCAAGCATAGGGTTGAATTCCTCAAGATTCTTGATGGTCTGGAAAATACGGTTGAGATCTGTAAGCTTCGCTATGGATGAATCTATCTCGAAATTATCACTGCTCTTGCTGATCTTCAGTTTTAGACCAAACATCTCATTCATTATTTCCTCTTTGTTGGGTAAAAATTCGTGCAGGGGAGGATCCAGCAGTCTTATTATTACGGGGTATCCTTCCATGGTCCTGAAGAATTCAACAAAATCATGAATCTGCATTGGAAGAAGGAGATCAAGGTATTTCAGCCTCTCCGGAAGTGACGTGCTCATTATCATTGCACGCATGATGGTTATACGGTCATTTCCAAGGAACATCCTCTCAGTCCTTGCAAGCCCAATCCCCTCTGCACCATTTTCCCTGGCCTTTATGGCCTCTTCAGGGGTATTGGCGTTTGCCCTTACACCAAGCTTCCTTACTTCATCGGCCCATCCAAGGAGGGTAATTGCCTCATCTGTAATTTTTGAAACCTCCAGTTCAACAGACCCCATGAAAAATTCACCTGAAGTACCGTCAACTGTGATTATATCTCCCTCACGAAGGGTGGTGTTTCCAACGGTGAGAGATTCTTCCTTCAGGCTGACATTGAGAACCTCAGCTCCAACAACCGCAGGTTTCCCCATGGCTCTTGCCACGACAGCAGCATGTGAGGTCATTCCACCTTTCTGGGTAAGGAATCCCTCAGATACAGACATGCCCCTTACGTCGTCGGCAGTGGTTTCAGGTCTCACAAGAATGCATTTTTTTCGATCCTTTGCGAACTCAACTGCTTTTTCAGAGCTGAAAACCACCATTCCCACTGCAGCCCCGGGCGAGGCAGCCAGTCCCTTTCCAAGAAGCACCTCCTTCCCGTTCTTCTTAATCTGGGGATGGAGAAGCGTATCCAGAATTCTTGGCGTTACTCTCATGAGGGCCTCTTCCTTTGTTATGACTCCTTCCATGACCATGTCAGTGGCAATCTTTATGGAGGCACGGGCCGATCTCTTTCCGGTCCTTGTCTGCAGCAGATAAAAAATCCCTTTTTCCACAGTGAATTCTATATCCTGCATGTCTTTGTAGTGTTTTTCCAGTTTTGAAGCAGACTCCAGGAGCTGGTTATAGGCGGTGGGTATCTCATGCCTCAGATCATCTATGTCTTTTGGTGTCCTGATACCTGCCACAACATCCTCTCCCTGTGCATTGGTAAGGTATTCTGAAAATATGCCCTTCTTTCCGGTATTTGGGTCTCTGGTAAAGGCAACACCTGTTGCAGAATCGTTTCCCATATTTCCAAAAACCATTGAAACAACACTCACAGCGGTTCCGAGATTATCAGGAATGTCATTCAGTTCCCTGTAAACCCTGGCTCTTTCTGAATTCCAGGATCGGAATACGGCTTCGACAGATATCCTGAGCTGATCCAGTGGTTCAGATGGAAATGTCTTTCCCTGTTTTTTATAAATCCCCTTGAATTCAGTTATTAATTCCCTTAGATCTGCAGGTTCAAGATCGACATCATTCCTCTTTTTTGCCATTGACTTTATCCTATCAATGGTCTCTTCAAATAATCTCCTGTCGATTCCGAACACAACATCTCCAAACATCTGGATAAGCCTGCGGTAGGAGTCAAGGGCAAATCTTTCATTTTTTGTTTTGTTTATCAGGGAATCCAGTGTAGAATCATTGAGGCCCACATTTAGAATGGTATCCATCATGCCTGGCATGCTTATGGGTGCTCCCGATCTGACTGAAACCAGAAGAGGGTTGTCATTTCCCCCGAATTTTTTCCCCGTCTTATCTTCAACTATGCGAAGTTTTTCAAGGGTCTGTTCCCACATTCCTTCCGGGAATTTTCCTCTTTCCAGAAAATCTATGCATGCTTCTGTGGTTATGGTAAACCCGGGGGGCACATTCAGTCCTATGTTGCTCATCTCTGCAAGGCCGGCACCTTTACCGCCAAGCAGGTTGTTCATAGAGGCGTTTCCCTCATTAAATAGGTATACGTATTTTTTCTCTTTGTTCACAATCTCTTATCTTATTTTATAAATAGTCTTTTGTCAATTTCGAGGTTTCCCGGGATGAAAAAATCAGAAATTGGAGTCGCATTCACACCTAAAATGGAAAAGGATTAAGTTTTATGGTTGAATACGCACAAACTATTAATATGCGAAGATTATACGCCGAAACCAGTTTTGGAAAGATCTCATACCTCTACAGGGAGGGCATTTACCCGCTTGTGTTCCTGCATGGACTTGGTGGATCTGGTAATAATTTCATAAAGCTGGATTCTCTCCTTAATCCATACTTCGAGCTTTTCATGGTCGATCTGCTGGGACATGGGAGAACTGAAAAGAAACTACCCGATTACACAGTTAAAACCCAGTGCATGATGTTAAGAGAATTTTTAGATGTAACAGAGGTTTCAGGAAGAAATTTTGGCATGGTTGGAAACTCATACGGAGGCTGGGTATCCCTGAGATTTTCAATCTCCTTTGGAAAACCTGAGTTTCTCATTCTAATAGACAGTGCAGGGATCAATCCGACAATAGGAGAATCCGGAAAGGAAAATCTTGAAAACTTCATTGACAGGATCGTCAGTATAGGTCATGACAATGATCGCAACATCATGACAAAAATTACTCAGCAGAACGCAACCGGCCAGGAGAAGATAACCATTGAGGAATTAAGAACAATTGAGGCTAACACGGCAATTATATGGGGGGAACATGATGCCATAATAGGAAAAAGATACGGCCTTATGATCAATGAGAATATCCCGGGAAGCAGGTTTTTCACAATAAGAGAGGGCGGTCATACCCCGCATTCATCAAATCCGGATAAGGTGGCGTCCATAATAGATGAGTTTATTTTCAGTAGACGTGGAACCGGTCAAATTACATAAGTTCAGGATGTTTCAGCAGCTTCCCTGAGAATCCTCAGTGTCATCTCCTGTTTATTCATAACTCCCAGGGGAACAACCCGGTCTCTTTCAATGAGTGTGTAGTTGTTGGAGCGTTCACCAAAATTTCCATCTCCTTCACTAATGGAATTATGAACAATGATGTCTGGATCTGCCTTTGAATACTTTCTCCTGATCTTATCCGGGTCAGTTTCACTGTTAAGACTGAAAACCACAATCTTTCCAGAAAAGATGTTTCTTATCCTGTAGATGAGCTTCTCTTCAGGGATCAGATCAATATGCTGTTTCAAACCACTCTCAAGCTTTTCATTCCTTTTATCATTGGAAATTCTAAAATCAGGCAGGGCAGCCGGCACCACCACAATGTCAATTTTATCCCTCTGGAGTGCTTCCACAGTTTCCTTCAGAAACTCGTCGCCCGTTTCTGAGCAGTGAAAATTGGCATATTGCGGGATTGCATAGGAGGAATTGCCTATGAAGGTGATAGATCCTGATCCCAGGCGGAAGGCGTTCCTGCAAAACCAGTACCCTGAGAATCCGGTGCTTCCGTTTACCAGATCTCTCACTGCATCCACCTTAACCCTGGAATGCCCCGAAATGATCATAAGATTTTTTCCTTTCAGTTCCGTTCCGTAGAAGGATCTGGCAACATAATCTATTATCTGGTCGTTTTGTGACAGTTTTGCTTTATCTGTATCCAGGCCCGGTGGGACAACCAGCACTCCGCTGGACTGGAGTTTCCTAAGATTATCTGCGTTAATGGGATTCGTCATCATTGCCTTATGCATTGCGGGGGCAATTACAACTGGATTTCCATTTCCATGGGCAAAGGAGAAAGAAAGGGATACTGGATCATCTGAGATTCCATTGGCCATTTTCCCTATGAGATCATAGGAGGCAGGAGAAACCAGAAACGCAGTGTTTTTTGGATCAGTTTGAAACAGGGAAATGTGTTCAATTTTTCCAGTAATTTTTGTTATCACCTGATTCTCGGAGGCCCATCGCATAACCTCAGGATTGATCAATTCCTGTGCGTTTGCCGTCATGATGACTATGACATCTGCCCCCTCTCTTCTAAGATCTCTCACAAGATCGGGAACCCTGTAGATTGAAATGCTGGCACCTGTCCCAACGACAACGGTCTTCCCATTCAGCATGTTTTCAAATCTGTAAGGTTCGGGGATGTCAATCATGGTCATCCCTCCCTGTACAGGTTCCATGATCCGGTTGCCTGGGCGCAGAGTATACCGTCTCCGTCCAGTACGTCCACGTTGGAGAAGCCAATATTTTTCCCAATTTTTGATGCATGTGATCTGAACAGTACCGGTCCTTTCCTGATTGGTCTGAGGAAATTTGTGGACATATTTATTGTAACCTCGTTAATCACTCCTTTGCTTGAGAACATCACAAGCCCTCCTGCTGCATCACATATGGCCATAACTGCCCCTCCGTTCATTATGTCTCCAACCCTCATTACTTCCGGAGTCAACTGAACAAGCAGTTCAAGTTTTCCCTCTTCAACAGCTTTTACCTCAATATTGAAGCCCTTGAGGAATCCGTCCATACTGATCACGCTGTCAAGAGTTATCCTGTCTATTTCCATAAATTGAGATTCAGCCGAACGATTAAAGTCTTGTCATACTTTCATATATTGTGATAATTCGGTCTTCTAATTAACAAAAAAAACTACATAATGTGCAACTTTGTTTTCAAGATAAATAATTAAAGTTTGCTGTTAAACCTCTTAAATTCCCCCCAAGAGAAAAACCAGAGAAGAAAAATGATTTAAACAATTAAGTCATTATTAGCTATGGAAGCTAATTCCGACCAATTGAACAGGATCCATGAAATGCTGAAGGTACTTGGACTATCGGCATACGAAGCCCAGGGCTTTGCAGCACTTGTTTACCACGGTGTGGCAAATGCGGACACGGTTGCGGATACGGCGAAAATTCCCAGGACATCTGCCTATAAAGTAATGGAATCACTGGTTGAGAAGGGCTTTGCGAAGGAAACCGAGGGAAGGCCAAGGATGTTCAAGCCTGAGAACATGGGTAAAATTAAGGCGGAGTATGAAGAGAAGCTTGACGAACTGTTCAAGAGTCTGAGAGAGCTGCAGGATATGCTGCCCTCAAAGGGTGAACCACAGCTTGTTTACACAATTTATGGAACGCAAAAAGTAATGGGAAAACTTTCGGAAATGTTCAACCTTACAGAGAATGAAATTTTCATATGCACCCCAAAGGTAAGGGAAATCAGGATAGAATTGAGAAAGAATATTGATAATGCCATTAAAAGGGGTGTGAAAGTTGTTTTTGTGACTCCCCCAAACAAACGGGTTCCTTCAAATATCACCGTATACAGGAAAGATGGACTCATTGCGACAGATGTGGTCAGCGATCAGACGAGGGCATTGCTTGCAGGGCCGGAACTGGATGCGTGTGGATATACAGACAATCCTGCACTTGCTCTTCATGTTTACCAGTTCATAAACATGATGATAAACGACGTAATCTGAAGAGGGGTTGTATAATGGTTAAAAAATTGACGGAAGTAATACTTCTGGGAGGTCATGTTTCCACTTCCGGTGGAATATATAGATCTCCGGAACGAGCAAATGTTTTCTCATTCAGGACTTACCAGATTTTCACAAAGAGCCAGATGCAGTGGAAGGCAAAAGATCTGGAAAATGAGGATGTAGAAAAGTTCAAGTCTACAAACGGCCAGCATGGAATGGGCAAAATAATGGTTCATGCGTCTTATCTTCTCAATATGTGCACATCAAAGCCTGACCTGAGGGAAAAAGTGCTGGATGCGTTTTCCATAGAGATATCCAGGACAGACAGACTTTGCATCGATTATCTGACATTCCACCCGGGTTCGGCATCCGGAATATCTGAAAAGGAGGGAATCTCAAACCTCATAGACAATATGAACCAGGTCATAAGGCCGGATCAGAAATGTACCATTCTTATGGAGATATCCGCCGGACAGGGAAACACCATAGGTCACACATTTGAAGAACTGGCGGAAATAATGGACGGAATAGAGGAAAAGAGCAAGGTGGCAATATGCATGGATACATGCCATACCTGGGCAGCAGGATATGATATCCGGACACCAGAAGGGTATGCGGAAACCATGGACACCTTCAAATCGGTTCTGGGTCTGGAAAAACTTAAAGGGTTCCATCTGAACGATTCAAAAAAGGGAAGAGGGAGCAGGGTGGACAGGCACGAACAGATTGGAATGGGCACTCTTGGTCTTGAGGGAATATCGAACTTTGTGAATGATATAAGGTTCCGGGATGTACCCATGATTCTTGAAACACCTAAAGGAGAAGAAGGATACGGGCAGGATATTGAAAATATATCAAAAATTATCCGGATTGATGAATAGTTGGATATAAAGAGTTTCCGTCCTTTAGTGTATGGGAATCATGTTGCAGAAGCCGTGGCTCCTCCTTTTGATACAATATCGAGGTATCAGAAAGAGGATCTGCTGCGAACCCCCTTTAACATCACGCACATAACGGCATTGAGCAGGGATAATTTCAAAGACGCCCATAAGATCTTGAAGAAATGGATGAAGGAAGGAATATTAAAAAAAATGGACAGGGACTGCATAATAATCCTTGTTCAGGAATTTTACGCAATGAAGGAAAAGCTGAGCAGGATAGGCATAATTTCCCTTGTGTCAATTGAGGACGGTTGGGATCATATAAAACCCCACGAGAATACATTCAGATGGGCGGTTGAGGACCGCAAGAACCTCATGAGGGATTGCGGATGCCAGCTTGAACCTATTTTTCTCGCAGTTGCCAGCAACAGTTATGAGAATATACTGAGAAAGACGATCCAGGATATGCCACCTGATCTGGAATTTGAAGAACCAGTTGGGGTGAAAAACAGATCGTATTTCATAGAAGATACAGACAAAATAGAAAAAATAGCATCAGTTATAAAGAAGGATGATGCAATTGTAGCAGACGGACACCACAGGTTTCAGGCAATAAAAGAGCTTCTGACAGAACAGGGACCGGAAAACAGGGAAAAGTGGTCTTCAGTTTTTGCCTACACAACCTCCATTTACGATCGTGGTCTCATGATTTCCGGCATTCACCGTCTCGTATCAACAAAATACAATTTCCAGAAATCACTGGAAAAAATTGGGAAATATTTTGACATAGCCGTGAAGACGGGATACAGCGATGAAGATCATATGGTAATTTATCAAAAAAAGTTCTATGTGATCTATCCAAAGGATACGGTAAGCAGGAGTCTTGGTATTGTTGCTGAAGATGCTGACGAATCAAATCCCAGGATCATAAACGATATCATATTCAGGGAGGTACTGGGCATGACGGATCAGTCAATAGAAAAAGATGTGTCATTCACGCAGGACAGGTTATTTGCTATATCTGCAGTTGACAACCACGAAGCCGAATTTGCAATATTGATGCCTTCCTGGAGCAAAGATACTGTCTTAAACCTCACAGGAAAAGGCCATATCCTGCCACAGAAATCTACATATTTCTATCCTAAAATACCTTCAGGCATTGCGCTTTACTGTAAAGACTGATTCCCGGAATAATGCCATGCGGGCAAAAATTTTACAATAACCGCGTCATGAGGTCAGGATGGAGAGACAGAAGATCAGGAGCATAGCGAGAACACTGGTAGCTATGTTCATTCTGATGGCTGTAATATTATTCATGATCTTCCTGGTCACCAGTGTGTTTCATGTTATACCCAACACATTCGTCAGATATGTCAATGCAATTTTCATTGCAATAATAAGCTATGCGATAATACGGATAGTTCTGACTTTTCTCAACCGTTATCTTCACAGGTTCATGGATGATCGTAAGGTTCATCCCATTATGTTTCTCGTCAATATATTTGCATATTTCATACTTGGAGTAATAGTGCTTGGCTCCCTGGGGGTTAATGTGACATCCCTTATACTGGGAGGTTCCCTGGTTTCTATTGTACTGGGGCTTGCGGCTTCAACAGTCCTTGCAAATCAGTTCGCAGGTATTCTTTTTGTTGTGGTCAGACCGTTCAGCATAGGTGATATGGTAACAATGAACATGTGGCAGTACGGTGGAGCATTTCCCACCATATTCCCCAAATATTTTTCAGTGGATAGAATTGAGGCCACGGCATACTCGGGTCGGGTTGTGGATATAACAATAAATTACACGGTACTTGACCTGACTAGCGGGGACAGGGTAAAGATACCAAACGGAATACTTGTCACAGGAGCCATAATTATAAGAAAACCAGGAATCGTTGTAAAGGCAAGATACGAAATTCCGAAGTTCATAGAATTCGAGAAAGTGAAACCAGTCATAGAGGAGGAAGTCAAGTCAATGGACGATTATATGGGCAATCTCTCTGTTACTGTTGATGAAACGACCCTCAATACATACATACTGATGATTGTGGCAAAGTTCAATGTAATGGACCCTGATCCAAAACGTGGGGAGATGTTCCAGAGGCTCATGAAGCTTATAGAACCTATGAAATCAAGAAACTGAATTTTTTAGAAGTTCAGTCTTTTGTGTTTAAACGGCACATAGCTATTGGCAGGACAATTATCTCGTTACGGTCGTTTATTGTTGATGATATGATATATGTACCCTGATCAATTCCTTTCAGAACTCCCTCAAATCTGAGCTTTGGAGAAAGATTTTCCTGTGCCTGGTTAAGCAGCATAACGTCAACTTTCTTTTCTATAAGATCATTCAGGATCATGCAACCAGATCACTGCCAGTTTTAAATAACTTCAGACATGTTTTACCTCTCGAAAAAAGATGCACAAAGGTCAAATTTCAATCGTAAGTCTTACCGGTGCATGATCAGATCCCATTATGCCCTGCAATATTTCGGATGAAATTACATTTTTATTCATAGCATTTGAAACCAGGAAGTAATCCAGCCGCCAACCAATATTTCTTTCCCTAGCGTTGAATCTGTACGACCACCATGAGTAATGCCCGGATTCCTTATTGAATAATCTGAAAGTATCAATAAAACCGGAATCAAGAAATTGTGACATCCACTCCCTTTCCTGTGATGTAAAACCTGCATTGTTCCGGTTGTCATCGGGTCTCGCAATATCTATGTCCTCATGGGCCACATTCAAGTCGCCACAAATTATTATTGACTTCTTCATTCCAATTTTCTTGCAGAAATTGGAAAATTCACGATCAAAACGCAATTTATAATCAAGCCTTTTCAGATCCCGCTGGGAATTTGGGAAATATGCATTGACAAGCCAGAAGCTGTTCGTTTCAATTGCCATAACGCGCCCTTCAGTGTCAAACTCATCGGTCCCAATGCCTGTGATTATTGAATCAGGCCTCGTTCTGGCAAGGATCATGGTGCCACTGTACCCTTTTCTCAAAGCGGGATTCAGAAAAATATGGTATCCAAGTGAGGAAATCTCTATGGGGACTGTCCTTTCATCCGATTTTATTTCCTGCAGGCATATGTAATCAGGATTCAGTTTAGCGATCTCATCGGCTATGCCACTCTTCGCTGCGGCTCTTATTCCATTTACATTCCATGACATAATTGTTGTTTTCATGTGAAAATTCAACAGTTCCGATCAGTCATAAAGTCTTATTATGTTTATTACTTCGTGAATTTTCTTCTTCATAGTCCCAATTAATGAAAATGTCGTTGGCCGATCAACCTGATCCTACACTGTATCTGCAATGGAAGAAGCCATACTGCAAGAAACTGAAGAGTTTCCATGCCATTTTGGGGTTATTAACGTGTGTTTAATTCATTCTATTAATTTACAGATCTGCGAATTTCAAACACATAATTTATCTCAATCTTGGGAACAGGGTGCTATAGTTTAAGGTATGCCCACCCATCATTCTGCATTTTTACGATCTCTCCCACCCCTGCATCCACAATTTTCATTCCTTCTATGAGATCAGAACCTTTTATCTCCCTGGCTTTCATGGAATTATAGCATGCCGCAAAATCTATGTCTCTTGCCATAAGGTCAAGAATGGCATT
>JAKADT010000086.1 GCA_021820245.1 Thermoplasmata archaeon | reverse complement strand
TAACAATCATGGTTTCATGGCCATAATAAAATTCACGGAATCTCAGAATTTCAACCTTCCACCAGGGTACAGGCAGATCAGGAAAGATGATGTGAACAAACCATTTTCAAGCCATGATACCAAGATGAAAGGATATAATCTTGGTTATTTCTACGAGTGGAGTCGTGAGCCTGACACTATAGTTATAGTGAAGGATGGAATACACGGCTATCTGGACGGTGTAATATTGTTAAGGTTTGTACCAGGAAAATCCAGGCCAGATAAAATGCTGGTTGAAATGCTATCAAGAAATTTTCAGGCAGGAAGCTCAAGTTCAGGAATCGGAACTGAACTTCTCAGCATGGCAGAAAAACATGTGGCAATACCTCTTGGTGTCAAAGAGATAATTATAGATGCTGTCTCAGAACTACGGAGTTACTACAGCAACCTCGGATACGTGGAAACGGGCAAAGAGGAATATGATCAGTACTGGGGAAAAATCGTCTATATGCATAAAATACTAAAAGGAAATTAAACAATGAAGGTATCAATAAGTATATTGTATAAGTAGATTCTTCACTCAAAACCACTAAATATATCTTAAGACTGTTAAGTTCAGGTGATGCATATTACGATAAATTTTATTTCAAGCTCAAATGTTTTTAACGGACAAGCCGGGGAAAACAATAACATAGAGAAAGGTCTTCACGGTCCAAAATTATTAGACAAGATTAAGATCCACAACCCACCGGTTGAGGAATCTCTGGATAATTTGATGGACTATGACGGGATATTTTCGGTTGTAAAAAAATCAGTAAAGACTGTGCTGGGGAAAGAACGTTCCGGACTCGGTCTTGCGCTTTCAGATCTTCCAGTTACTCTTGGGGCCTTCTGGCAGGTCGGTGGGAATTATATAGTTATGAATGAGGTACTGGTTAAAGCAATGTCAAGAATTGCGAAAACACCACGTGAATTTAATTCATTCGTTTATACCATCCTTACCCATGAATACCTGCACTCAGTTGGCTACATCGACGAATTCCAGGCAAGGCAGATGACCGCGCTTGTTGCAAAACAAACGTTTGGTTCAGAACATCCTGCTGTAATTATGAGTTCCGGAGACATCTGGAAACAGTACCCATTATTCCTGTCACTTCGGGGTGGAGATGGGTCCGTTCTGAAAATAATCAGCAGGTTTGATACAGACAGCACATCCTATATAGCTTGACTGGAAGTTGTACAATATATTTGAAAATTTGATATATTGTGGGAAGATTCCATAATACATTGAATTTAGCGGAGGTGTGAGATAAAATGGTCAGATTAAAAAAAGAGAAAGCAACTGGAAGATCGCCTACGGAATTAGACAATAACCATAATGGTCTATTTGGGAGCAGAAACAGGTTCAGTATATCTGTTCAAGATAGGATGATAGCAACAATTCCAATAATTATGATGTCTTTTGTTCTGGTCATGCTTTTATTAAGTAATATGACGTCCCATTCCTCTTTATTTATTCAACATATCTACATTTTCTCATTTGGGGGAGGGGAGATATTTCTTATAATGATCTTCATGCTATTGTTCCAGAGAAAAAGAAAAAAGTACTAGATGTTAGCTTAGAATACAATAGAGAAGGGATTTTTCAAACCTAACGTTTTCACTCGCTTTGTTTATGCCTATTAATTCCGGATCATTATTTTCCCTGCTGTTTCCTGGTCGTTCACTCTAACCTGACGATGCCTGAATCTGGTTTTGTAGCTTTGCTACGTCTTTATGTGCTTGAAATTCAAGGTTCTCATGATCATTACTTTTTGCAAGAAATATTTGGAGGAAAAATGACCTTTAGAAATATATTCTGACAGCAATGGGGCTTAAGGCTTTATCCGCACAGAAAGCTCCCTGTTTTTTCTTAATTTCTGCAGTTTTGGGCTTATGACATACTGGCAATATGGCGCATCTCTATTTCTTCTATAGTAGTTTTTGTGGTATTCCTCTGAAGGGTAGAAAGAATGGAATTCCTCCATCTCTGTAACTATAGGCTTTCGGTAGGTACCTTTCTCAACCATTTCCTCAATGGTTCTTTCAGCTATCTGCTTCTGCTGTTCGTTAATATAGAAAATGGCAGATCTATATTGGGTTCCCACATCGTTTCCCTGTCGGTTAAGAGTGGTTGGATCGTGGGTTGAGAAGAAAACCTCAAGGATTTCACTGTAAGATATTGCAGATGGATCAAACTTTATCCTCACTGTTTCCGCATGCCCTGTTCCACCTTTACAAACCTCTTCGTAAGATGGATTCACGGTCTTACCACCACAATAGCCTGACTGTATTTCCAGTACACCGTTTATCTCCTGAAAGACAGCTTCGGTACACCAGAAACATCCACTTGCCAGATAGGCAGTTTCCACGTTATCACTCATTCTTTTCACCTTCCGGGATAAATATCATTGATATGGAATTCACACAGTGTCTTACATTTTTGGAAGTTAACATCTCTCCTTCGAAGACATGCCCCAGATGTGCTCCACATCTGCTGCACTGTATTTCTGTTCGCATTCCATCACTATCAGGCAATCGTCTAACCGATCCCTCAATCTCATGGTCAAAACTTGGCCAACCACATCCTGCATCAAACTTCGAATCGGATCTGTAGAGTGGCAGGCCACATCTTTTGCATGTATAGACTCCGTTCTCGTAAAAATTATCATATTCACCAGTAAATGGTCTTTCAGTCTCTTTTCCAAGTATGATCTCTTCCTCTTTATGCGTCAAAATTCTATATTCCACAACAATACCATGCAAACTTCTTATTTAATGTTAAATAGAGAACGTTTTCTACATTTTGTTCATCTGACCTCCATGCGGGTGGACTGATGACAGCTATGCATAAGGCACTTTATTTTTTTCTATCCCGGTTGTTACCTATCCAACCATCATATTGACACCAAATTTCAATTACGCCTTTACTCAACTGGTAAATTTATTGAAAATTAACTTAAATACTTACTCCATAGATGTGAGAAGAGCCAAATTCGATAAAAACTTAAGAACCTACAAAAAAAGAATTATGTTTTGATCTCTTAAAACAGGACCAAATCAGAATAGTTTCTGTGCCTCAAACACTTCGTGTTTGGTTGGAGGGTTCACCTTCTTCAGCAGGTCTTTCATGTCATTTGCGCTTGGGGCTTCCCAGTTGCATACTGCGCGGTTTTCTTCATTTATCACATTTATTGATTTAAGTGTGAAACCAGCTGGAAGCTTACTGTTTTTTGCCATGTCAACTATGCTACCCACCACTTTGAATGTCTCATCCTTGTTATGTTCTTTCCACCTATGTTCAACAATTATGTTCGTCATATTTCATTACCACATACACATTGAAAGGTCAGGCATATATTTATAACCGGTCTGGATTGGTTATCATGGACGAAGTGGAGTTCTCCCTCAGGAACCGTTATCCATTCTGCTCCGTATCAGAAAAATTCCCGGACGTGACATTTTACAGGTGGTGCAACTCCAGTCTAGACTACATTGAATTTTATGGCAAGAATACTGATATTGACAGACTGTTAACCTTTATCCCTGAAATAGAGAATACACTGAATACTTCGGCAGTTTACCAGTCCAGAAATGGAACACGTCTCACAGTCATGTTCACATGTAAGTGCAGCATAGACAATTCGACCATAAGGATTGCAGAATCCGATAACTGTCTGTGGCAGGCACCAGTTGAATATAAAAGTGGAAGGGAAACTCTCCATGTAATAACCCTTAAAGATGAATACCTGAAGTCTCTTTTCGAGGATTTTGCTGAAATAGGGGAGACGGAAATCATAAAAAAGAAATCATTCACTCCAGATTCACTTAGAGACACATATACCATATCCATTTCCTCTCTCTTTGAAGGCGTAACAAAAAAGCAGATGAAATATTTCACTGACGCTCTGTATTCAGGCTATTATTCAATACCAAAAAAGACAACCATACAGGAACTGGCAGACAGAAACAACCTGTCGGAATCAACCATGGAGGAGCACCTCAACAAAGCCAAGACAAAGATACTTCACTCTCTCAAACCCTATTTAAGTACATATGCTAAGGAATCTGTGGAAAAGAATGATCAGTAAATTTTTCTGAGAAATGAGGTTCAGGGTGTTCAATTCAAGACCTGGATTACAGGGTTGAACGTATGTGTGGTCATGTTTATGTTCCCACTTAGCTGAAATTCAAGTGTAAAATATGTTGTAACCTTTGCAGGAATCACAAAATCTCCAGTTACATATGCATAAGAATGCAAAAGATTAAGTTTATGGGCAACCCCATTTTCTGTTAGTTCAGCATTTGTAAGATTCAACCTTATCATGGTGTAATTTCCTTCTATGAGGGAGACACTTCCAAACTGAAAATTGCCAGGGACCTCGTAATCTGCCAAGTCTATCGTTGTTCCACCGGTTGAATAGTTTGTCCAGAGCGAATAGTTCGAACTCCTCAGATCAATTGAAGTAAAAGTCAGATTAAATTGAGCGTTGTAACCTGAACTTGTGATGGAAATGTTTACAATCCCATTGCTGTTCTCTATTTCGTAGTAACTGTACCCAACAAACCCCACAATTATTAGAACTACAATCAAGAATCCTGCAATCTGAATAGGTTTCAAGATGTATGGAAATATAATTTAAGGCTTTAACCCTTTGGAATCCATCGCCCCTATCACAAAAAATAATGTATATCTGAAGGAATCCGAACCATAGAGAAAGGGAACCGTTCTTATACACAGAGAAGGATAAGGAATCAATCTCAGAGAAAAAGGAAAGAATGATTCGGAAAGTAAACAGAAAAAAAAGTTAGATGAAAGGGGACCTGAAGGAGAATTCAATGGATAAAGCATACATGATCGGGGAAATAGCTCAAATGCAGTCTTCAAGCGACCTTAACTTCATTGCTGATAAATCAAGTAAACTTATTGAAGAACTTTCATCCTGGAACGTTGAGGAAGTAACCTTGGAAGATAGAACGGGCAATTCAGTCACTTTGACCAGAAAATCCCTGATATCACAGTTATCACAGATCAGGGATTCCATGACGCTGGAAAGATCAAAATATTACCTAAAAAGGCTGGAAAAGGGGATAACCAAAATCAAGACAGGTGCAATAAATGATATAAATATTAACCTGTGGCAGGATTATGATGATATTATCACTGACAGTCTCTGGATTTTCAACAGGAGAGACAACTCAGGGAACCATAATGCAGAATACTGGGGAAACTTCATCCCTCAAATACCCAACCAGTTCATCAGAAGGTACACCAAGAAGGATGAATGGGTGTTGGATCCTTTCATGGGAAGCGGAACAACCCTTATGGAGTGCAGAAGGCTCGGAAGGAACGGAGTTGGTATAGAGCTTTCCCCTCATGTTGCTGACATTTCAAGAATGAACATAGAAGGGGAATTGCAATCCAGAGGAACAAGATCTGATATCTACGTCGGAGATAGCGGGAACGAAGATATCATTTCAGAAATAAGGAAAAAAAGCACGGATCATGTGCAGTTGATAATTATGCACCCACCATACTGGGATATAATAAAATTCAGTGAAAACAGCAATGATCTGTCATGTGCCGGTTCTGTGGAAAATTTTCTTGATATGTTTGGGAATATAGTGGATAAAACATACGATATTCTGGACAAGGGCCGTTATCTTGTTCTTGTAATAGGAGATAAATATTCCAGGGGGATCTGGATACCACTTGGTTTTTATGCAATGAACGAAGTCATGAAAAGAGGCTATGAACTGAAATCAATAGTAGTGAAAAACTTCAATTCCACAAAGGGGAAAAGGGTGCAGGAAGATCTCTGGAGGTACAGGGCTCTTGTTGGTGGGTTTTATGTATTCAAGCACGAATACATTTTCCTTTTCAGGAAAAGCGGAAGAACAGTTAAAAATAAGAAACAAAGTATATAGTCCTGGATTTTCCCTGCAGTTATTGAACGATGGGAACATCCCGCCACAAACTTTGGATGTTTAAACTACTGGCCACCACTGATAAGATCCGTAAGTAAGTGCTGATAATGTTCGATTAAACCGAGCGGTAGTATTTCATTTAAGTATATGTATAGCTACGTGAAAGCCGTGATTTTTAAGCGTTTATGGCAATACTAACCTGATCACCTTTAGACTTCAACATAATCCAAAGAGAAAGGTTTATTTTTTTAATAGGAAGCGCCTGTACGGTTTTGCATACGATTCTAAAAATCTAATTTTACAATTCACAAATGCACTCGAAAAGTGGTTTGGCATTCATAATGATCTCTAAATACAATGGGAATAACGGTGTTTCATTAATTGCGTGTTTAACTGAACGGGTGT
>JAKADT010000085.1 GCA_021820245.1 Thermoplasmata archaeon | reverse complement strand
ACTCTACCTTACGACTCGAAAAATGCTGTAATACTAATGAATTATTTCCGCTTACATAATATTGCCAATTATTTATAAAATGATTATCGTAGTAGTTAACATCGATATTTCCATTTGAAATTATTATATCATAGTTGTTGCCAAGGCTATAAATAGTTAGCGGATTAATTGGCTGTGCCACCGCAACCGATGGTACTATCATGGCGATAGAGACTGTTAGGACTATACTAATTCTCAATTTCAATTTAAAATTCATGTTAAATTCATGTTTCCAATACTTTAAATTTTTTGCATAAACCTATGGCAATTATATGTTGATTGTCAGATAATTATTTTTTACCCACTTTCTTATTGAAAACACCGGAATCTAAAGAATCCATTGTGTATGTAGTAATTGGCGTTTTATGAGGAGTGACCATATTGGACTGTTGAGATGTATAAAAGCAGAGAAACACTTAATCTACAGAAACACAAAAATTAGGCATGTTAATGTGTGTCAATCCCCGGATAACTGCCATAGGCATAAGCCTGATGCGTTGCACAATTTCCATATATGATGAAATACAGGGGAACATTTGCTTTTTGCACCAAAACCAGTAACAGCTATGGGTAGCAGAGACCTTACCTTCGTCACCATGGCGAAAAGGTACACGGTCAATGCCACACCACTCTGTCCTGGTTACAATAAACTTACCATGATTACGTTGAAAATACAGGGGAAGATGGTATAAGCTATGGAAAAAAGTGAAAAGAAGAAGAAAAAAGAGGTAAATACGGGATTAAACCATACATTTTAACATATTTCTGTAAAAAGGGGATGCAAATGGAAATTATTTCTATTGTTGAATAAGATCTAGAGGGTATTGGGAATCTCTCTTAAAGGATTGTATAACACTCTTAAACCCAGTAGAACCTTAAAAAGAGAAACTGGAAAAATCAACACTCTCCTCGGGATGCATCTGCAATGGCACGTGATGTGAGTAATACGCCGCTGGTAGGATTTGAACCTACGACCGCTCGGTTAACAGCCGAGTGCTCTACCAACTAAGCTACGGCGGCAATTGTAAAGTGGAAAGGGTTTCGCTATTTTTAACCTTTTCGCAGGTTTTCCGTATTTTCTAGCAACAGATCGATGTTGATACTGCATTTTTCATTCAATTCATCCTGCAGCGAGATAATCCTATCCGCAGCCTTCAATAGCCCCTTTCTTCTGTAGTTCTCCACTGTTTGATCGAGTGTAATTAATGTTGATCCAGACACCAGATTATCAGCCTGAGCCACTATTTTTTCCTCCAGTGTTTGGGGAACCAGATCTCTGTCTGGGAGCCCAAGTTCCACAGCCTCTTCCCTGGTTATACCTGCTCCGGTGTGTCTTTCAACTATATTCACTATTATGTTTGAAACGTTCTTTTTTCTAAGTATATCCGCTCCCTCTACTGCATGACCGATTCCGTTTGTCTTTGTTCTCCCTATGTCATGAAGTAGTGAACCCGCTTCAATTATACCAAGATCTGCATTACATGTCTTTCCTATTTTCAAAGCCAGCTCTGCCACTTTTATGACATGGTTCATGATTCTTTCGTCGCATCCCTCATCCTTAAGAATCATCAAACACTCTTCTCGATCCGGAATCCAGTCTACTCTTTTTCCTTTATGCATAGGTACCACTCTCAACCTTCCTGTAAAGTTGTCCACAAGCTCCTTTCCGTCAAGGAGTCTGTCAAGTAAAATAGCCAGGGCTGAAACCTCGCTTATGGGCTGATTTGTAACTGATACATTGTAATGACTCTTTTCAAAATAAGAGGGTGGAACTTTGCTTGCTCCAACCACAATGAGCATGTCATCATTCTGAAAACATGCCTTGAGTTCCGGAATAACCTTATTCACTGGTTCACCGTACATTGTTAGATGTATTACTGATCCCTTAAACTCAGAAACGATCTTTTTCGGATCAATTCCAGATTCTATAGTGAAATCACCACCAAAATTTTTATTCACTTTTTTAATAGTTTCCTCCAGATTTTCATCTTTCTGATCGACAAGTATAGATGATGATCCGAATGCCCTGGCAGTAAGGGCAACGTGGGTTGTAATACGTTTGTCCCTGAATGGCCTGTGGTTTATCCGAAGAACCTGAATTGTGTGCATATTCTGTTTATTGTGTAATTCCGCTTACCATCACTATTTTGTATCCCTTTATCTGTAAAACGCTAGACCTTTTTACAATGCCACGTAAAAGGGTCTGTGAAACGTCCAGTCCTTCAGCGGCGTCACCCATGAAAACACCCTCATCGCTTGTTATCATTTTCTGGATCCTATCCTCGTATTCAAGAAGTTTTGTTTCACTGAGTGTGGTTGCGTATATTATATCTGCAAGTTCGTTCATTGAACCCATGAGATTGATCTGAACACTGGTGTAATAAGTGTGATAAGCTTTTTCAGGGCCATTTTCACCCGTAATCCACTGACTTTCAATGAGTTTTATTTTGTCAAGATAAAGAAGTGCCCTTTTACCTTCTATGCCATATTTCTGCTCTATGGTTGGCATTGTTATCCAGCTTGTGGAGAGGTCAATAAGCAATTTTCTTTTGGTATCGGTATCGGCCGCATGAAAAATTGAAACTAATTCTCCTACGTCATTAACAACTTTTATTCTACTGACCATCCAAACATGATTACAAGTTAAGATATAAGAATTGTTTAAACGCTGTTAATTTTATTAGATTATATTTCTAAAAGGTCATATCCTGTTTTCCACGAGTTTTTTTTCACACCTGGTTTGAAGGGTGGACTGGTTATTTTTTCCGCTTTTTTATCTCATAGAGGAGCATTTTGTCATAATCCACAGTAGTCTTTATTTTTCTGCTTTTCAATATTTTGGCAATGGATTCAGTCACATCCTTTATATCCTCTGATAAAAGTCCCCTGAATATGATAATCTCCTTTCTATCCATTGGAAAAACCATCTTGTATTTTGCCCCATCCTTGAGATATCCAATTGGCTTCTTATTCTTCCTTATCTCTTCCATATTCAGTTCAAGAGTAAGTTGATCATACTGTATTTCTTCCTGATTCTGTTTTGTCTCCTTTACTATGGTTTCCCACATGTCAGGGAACGGCTTTTCAAGGTCCTTCCACTGCATATTGCTATCAAAGTAGATATGTCCACTCCAATTCTTCACCCTTCTCAATTGTCCCGAAACTATTAAGATTTTCTCAATGTGTAACCTTTTCTTGTTTCAGTGCAAGGGCATGTCATCACAATCAATGGCATATCAAAGAGAAAGTGTTAAAAGTCTCCTTGCTATTTTGCCATTGAAGCCCTGTGGTGTAGTGGCCAAGCATAATGGGCTCTGGACCCGTCGACGGCAGTTCGAATCTGCCCGGGGCTATTATCAAAATACTGAGACATCCCGGTAAATATTAGTCGTGACATACTGATAAAATGCCGTGTAACCAAATACAAAAGAGGGAGACAAAAAATGGAAAACGACCACGAAGAAAAACCTGAATTAGCGTACTGTGAGATAACTGATGAGGAGATCCCAAGGGATCACCCATATTTTCTTTACGACTCCGAAATGAAACTTGCTGAGGCTGAAATGGGTCTTTCAATAGGCGAAGGAGTTAGGCTTCAGGCTACCAGAGAGTTGCTTGATATGCTTGACACTCTTTACAACATGATAAAAGATCCGGAAGCAGGTCTCCCTGATAACCAGAGAAAGGCACTGAATCATGCGGACGATGTATGGCTGGATTTGAAGGAAAAGATGTCACAGGGAGATAAGAGAGCAGCACATTTATTGAGTAGCCATGCACATATAACACTGGCATTGGGACACCTTATTGCAGTAAGGAGAGATGAAAAATTTAGAGAATTAATCCCGGACTATTTGATAAAATACCTGGGAAAGTTGAGTACTTTCGTCTACAGAGAAGCCATAGGGCATGTCATGCTGTGATAGATCCTGCTGGTCATTTAATGGTCTTTACAACTTCCTCAGCGTAATCTTTGAATCTGTGCGGTTCCTTGACAAATCTTGTTATCCATGTTGTTTCCCGGTAATATTTCATGAGGTATCTTTCAATATCCTCCTCGTCAAAAATCCCTTTTTCTGCAAGTGCTGAAACGGTCCTTTTAACAAAGAATCCACTCTCCGAAACACTCTTTTCTCCCTTACCCATTATATTTCTGATAACATTTATCATATCAGCAAATCTCAATTCCTCGGTGCTACAAAGGTCGATGGCGCCCATTGTCCCCTCTGATGCCTCAATAACCTTTATCGCATCCAGTATATGAATAGGAGCAATATTTCCACCATCAGGAAGATTTGGCAGGTTCTGGGAAGCAAGATCCACAAGCTTGCGGGTAAACTGATCCCCTTCCCCGTAAACTGGAGAAAGTCTGACATTAAGATGGTTTTTGACTGTGGCTGCATTGTCCTCTTCAATTCCCTTGATTCTGAAAAGCTCCAATTTGCCATAGTGTACATTTATGAACGACAGGTTGACTATTCTCTGATTTGTGTCATATTTCTTAACCGCGGCAACAACATTTTTCATTCCGTTGACATGGGCATCAAAAAGCTTTTCCCTTTCACCTTTCCAGATCCCCACTGCATAGTAGATCGCATCATAATCTTTCACTGCAGCCATTACTTTTTCCCCATCGAGAACGTCACCTTCGATCCAACTGATGTTTTTAGCTTTCAATTCAGGTACTTCATGCCTTGCATAATAGGCTACAGAATCAGCATTTATGTTCAGTGCTATGTTTTTGCCCATATAGCCCGAACCCAATACTATCGCTTTCACACACATTAAACGCTATTTTCGATATTAAATTTCGTGTATGACAACCTTTATCATTAAACTGCGAAATATATTAATTCTACAGGCAATTATAGTTTGATTTACATGAAACACAAGGGCAAGGATGTCTACATGGTTTCCGGAGGCGTGACGAAATTCGCCAAAGCTACACCGGATATGGATTTCAGGCTGCGCGTGAAAAAAGCATTCGATTATTCCTTAAAGGATGCAAATCTCACGCTGCATGACATAGATGGATCTGTTGCGTCATATTTCGCAGATCATTTCCAGAGACAGCTAATGTCCGGAATCATGGTTCAGGATTACCTGGGTCTAACTCCGAAACCTAGCAAAAGGGTTGAAGGTGGAGGTGCCACCGGTGGACTGGCATTTCAGACCGGTTTCGAAGAAATTGCGTCCGGAAGAATGGATGTTTGTGCAGTATATGGCTTTGAGACCATGTCTCACGTGAACACATGGAAAGGAAATGAGTTCATTGCACTGGCAAGTGATACAAATTTCGATTATCCAGTGGGAGGGTTTTATACAGGATATTATGCAATGATGGCCAACAGGCATATGCATGAGTTCGGCACGACTGTAGAGCAACTCGCAAAGGTCTCAGTCAAGAACCACGGAAATGCCCTGCATAACCCATATTCTCAGAGTCCCATGAAAATAACAGTGGAAGACGTGAGAAATTCGCCAATGGTTGCCACACCACTTACCAGACTGGATGTCTGCACCATGTCTGATGGGGCTGCTGTTGCAATCCTTGCATCAGAAGAGAAAGCATTTGAAATTTCGGATCATCCAGTGAAGGTCGCCTCAATCGGTACGGGAACCGATACCATGAGGCTCTCAGATCGACCATTTGGGAAAGTTCCGCTCCTTCCTAACGAAAAGGAATCTGATTATAAAAATCTCAAATACCCGGGAATTCACTCGTTCAGGGCCGGAAGAACCGCCGCCAAAGAGGCATATGAAGGAGCAGGAATAACGGACCCACTGGAACAGCTTGACCTTGTAGAACTCCATGATGCCTATACGTCGTCGGAGGTTCAGACATACGAAGATCTGGGTCTGTGTAAATACGGAGAAGGAGGTAAGTTCATAGAGGAGGGGAAATCAGATCTTCATGGCAAGGTCCCTGTGAACCCATCCGGTGGACTTCTTGCCTCCGGACACCCAGTGGGTGCTACTGGCATAATGCAGGCAGTGTTTATGTTCTGGCAACTGCAGCATACTGTGAAGAAACATTTCCATGACGATGCGCTTCAGGTTAAGAATGCAAAACGTGGCCTTATTCACAGCCATGCAGGCACTGGCACATATGTAACAGTTTCAATTATGGAGGCGGTAAAATGACGCTCAACCCAAACGCGAAAATGGAAGAGACGCAAAAGGGAACAGAAGTCTACAATGTTGACCCTTTGATTGTAAAATCTCATTATGAAATAGATTATATTCACAGCTATGCACAGGATTCTGAATTCTTCAGGGCTCTGGGCAAGAAGAAAATAATGGGAAGTAAATGCAAGAACAAAGACTGTGGATATGTTTATGCAACACCAAGGGGTCATTGCATGATGTGTGGTTCAGAAACAGAATGG
>JAKADT010000011.1 GCA_021820245.1 Thermoplasmata archaeon | reverse complement strand
TAATTCTAAGCGCATTCATGATAGGTTCTTTTTTCACAATGGGTATCTCCGGATCACATGATAATTCTGCTTTTCCGGAAAGCACACCCCACAACACCCTGAATCCTCTTTCCACACGGAATATTTCCAGCAATCTGAGCTATATAAATCCAGGGATCAACAGTTCCTCAACCAGTGGGAGCAATGGAACAACATGGGAATCCATGAGAAATAAGGTCCTCTCCCGGTTGGATTCTCTGAATATTCCATCGGTTGCAAAACTACCTCCCAACTACAACATGAAACCAAATTCCCATAATGGCGTTATATATCTTCCTTCTTACACCAGCGCTCCTGCCCCAATGGGAATTGCCAGCTATGGCATTTCAAACAGCACCGGGCATCCTCAGCCTCAGGGTTACAGCACCCATAGTTTTCAGGCAAACGTATCCATGAACTCTGCAAATGAGATATACATGGACGGTGATGCGGTTCACACATTTTCCATCCAGTTCAATGCGGTGCTTAATAACGTCACCCTTTTTGGTAATACTGAATACCAGTACTGGACACAGAATGTGGTTGACTATTCCACATCAACCCATAAGCTGACCTTTCTAGACAACATCTGGAATTTTTCCAGTCCAACTGCAGTAATTCAGGGTAATGAGTTTCATTCGGGAAACGGTACTGCTGTTCCGGGAGTTTACTATTATGACATTGGACCAACCTTTACCGTGAATTTCCCCTTTAGCCTTCACCTTTACCTTAATACAACCAACATTGCCGGATACAACACAGTATTCTTCAACTACACAATCATAAACTCAACTGCCAGCGGAGCACAAAAAATCAATAGCGGATCCTTTGACCGGGTGGAATTCAATTCAACGGGGGGAAACCCTGCCGTTAAGGCACCAGAGGCAAACTACACCGTCAGTGGAACACAGCTTACTGGAACAGGGTTCATACCCATGGATGCGGAACTTATAATTGGTGGAGCAGGTGGAGGATCAATAGCAGAGTTCAGGAACATAAACGCTACGATGACCATGAAATATATTCCTCTAGGTCGAAACGCATACAGGAATATTCCATCTGCCTACGATGTGGGTTCGGAAACCGGTGAGACCGCAGTGGGAATAAGTGAGTACTATTCAGGGAGCGTGGCCTACCTTAACACGGGACCATCATTTGTGCAGGGATTGTGGAATATTTCCAGCAATTCGGGACACGGGACAATATCGGGTGTGTTGAAACCATCCAATGGTTTTGTTTTTATAAATGAAGGCAGGAGCTTTAATAACGGGACTGCACAGTGGTCTCCGGTCAGTTTGAACGGGAGCTTTGATTTTCAGGTTTCACCCGGTAACTATTCAATGGAAGCTTTGATGAGCTACCACAACCCATTTTACAATAGTAGCATAGCGCTGAATTCAGGTAATCATGCAAATACTGGTGTAATAAGTCTTTCCCCAAACATTGGCCGGGGACTCTATACCCCACTCTATGCATCTGACAATTCTCAATTAAGAAATCTGAGTGTTAAGGGAAATGGAACTTCAGGTAATCCCTTCATAGTTGCAGGTCCGTCATACAATGGGAGCCTTCAGGCTACTGTGACGCAACAGATGAGTCCTCTGTTTTCCCAGGTTGACGATTACATCTATCCTGTTTTCAGCGGAATATTGGTTCATAATACAACAGACAACTCGGTATTCGAAGGGTTCTCTGGAAAAACAGGATCTCCTGCATTTCAGGTGAATTATAACAGAACATTTCTAAAGGGGCTTATTGAATCATTTGGGGAGGTTGCCACAAACTTCCTTCAGATGACATTCTATAATTCTTCAAATATTACCATAACCAACAATACCCTTTCAGGATGGTTCTCATCATTGGCTTACACCGACTATACCACGTACAATATACCGCCAGTGGCAAACCTGATGCTCTGGAACACTACAAGAAGCCTCATTGAGAGAAATAACATATTGAGTCAGGGATCTGGAATCCTCATTTACAATAACAATGCCACAAATTCTGGAAACTACATATGGAATAACACTTTCAATGATTACAGCCTCATATCACCAGGATCACTGTTTGGATATGCACCAATAGGAATCATTCTGGCAAGTTCTGGAAACACACTATACAATAACATATTTGACACAACTATCCCCATTGTAAGCCTTGAGGGTACAGGTGGAAACCTCTACACAGGGCAGAATGTAACCTATCATAACAAATTCAATATATCCAGGGAAAACGCCGGAAAATACAGTATTGTGAATGGATATAACCTTACCGGAAGTGCCATAAATTCTTCCTACCAGGGTGGAAACTATTACTATAACTATTTTGGAAGCGGATCCCAGCCCTACAACGGATCCGGAGTGGGACTGGCATTCAATGGACAGAACATTTTCAACGGTAGCATCAATTATGCTTATGACAGCGTTCCTCTCACCCTGTATGGCTACAGTGTAACTGTAAATGACACCGGATTACCATCAGTGGTTAAGGGGTACTTTGACATTAACAATGCCATATATCCCACTGACACCGCCGGGAAAGTTGTATATCTCCCCAACGGAACATACAACCTAATTGGAATTGGGCTTATTTCAAAGAAGGTTGAATTCTTACCTGTTCTCTACGAGGGAAGCCTTGAAAATCCAACCGGCAATTTTGTTGTCCACGGGCCAATGATAAACATGACAGTTGCATACAGTAAACTTTACAACGTAACCGTGGCTGAATCGGGACTCCCTGCCGGAACCCTGTGGGGATTCTCCATGCCACAGATTGGCCAGGGATTTGTCTCCACGGAGGGCAACGTGTCCTTTTACATTGCACCTGGCACATACGAAATACTTCCACAGGATGCCTATGGGTATTATGCAACAAATGTTCCACAGTTCTCGGTCACCATACCCGATGAGATAATCACCATAAATTATTCATACAGCAACGCCCTGGTCAGTACATACACCGTAACATTCACTGAATCTGGCCTTCCCCATGGACAGAGATGGACTGTTGACTTTAATGGGACAGATTACTCATCCACCACAAACACTATCCAGATCAGCAATGTATCGAACGGAGATTACAGCTACAGCGTGGGTGGAATTTCGGGTTACAATCAGGTACCTGGAGGTATTGTATCAGTAAACTTTTCCAGAAATGCTGTTAACGTTGTTTTTCAGTCAACATCAGCAATACCGACAATAGGATATATCTACATTGTGGTTGGCACAGCAGCGGGACTGATTGCCGGGGCCATTGTTGGCGTATTCGTCCTCAAAAGGAGATGATCATCCGTTCTGGGTTTTATCTCCAGTTACCTCATTCTATATGTTTACGGTCTCATCGGGTAAACCACCACATTGACATGTTTCCCGCTTTTTATCATCCGGGAATATTGTTCAGAATTATACATATTACTAATTCATCATTTATAAATGGACGTGGTGGATTAATATAATCATGACAGGCATAACTGGTGTTTACATCTCAACGTCCCTGATATCCCTCATAATTGACTGGATTATCATATCTCTTGCACTGTACGTGTCGGCTAAAATAATAGTTGGAAAGAGTGTTTCTGGTGGAGAGGCCGTTATAGCTGCCCTTTTTGCCGCAATAATAATATTCATAGTTGGGATTTTAACGGCATTTTTCTCATCAATTCTGGATGGATTTGCACTTATAGTCGGACTGATCATTGATATAATACTGTTAAGCGCACTGTTTGCTTCCATGTTCAGGACCCGTATATCAATAGGTTTTGTAATTGGCCTGCTTGCACTTGTGATTGGCTACATAATAACCTTTGTGGTGGCTGCTCTTGGGTTCGGCCACTTCCTCTGAAGTTTGATCGAGTTCACTGGATCAATATGGTCTCGAAGTGAATAGCATTCAGGGATGAAAGTCTACCTTTTTCGGTAATAAGGAAAGTAACGCGTATTGCTGTTAAGGAGACTCATAAAAAAAGTAATCTCATTTCATCATGCAAAGGATGTCTCTCAGTTCAGGAGTTGCAGGCGGAATCTTTTGTTGTTGGATTCCACCGTTTCAAAGGTACCCTGTCATTCACGCTGATCCAGCAACTTCGCATAAACGGGGAAGCTTGAATCATATGTTTTCCAGTTTTTTTACTTCTTTCTGGTATAGAACAGAATCATTCACAGATAGGGTACATAAATTTTCAACTTCATACCTTCCCTGCGAAAGGGAAATTTCTGCTCGCAAAGGTTAAATAGTGTTTTTCCAATCTATATTTGGTGTAGTTATGGAAGTACCACAGAGTGAAGATTTCTACAAAAAGACATATAATTTTGTTAAGGCGCACGGTGCAACAAAAAATGATTTCATTGACCGGTTTTCAAGGGGTGAAATAAGTGAGGATGAGTTCAGGCGTTTTAGTATTGAGTTTTACCATTTTACAAGGGAATGGCCTGCAATTCTATCAACACTTCTTGTTAACACTCCGGATGAAAATGACGCAGCAAACCTGACGACGATTCTTGTTTCAGAGCTTGGTGATACAGATCCAAGGAAGAGGCATGAACTTCTGTACAGGAAATACTTGAGAAGCCTTGGTCTTGAACCTGGTGATCTCGTGAAAAGAAGACAACTCGAAACGACAAAAGCATGGCTTGATGGTATGAGGAACTATTTTTCGGCCGATTATTACGAGGCACTTGGTGCGGAGTTCGGGCTTGAGAATATGGCCATACCCATGTGGGACAAAATACTTGCTGGATTCAAGGTATGGACTGAGAAGCATCCCGAATACAAGAACATGGATATAAGATACTTCACTTTCCACAGGGAACTGGAAGAACACCACGAAGAAGCAATGGAAGATGTACTGGGACAGCACAAAGACGACGCTGAGGCAAGGGAAAAATTCATGAAAGGAGCACAGGGAATTCTTGACCTTGAACAGAAGTTCTGGTTAGGTCTTTCCGATTCAACTAATTAATTACTTTCTTTTTTGTGAACTACAAACCATTTATTTTCTCTTTTGCACTGTATGCTGGAGATGCAGCAAGATCATACACGTTATATTATTGCAAGGCATGGCGAGACCGTCCTTAACCGGGAACACCGCTGGCAGGGTATGGGAGACAGTCCGCTTACCGAAGATGGTGCAAAACAGGCTGAATATCTGGGCATGTCTCTCAGAAATTACAACATATCCAGAATTATTACAAGTAAATTACCAAGAGCAATTGAAACAGGAAGAATTGTAGCCCATATTAATGGAATCAGAAACATCAGTTCATCTGAGTACCTGAATGAGAGAAATTTAGGTATCCTTGAGGGGCTCGATTCCGATGAAATCATGAAAAAGTATGCAATTGATTTCAAAACCATAACCTCAAGGGATATAGATGTACTTGAGAGAGTAGAAGCATGGAAACCGTTTGTAAAGAGAATTTTCTCATATCTTGAGGAAATTAAAAGAGAAGGATATAAAGGAACAACTCTCCTTCTGACACATGGAGGAGTTTTGAGGGCCATCTTCAATACACTCACAAACACGTACGACCAGAGAGTTATTTTTTATAACTGTTCTTATATGATTCTGCACACAGAGGATGAAAACTGTACCATAGAGAGTATCAACACGTTGGATTATATGAGATCCAGATAGGGATTATGTTCAAGCACAAGAATTGTGAACATTCCCCCATCCGATGCTGATCCGAATTGAAAAATTTTTAGAGAGGAATGATATCTGCTTCATGTTTTGAAAGAGAAAGTCAGAGAAATTTTTCAATCCTCCGCTGGCAACCAAAGACTTACCATTGAAAATAGCCATCTGGCAATCTTCCTGAGCCTTGTTACAGGGTCTTCCTTCATTGAGATTGCATACTTTTCATGGGTAAAATTTGGATATCTTGATCCACTTGCAATAGTCTTTGAAACTTCATTGCTTTTTGCAGGTTTTATTGTGATCACTGTTGGACTGTCCAGAAAACTTGAAAAATGGTTGAAATTCTTGTGGTTTACTGCCATAGCCACCCTATCCCTTCAGGTAATACTTTACCCATATCCCCCTGGGTTAAGAGTATACACCATATTGTTTCTGGCCGGTCTGTTCATAACAGGGCTCACGTACGTTGTTCTGGAAATAAGAAGAGGGATTTTGCAGAAAATTTTGTGTTTCTATTCCCTTGAGATAATTATTTTCCTGATCATATTTACAATCTTTGTGGGTTTTTACTATACGAGGTATTTTCCCAGCGACGAAAGTGCAATAGACACCTATGCCGCAAGTCTTTTCCTCAAGGGAATAAACCCGTATAATCCATCAAATATGGTTAATACTCTTTCAATAATGCATTTCCCATACTATCTGGGAACACCTCTTCTTTCTGGGGGCTATGTACAGACCCTTGGATACCCGGTCCTATCCTTTTTTGCTTATCTTCCCACGGCGGTTTTTTCCATTAAACCAAGTTTCTTTCAGGAATCACTGACGGCAATCCCTGTACTCATACTTCTGGCAGAATACATAAGAAAGGGATGCCTTAACATGGTGCCTGCTCTCTTTCTTGGCATTTTCTCCTCCACAATGATTCTTACGGAAGGACTGAACGGAGGCAATGGTTTTCTCTGGTCTTCACTTGTTATGCTTTCCTACATATATCTCAGTAAGCCCGTGGGTTCAGGCATTCTCTTCGGTATTGCACTCTCTGTTAAACAGATACCCATATTTGTCCTGCCATTCTTTATTATCCTTGTGCTGAAGGAGCGAAAAAAATCGGATGCTGGTAGATGGTTCATTGCTGTAATTTTAGCCTTTTTCATAATAAATGGATATTTTATCTTACTTAACCCGGTTTATTATGTGAAATCCATACTTAACCCTGAGTTACTTCCACTTTTAGGTTATGGAATGGGTATTTCCCAGATCTCATTCCTGGGATATGTCGAAATACCTGAAGTTGTTTTTACAGTTATCATGATTTGCTCCATGTTCATTCTTATAATTGTGTACACACTTTATTTTGACCTCTTGAAATATGCTTTATTTGTGTTTCCCATGGTAATAATGGCCTTTAACTACAGAGTGGCAATTGAATATTTTCTTTACTGGGTTATACTCTGTTTTTCTACAATTCCTTTTCTGGCAAAGGAGAGAATGGACCGGAAGCACATGGATATTCCTGAAATTCCCATGAATACGGATAAAAGGATCCATTCATCGAAACGTCCAGATGGAAAAAAAGTTGCTGTAGTGGCCGTTGTTCTGCTCTGCGTGATTCCTGTTTGCACCGCGTTTTACCACAGCAACACAAATTCCAGGATAATTATAGAATCATCAGTTCCCCAGCCCATATATAATAACAGAACTTACGCAGATTCGATGAACATTACTGTCTATTTTTCATCTGCTGCAACAAAACCAATGGATATTTTTTTCAGGATAGTTGAGCCTGGTGTTATTTCCAATGGCAACGGCCTTATATGGAATATAAGTGGCAATAGCAGTGAAATAAAGCCAGATACTAACAGCACATTTATGTTACATACAGATATTCCCGCAGAATATCTGAATCTAAGTGAATCGTACAGAGTTGTGGTGTACTGTTCTGGCATGGTTTCTGCCAGGACTTTCAGTACCGCCCAGATAGAGGAAAACTATTGAGACAGTAGAAACTCCACCACTTCTGATGACACAGTACTAAATTGTGGTGGATTCAGGACAAGGGCAGGAATTTCTTTTTCCCACTGTACTTTGAACGTCTTGATTCTTTCAACCGCCTCATTGCGGTCATACATTTTTTTGTACAATCTCATCTTTTCTGAAACCAACAATAGATCGAGTTTCACATTTTTCTTTATCAGGAAATATATGTCATACAGATCCCTTGCTCTTTTTCTTGTGTTGAGAGCCCGTATTTTTTCGGAAAAAATTTCTCTGAGATCCATTGCCTTGACCATGTATGGATGCAGGTCCCTGTAAATTGGAATTATATTATAATTCACCGCTGGAAGTATAACCTTTTCTCTCAAGCTGACATCAATCCTGATGGTTTGCTCTGAAAGAGGAGAGTGAAAAAGAGGGCCACGGATCCTTATCACATAACTTTGAGATGAAGTCCCAGCGGATTTTGTGTGAAAACTTGGGTAGAAACGGCTAACCTCAGACAAGGCGATCTCAATCTTTTCGTGTCTGAACCAATCAGTGGCAGTGAAATCCAGATCTTCGGAGAACCTATTCAGGCTATGACACTTCTGGAGAGATGTTCCCCCCTTGAAAATCAGTTCATTGCCCGTATTTGCATAAATTCTTGACAAAACTATATGCTGAAGATAATCCTTCTCTTTCTGGTAAGCATTGAAGGATACCGGAGTATCCAGAAGTTCTTCTCTACTCAGCATATCTGACTCTCCATTTAATATCTTTCAATTGACCATTTTCTCCAAAATTAACGTATCTATCAGATCTGAAATTTTTTAATTTTTCGCAATCATAGCCAAACTTTTCAAGTAGATGACCAAGCCTGTTGATTACTGCGCCAGAACGCATTAGTATAGCGTATTCTGAGATCCTGTCAGGGATTATCCCACTATTACCTTCAACCACATCCTCTGCCTCACCTATGAATGTATTGAGGTATAACGAGTCAATAATTGCTTTTTCAAGATCTGCAATCATACCGAGATCAGTGAGACTGAAACCAAACATTCTATCCTTTCGGAATCTGATAAATTTGATTCGGGTTTGGCCTATGAATAAAGTTTTATGTTGAACTGGAGAAATTACCTGAATTTCTGTGGGGATCTGAGTGGTAACACCTAGAAGATTAAAGGCGGAAATAAGGCTTATGTATGAAGGCGCAATAATAGCTGAGGCAATTTTGGATAACTCTGTACCTTCCAGATAATATAATCCTTTACGAACTCGTTTTATCTGTTTCATGGTTGTAAGTCGACTGGATACGTATCTTTCTGGTTTTCCAAAAATCCTCGCAGCATCATGGATATTGAAAACCTCCAGTTTATGGTATTTAAGCTGTTCAAGGAAATCATCCTTTTTCATGGAGCTTCTATACATTCGTATGTAATAAACCATACTATTGTATGTATTTTGTTATACGATTGTTGACCAAATCCATATGATGAAAACACTGGTTATTTACATCAACATCTATAGCCGAAAATAGTTGGAACGATGGAACAGAAAAGCTTCGAACTTATGGATAGTGAATTCTGATTGCCATGATATGTTTATATTTCATTCATGTAATTAAGCTGCATGGTATCTATAGTTTTGGCATCCTTCACAAAGTTTGGAAAGAGAGACGACGATCTCCTGTCAATAGCATCCCAGTCTGCTGATCCAATAGTTGACAAATATAGAGAAGATATTGACTTCTTTATTGTCTCCAACTCATATTCCGGCGAATACAACGGCATTTCCGGCCTGAATAATCTGCTTACAACCCGGTTCTCAATTGACGGGATACCTTCCTTGCGGGTTGACAACACCAGCGGGAGTGGTGGATCTGCTGTTTTAGTTGCCAGTTCCCTCATTGAATCCGGCATTGCAAAAAATGTTTTGGTCACTGGGGCAGAGAAGATGACAGGTGGGAATGGAAAAACTTCCACCGCGATAATAGCTTCCCTCCTGCACAGTGAAGAGAAAAGGGCAGGCATCTCACTCCCATCACTTGGCGGCCTGCTTACAAAAATATACATGGAAGAATTCGGGGCAAGCAGAGAAAGCATAGCAATGGTTGCAGTTAAAAACCATGAAAATGGATCAAGAAATCCGTATGCTCAGTTCCAGAAACCTGTAAACCTGGAAGAGGTGATGAACTCGAAAGTAATTGCAGACCCATTGCGGATATTTGAGTTCTGTCCTGTAAGTGATGGATCTGCGTCACTTCTCCTGACTTCCGATGATAACGCGGAATCATTCTCTTCAAAAAGTGCAAAGATACTTGGGTGTGCGTCAGCCTCAGGTTCCTCAAGCCTTTCCGCCAGAGACCCTCTGACGACCATTGTATCGGTGAAAAACGCTTCCGGGAAAGCTTTCAGGAGTGCTGGATTGAAACCGTCGCAGATGGATTTTGCTGAATTGCATGATATGTCCACAATACTTGAAATAGTGGAATCCGAGGATGCAGGTTTCTTCAAGAAGGGAGAGGGTTGGAAGGCGCTGGTTGATCACACTACAGATCTTCATGGGGAGATGCCAATCAATACAAGTGGTGGTCTAAACTCCAAGGGACACCCGATTGGGGCAAGCGGGGTTGCACAGGCAGGAGAAGCTTTCCTGCAATTGACAGGCGGGGCTGGACAGAGGCAGGTGAAAAGTGCAGAATATGGATTCAGTCTGAGCATGGCTGGCTTTGGAAACTGCAGCACAGCATTTGTTTATGGAGTGAATTGAATGCAGTATAACAAATGCAGATCCTGTAAGGGAGAATTCCTTGTGAAACGTGATTTCTGCCCCTTCTGCCATTCGTCGGATTTTGATCAACCTGACCTGAATGGAGGTGTTGTATTGTATTCAGTCAAACTTGTAGCCACTCCTGAAAATTTCCCAGATGAATATTATGTTGTAATGGGCAAATTCTCCAATGTGGTATTCTTCTGCAGATCTGAAAATTATCTGAGACCAGGATCGGAAATAACCATAATGGAGGATCAGAACGGTCCTGTCTGTACTTCATCTATTTAAGTTCCGTGTCAGTGACCGTTTTACTGTTAACAATTCCCCGCTTCTTCAGGCTTACTATTTCCCCTTCCCCGTATCCGGTTAATCTCAGGATTTCATCGCTGTCTTCACCAAGCTCTGGCGGGGCTTTTCTCAGTTTCCCCGGAGTTCTTGACATTTTGAACGGAGTTCCCAACATTTTTATTTTCCCGTAGGATGAATCCATTTCCGTTACCATGTCCCTTGCAATGACCTGTGGATTTTCAATTGCCTCCTTAACCGAATTTATTGGGGATGAGGGTATTCCAGCACACATGAGTTTATCAATAAGGTCATGAACACTCTGCTGGCTGAATGTTCTGTCCAATTCTGCGGCAAGTTTTTCCCTGTTTGTCACCCTATCAACATTGGATCTGAATTCTGGATTATTTCCCAGATCCTGCCTGCCGATTGCGTTAACAAATATTGACCATAACTTTTCTGTTCCCACGGTAACGGCAATGTAACCGTCTGAGGCTTTGAAAACCTGGTACGGAGCAATGCTTGAATGGGCTGAACCCATCCTTTGTGGATTCTTTCCGGTTGCAAAATAGTTGAATGCCTGATATGTGAGAACCTGGAAGTTGGCGTCAAGCATTGACATGTCTATGAACTGACCCTTTCCTGTTACGGATCTTTCATAAAGTGCTGATAGAATGGCAATATCTGAGAATAGGCCAGCTGTAATATCGGCTATTGGTACACCGAATTTCAGTGGTGGACGCCCATCCTCACCGTTAATGCTCATTAGACCGCTGCTTGCGAGTACAGTGAGATCATACCCCGGCCAGTCCTTACCTGGACCTGTCTGGCCATACCCGGACAGGCTGCAGTAAATTAGTTCTTCTTTTATTGATGAAAGATCATTGTAAGATATGCCAAGTCTTTTCGTGGTTCCGGGCCTGAAATTCTCAATTACCACATCAGATATCTCGACCAGTTTTTTGAATACTTCCAGCCCATCATTGCTTTTCATATCAAGTGAAATGCTCTTCTTGTTCCTGTTTGTGCTGAGAAAGTATGCAGACATTCCGTTAAGGTATGGAGGTGCCCATTTTCTTGTCTGGTCGCCGGTCAATGGTTCCACCTTAATCACCTCCGCACCCAGATCTCCAAGAAGCATGGTTGCCATGGGACCGGCCATGGCCTGTGTGAGATCCAGAACCCTGATTCCTTCCAGTGGTGTTATGTCCATTGCATATCCCATGCCTTTACAGGTCAAATAATCATTGATCGCTGTTGTTGTTTGTTGGAAAACATACTGTTTTTATCTATTACATTGTTTGAAACTATCAGAGGACATACTGAAAATTTATTCCCTGAAAAAAGATATCCCTCCATGCTGTCAAAAATAGAGGGAAATAATATACTGGTGAAGATGGAAAAAGGTGAGGAGATACTTCCCACCATAGCCAAGGCTGTTGAGAAGTATGGAGTTGTGTCCGGTACAGTCGTATTTGGCATAGGCATGATAAGGAAACTGGAAGTTGGCTATTTCAATGGAACAGAATACGAAAAGAAAATATATCCTGAAAATCTCGAGACAGTATCGTTCCACGGTTCAATAGCAGAAAATGAACCAAGATTCCACATTCATGTGGCATGTGCAAACAGGGAACATAATGTTGTTGGTGGTCATCTCTTCTCTGGAATTGCAGATCCCCTTCTCGAAATACAGATCACAAAACTTGATGACATAAGATTCAGGCGCGAAAAGAACCCGAAATCTGGACTCATGGAACTAACTTTCTGATCTAAAGCATGGTCTGAAGAAGCGACATGAGTTCACTCCTGTCTCCCTTCAGGCGGGACACTATATACTCCAGATCCTCTTTTCTTATGTCGTAATCAGACATCTTCCTTGTCAGGCCAAGCCTCCTGATGAAATTCTCCACCATATCCGCAGTCCTGTAAGCCTGATCAGCCTGATTGAGGCCATTAATACCCATCTGTGCCGATATGGATGCGAGAGGGGTCGGATTGTTTCTGGCATAATAACGCATTACAGCAGGGAGGGTGATGCATGAGGTCATACCGTGTGGTATGTCCCACTTTGCACCTATGATCTTTCCTATATTATGGCTTAACCCCATGGGTGCATCAAACACCTCAAAATATGAATACCACGCAGCTTTCTGGCACTCCAGTCTTGAATCAAGGCCTGTAGCTTCCAGATTGGCCATAAGTTTCTCAATACTCTTCATGGCAAACATTACAGCAGGTTCGCTGAAATTGTTGGAAAGTATGGTTTCCAGTGCGTGATCAAGACTTCTGATGCCGGTTGATTTCCAGAGGATATCCGGCGTCTCTGCAGTAGCAGCTGGATCAAGAATAACATACTGTGGTGTGATGCCCCTGTCCCTTATGCCCATCTTTTCACCTCCTATTGTATAACCGGCGATATGTGAGAATTCTGCAGCAGAAAGTGTTGTTGGAACGGCAACCTGAATGGCATCCATGTTGTAATAATACCGCATGACCTTTGATGAATCAATAACGCTTCCACCACCTATTGAAATTATGGAATCACAGTGGGAGTTTCGCATACTTTCCACGCCGTGTTCTATCTCTTCCATGGGGGAGTGCTGGGTTATCTGTGGGAATTCGGTGAATGGCGTTTTGATGGAATCTATCAGGTCCTGGTAAAATGTGGTTCTGGAGACTGAATGTCCTGACACAATAAGTGGATGCTTCAATCCGTTCTCTGCCATGACGGCTTCAATGTTTCCTATGGACCCGTTGCCGTAAATGACCTTTCTTATGGGCAGATAGTTGAACTCCATGATCAGGAATACCAGGATTTCATATAGCCCTTATCTTCTATTTCCTCTGACTTTTCTGTAGGTATAAGGGGTTCATAGGCCTCCACCATAACTGCAATTTCATCCGTTCCTTCCTTTCCGAGGGATTTCTCAACGGACCCAGGCTGTGGCCCATGTATGAGGCCTCTCACATGAATGGTTACAGACCCCGGTTCAATACCCTTCCTGCTCATGAAATTACCGGAAGAATAGAAAAGTACCTCGTCTGTGTCTACGTTGCTATGGTAGTATGATATTGGTATGGATCTTGGGTGAAAATCAAACTTCCTTGGAAGGAATGTGCCTATCATGAAGGTTTTCCCGCTGAATGTTTCATGAACTGGAGGAGGTTGATGGAGTTTACCAACGATTGGAGCCATTGTATCTGTATTTATTGCATATGGATATAAATGGCCATCCCAGCCTTCAACATCAAATGGATTCTCGTCACGTTTCTCAACTGCGAAGTATGACGAATAGTCCACGTAAACATTGAATTCTCCCCTCTCAGTGGATGGCTTACCCAGCACTGGCGTCCTGAAATCCCTCTCGTAGTATGGGGTTCCTTCCTTTAACTGCCCATAGACGTTCAGGTATCGAGGCGGAATTCCAATGCGTTCCTTTGACTGAACGAAAAATATGTCAAGCTCACCCTCATGATCTATTTTATATGTTGTGCCCTTTGGGATATATACATAATCGTTCTGCCTGAATTTAATATCGCCAAGCATGGAATGCAGTATACCATTCCCCTTGTGTATGAACAGAACCTCGTCATGTAATGCGTTTCTATAGAAGCAGTCGCACTGTTTTCCCTTAAGCTTCATAACTCCTATTTTAAGAGTGCTGTTAAATAGAAGAACCTGTCTGGATCTGAAATGATCCGGAGAGTATTCAAACCCTGAGGTCCGAAAATGTCGGTGCAGCATAACGCTGTCCTTTCTCATGGATTCGTATTTTTTCTCGGACTGCACAGAACTCACCCTGGTGGGTTCATTGATATGGTAGATCAGAGAGTAAGGCCCATCAAAACTCTCCTCTCCAAACAGTTCCTCCCTGCGCACCTTTCCTCTATCATCATATGTATGCCTGCTTTCCGGTACAATTCCCTGTTTCACATAGTATACCATTTTTATGCCTCCGTCAATTTATTGGACGTGTCCCCAAGTATGTCTGAATGGAACTGGACAGTGTCTCCTCTTTTAAGCCACCCGTATTCCTCATGTCCTATCTCGAGTATGCATCCCGTGCCTACGGTACCTGACATCATAATATCCCCGGGCCGCAAAGTTGTCTCCTGGGAAGCCCAGGCAATCATGTCCTCAAAGTCCCAGTGTATTGATTTCAGGTTTCCACTTGAATAGTGGTTGCCGTTAACACTTGCAGAGAGATCCACATCGATCTTACCCTCCTGGTTTGTCATATCTACAAGTTCGTCCATTGACACAATGAAGGGGCCGAATGAAGTAGCGAAATCTTTTGATTTGGCAGGACCGAGACCGATCTTCATCTCCTTACGCTGCACATCCCTGGCACTCCAGTCATTCATCAGCACCAGTCCAAAAATATACTCTCTCGCCTCTCCCCTGGAGATATTTCTCCCCTCCTTACCAATGACGGCCCCAACTTCAAGCTCATAATCCACTTCTGAAGAGTATGAGGGGTACGGTATGGGATCGTTGGAACCGAAGAGATTTGAAGTGCCAGAATAATAAAAGGCAGGAAATTCATACCACTCTGGAACCATTTCGAGGCCACGACTTTCCCTGGATCTCCTGACATGTTCTTCAAAGGCGTAGAAATCACGTATCTGGTTGACCTTCGGAACCGGAATGAGCATTGTCCTTGGAACAACTTCAACCATTTCCTCAGAAGGAGTCTCCTCGATAAATTTCTGTATTTTTTCCCTGTTTTTTGTTATTACGGAAAAAAGTGATCTTTCTATATTTTCAATGGAATCGTTCAATACTGTTGAGAGGTCGATCCATCTGCCCTTCCCATAAACAGCCACACTCCTCCCTTCATCACTTCTTATTCGGGCTATTTTCATGGTGCCTGATCTCCCGTGATTCTATATGCTGCACATTGAAACACACCTTTTTTGTCTAACATATAATCAAAACTGATCCATGGTAACATCTTGTCATCTGCTCTGCAATCATATAAGTGCTGAAATGACTATAAATTTTTGTTGTTTTTTTGAGTTCTTAATCAACTATCCTCTCTGCGATTCAGAGATTGCCCCTCCTGGCCTGCTCTCTCTCAATAGATTCGAACAGTGCCTTGAATGTTCCCTTGCCAAAGGATCTGGCACCCTTTCTCTGTATGATTTCATAAAAGAAGGTTGGCCTGTCTCCCATTGGTTTGGTGAATATCTGAAGCAGGTATCCGTACTCATCCCTGTCCACGAGAATGTAAAGTTCCTTCAGCTTCTCAATGTCCTCGTCTATGTTTCCCACATGTTCGGCAAGCGTATCGTAGTACTTGGCAGGAGTATAGAGAAATTCAACACCCCTCTGCTTCAGATCAGTGACCGTTTTTATGATGTTATCAGTCTCCAGCGCAATATGCTGAACTCCAGGTGAGTTGTAATAGTCCAGATATTCCTGTATCTGTGATTTCTTAAGACCAAGGGCCGGCTCGTTTATTGGAAAGACAATACTTCTGTCGTTGTATTGAACCACCTTGGATCTGAGAGACGAGTACTCTGTACTTATATCCTTGTCATCAAAGGTCACAAGCTGCTCAAATCCCATTCCCCTGATGTAATAATCAACCCATGAATCCATCTTCCTGTCTTCAACATTACCCACAATGTGATCAATTCGCTTCAGTCCGGAGGATTTCTCCCTGATATTTGAAGGCTCAAAGCCTGGAGGAACCTTGTCATCATACTCCGAAAGATCTACAAGCGAATGTATTGTGTCTCCGTATGCCGGTATAACAGACTTCTTCATCCTGCCAAAGTCTCCCTTTATGGTCTCAACTTTTCCCGGTTTAACAACACCTCTTTTCTTTACATACTCACTGGTTTCATCAATGTTTGGAACCTTGAGGGATATGTCCCTCACCCCATCCCCATGAAGCTTTACATGTTCCGCAATTGGTGAATCGTGATTGAGGAATGAAGTAAAAACCAGGTTTATATTTCCCTGCTCCATTAAATATGATACCCTGTCCCTTACACCCGTTTCAGGCCCGGAATATGCCTTCAGGTTAAACCCCATTGCCTTCTGGTGGAAAAATGCCCACTGCCTGGCTGACCCAACATAATATTCAACTGCATTAACAGTGTCAAAATATGGTTGTTCTGACATAGCGTAATATTAACAACAGTGCTAATATACTTTGTGAGAAACTAATTGTCATGATGCCTTCGCAGATCCATAACAGGTGTTGCAAATTCGATTCGAATGTGGTCCTTTCAGACCATAACACACATTAACAGTTATTTCTGATGGCAATTTTATTTTTTTTTATGAAAACGATGCTCAATTCTTCCACTTCAACGCAATTTACCCTGGGAAGTTCATGGAAGACAGAGAAAGTAATTTTCATTCTCCACTTATAACCCGGTTTTCCTGTAACTGGACAATATTTTTTAGATAGATTGGGATGGGCTGACGATAATTTTGGCTGATAGAATATATACCATGGTGCTGGCGTACAAGGGGACTGAAAAACTCTGGAATTCATCTCCTGAACAGATTGAGACACTGGAAAACGTCATAGAGGGAAAACTTGAGATTCTCAGGAAAGAGTTCATAAGCATAAGATCTTACAGGTCCCTTCGTCATGATAGTGACCTTCTTTTCTGGGTGTCATCGCATAAACCAGAAAAATTTTATGAATTTAAGGCGGGCATGAACCTTCTTTTCAGGGGTATGGCTGAGACGTCTTTCAGTATGATCTCCATATACGAACATTCACCTTATCTAAAGGGGAAAACCACGCTGGAAGATACGCTCCACAAGAAGCCTTCTCCCTATTTCGTTGCATACCCAATGAGCAAGACCGTTGACTGGTACCTTCTGGATTATGAGGAAAGAAAAAGGATACTCTCCGAGCACATAGGAATGGCTGTTTCACACCCGGAAAACAGAGATATAAGATCCTATACTACGTACAGCTACGGCCTCGGTGACCAGGAATTTGTTGTGCTCTATGAGGTTGATGATCTCTCTGCATGGTCCCACGTGACGGAAAAACTTAGAGAAGCCACAGCAAGGAAATGGATAATCAGAGAATGGCCAATACTTGTGGGAACACTCAATGAACCTTTCAGAATAATGCCATGAACAGATTATGCCATACGCCAGAATTACAGATGTAAAGATGATCAAGAAGACTCCGATCTTTCAAAGAATAGAGGGTTTCAGGCCAGATACAATAACAGATTTCATAAACAGTGGAAACATGGTGTTTGTGGATACTCCTCCATTATCATGGTTCCGGAATTATCGCAGTGAGCTTCTCCCTCATCCTACGAAGGGGGATTCCCGCTCAAAGTGTTTCAGGAGGGAACCTCATGGATTTGAATTTCTCTCTGCATGGAGGTACTCTGTCTTTCAGCATGAGGCAATATGCTATCCAGCCACTTTCATCCACTCTTTTGGGAAATGTAAAACCTCACTTGAAAATGTTAAAGGATCAGTCGCTTACAGGGATTTTATCAGTTCTGTTAAAGAAATTAGTCTTTCAGCCGGTAAGAGAATGTTATTAATATGTTCAGGAGTCAGGAAGATCAGGGTGCCTGGAATTTCTATTTCCAAGAAATTTATTATTGAAACTAACTCCCTTCGTGGGGTTCTGAAGGAACTTATCAGGAAGAATCATGATCGTATACCATGGGAGGGTGACCGCTTTGATTTTTGATGATCCATTATACATAATCAGGTATTCAGAACTTGGACTGAAGGGGCCAAGAGCCAGAAACAGCATGGAACAGACGCTTGTTAAGAACATTCTTGCAGGCCTTAGAAAAAAAGGACAGAATGCCGTCATTAAGAGGGACAAAGGTAGAATTTACCTATCGTCTTACTCAAGGGACGACATAGTTTCATTTGTCCTGGAGAGAACTATGGGAATCAAGACGTTTTCACTTGCCCATACAGGGAAGATCAGCGGACTTGAAGACATAATTGGCGGATCAGTGGATCTGTTTTCATCGAAGGTTTCGGGAAAGACTTACGCAGTAAGGGCACACAGGAAAGGTTCACATGATTTCCGTAGTTCAGACATCTTAACCGGAATTGGAGATGCCCTTTTTCCGTTCAGTGCAGGTGTTGATCTTGAAACCCCCGATCTGGAGATATTCGTTGAAGTCCGCGATAACCGGGTGTATTTTTTCACATCCAAGATCAGGGGACCGGGAGGGCTTCCACTGGGCTCAGAAGGAAAACTCACCGCACTTGTCTCCGGCGGGATAGATTCACCCGTTGCAGCCTGGAGTATGATGAAAAGAGGGTGTCCCGTGGATATTGTGTTCTGTTCACTTGCACACCCCACAGACACTGCAGGTATGCTGAAAAGTATAATACCACTCTACGAGGACTGGGGACATGGGTACGATGCCAGAATACACATAATGGACTGCTCCCCGCTCATAGATGAGTTTACCCTTACTGGGAAATACACCATGCCAAATGTTGAATTCAAACGGGCAATATACCTTCTTGCTAAAAAAATAGGGATAAATGAGGGATCTTGCGGCATAGTAACCGGGGAATCCATGGGACAGGTCTCCTCCCAGACACCTGAGAATCTTATGGCCATAGAAGATGGATTGAACTTCCCGGTCTACAGGCCAATTATTGCATGGGACAAGGACGATACCACTGAACTTGCAAGAAGGATCGGGACATTCACCGGGGAAAACATGGGGGAATACTGCTCCCTTTTTGCTGATAGACCGGTAATTAAAGCGAGATCTTCAGACATAAACAGGGAAATGGAGAATTATGATCTGACAGATTCCATAGTTATGAGTTCAGTAACATTGAGATCATCTGAACTGGTTGAATATTACAGAAAACTGGTTGATGAGGGAGAACAACTGAGTGAAATACCTTCAGGCGCAATCGTTGTCCATATTGGAAACAAAACTGGCAACCTGGATTTTCAGGATGGAGTGAACGTGGTTCCGGATAAACTCATGGAGTTCGTGAAACAGGAGGGGAGGGACAAAACCTACGTCCTCGTCTGCAAAAAGGGGCTTCAAAGTGCACACTGGTCAGGTCTCCTGAAGGCACAGGGGATCAACGCTTATTACACCACAGAATCAAGAATCTCAAAGATCAGGCCTAAATAATACTTTAACAGCATCATGCATATCAGCTATGATGGATTTATCCTGTCCATTATTCCATTCATGCCAATTGCAGTAGCAACTTCCCTTGCCCTCTCCTCAAACATGGAAAGTTTATCCTTCATGAACTCTGAATCAAGTACGTCATTTCCTGAAATGGTTATCCTATCTCCCGCCAGTATTCTGGATATCACATGTGAAACGTTTTCCTCTATTATCCCGAATATGGTTATAATCAGATCAAAGTAGTTCATTTTGGTCAGGACGTCACTGTCCCTGAGATTCAGCTTCAGGAGTTTAAGTTTTTTCTCCTGTAGATCCGCTATGCTGCGTGTAATACGATCCATGATGCTTGTGAGTTCTCCTGATTCAAGCTTGTTATTCAGTGCTGGTTGGGATGTCACATCAACCTTCTGGAGCTTGTCGCTGTATTCAACATCGAGGAATATGCTTGAATCTGCCCTGGAAAGAACAATCCTGAACTGGGATTCCTTTTCGGGATCTACGAAGACAACAGAAAGATTCTGTTTTGTCAGTTCCGCGGAATCCATGAAATAACGGTCTGTCTTCTCATAATCCACCGCCGGATCCTTGCTTATCCATGTTTCTGCAGTCCTTACAGGGATCTTGAATCCCTTTGAAAGTGTTGAGAAATATAACTGTGATCTCAAAAGTTCTGAATTCTTGGTGTTTGCTGCAAATTCATAGTATATATCCTTCGGGCACCTGTTCTTGATCCTTGCGTCGTATGCCCCTTCTGTGAACTTGACGGAAAAATTTCTCTCGTTTACAGGAATGGGGTCCCTTGCAAAAAATGCCTCAGTACTCTTGGTTGCCTTTGATCTATCGGATTCAACGCTGTTGACAATTTCCTGCTGGTTTGATGCAATGTCCTTTGATACCCTATCCTTGTATCTACCCAGGAGTACACCCGTAAATTCAAGGAGCTGGTCAGCGTATTCCTGAAATCCTGTGGACCCAGACTCCTCCTGAAAAGTTTTGAGCAATTTTGAAATGTCGTCCTTGATCCGATCGACTCTGTCCATTCTTGCCTTTATCTGGTTATTGAACTCTTCAAGTTCCTTCTGGTCTTCCATGGCCCTGTCTGAATATGAAATGGCATCCAGAAGATCCGTGAGTGCGTAATAGAGAGTTCGGGCATATTCCATACCCTCCTGTGTATCACCCTGTGCCATTGATCCGCCATGCAATATTGTTTATTAAGAATTCTCTGAGACAGACTTTAATTCCTGGGAATTCAATTTTTAACTCAAAATATTAACAACAAAGCGAGTTTAGACAGAACTCAACAAATATGTGTGTAACAAAAAGAGATATATAGGTATGTTAAAATAGCCAGTAGAGAAATTTTATGGCTGATAAAGAAGAACCTCTTGACCCCATCATGGAAAGGCTTTTCCTTGACATAAAATCAATTATGATACTGGGAAGGAACGACGCACAGGTTCAAAACGATATGAGAAGGAGAATCTTCGATTCATACGACGAAGACGTGGCAAATTTCAGGGAACTGATTCAGAAAGGGAAACCCCTGGAATTCAAGAATCTCTTTTTCATGGCAACGGGGGAGATCATTTTCTCGGCCCTTTTGCTTCTGATAGGTCTCAATCTCCTTATTCCTTCCATATTTTCGGTGGCAGATCCTTCCAGAATTCTTGAATACTTCAAGAACTTCGTTATCACCTATTCCAACTCAACAGGATTCTTCGACATAATAATAATTGTGGATTTCTTCATATCCATTCTGATGCTTGTTTCTGCCTTTTACATGTTAAAACAGGCATCTGGAAACTTGAAGGAAGCGGGTCTTCTGGTATCTGGTTGATATGAGGATTAATTTCAGTTATTCAAAGATCATACCGCTTATTTTCAAGATCATGGTTGTGGCTTTGGGGGTATTAGTCCTGGTTTTTTCCGCATCTTATCTTCTGGGCGGACTCACAAAGACCAATCTTGCACATGATATGGCACCGGGATTCATAATGGATCTTCTCGGATCTGCAATTGGCATAATTTCAGGGATAGTACTCATATCCATACTTCCCGAATCCCTCATAGTGAGATTCAGGAGACCTTCGAGTCATGGGCTTTCAAACCCGACCTACGGATTTTATATCCTGCTTGCCATTGGAGTTGGTTCTACCATTGGATCACCACTTTTCATAATTCTTCCTGTTAACATTGAACAATATGCCATAGTATCCATAATATCCCTTCTCATTGCCACCATCCTTTCATTACTGATGGCAAGAATCTACAATATAATGTATCGTCAGATTCGTATCAACAGGATGCAGGCTGTTGGAGGACCATCATTCGTAAAAATGGCCATAGGTCCTGGATCTGTGAGATATTTCATTTCAAGATTCTCGATGTGGATCGCAAACACTGCCCTGGCTGCATTTTCCGCCATATTTTTTGTGGAATTCAATTTTCAGGTAATTCCCAGGATTCTTACAGCTCTTGGATTCACAGGGATTTTAAACAGCATAGTTGTATATTCTATCACAGGAATTTTCATTTTCTGGTTCATACTCAATTCATTTTTTGAAAGAAGGTTCATAAAACAGATAGGGTTCATACAGGTAGCACTGGTGATCATTCTTGTTGCGGTAATCGTATATCAGGCTGCCTCGCTTGGTTTCATAAGTTCATGGAATCTGTCGGGGATTCTTTCCCTTCCCCGGGGTAACATTGTCGAAGATATACTTGAAAACACTGGATATCTATTCATCCTCTTTTTTGGATTCCAGGAAATTCAGGCAATGGAGAGAGAAACCCTGGAAACAGGGAAGATACCGATCCTGTCAAGGATACATAAGGGGAAACTGTACAGCAAGGAAACACAGATCTTTGCATCAATGTTCACCACAGTCCTCATAGCCTCCTCAGTCATGATTCTGCTAGCTTTTGCTCTTTTCTCACTCCATGCAAATTTTGCTGCAGTCAGCAGTTCGAATATACCCATGATCTACATAGCGGGACAGTATCTTGGTATTTTTGGCGAAACTCTTACTGCGGCCATATTCCTCATAGCAACAATAACAACATTTGTTCCTGCATTTCTTGCTGCTTCCAGGCATCTCAGAACACTTGGAGAGGATGGTTTCTTTCCTAAATCTATCTCTTCCGTGTCATGGATTTTTACACTTGTACTGATTATAATACTTTCACTCAGCAATGGATCGTTTCTCGTAAACATAACTGATTTCATGGTGCTTTCCAGCCTTTCCATGATATCTCTCTCCCTGTTATGGAACAGGAAAAGAATGGTGAAGAAACATATAACAGGCAGCCTCATTTCCATGATAGTGGGAGCTGGATGCTTTATCGCGGCTATCTCCGTCTATTTCATAGATCCTTCCGTTGTTCTTCTGGGTGCAGTGGCAATAGTCCTGAGTTACATGATATATGATGCATTCATGCTGGGGTCTGTGGGGCTTCAGCTTTTCATTGCATTGCTTGACATAATACTATTCTTTTCTATATCCGTTCTCCCATTTTATTCTGTCCCAACCTATTTTCCGTATATACCGGAATTGCCGTTCTTCACTGCTCTGACATCTGTAAAGATACTGAGCGTTATTCTGGTATCCAGTTCTGCTGCAATAATAATAAATCTCACAATGGATCTTTTCATTATAAACAGAATCAAAATAAATCCTGGGTGGAAAAAACATATGTGAATGTCACTGACTGAGATTCTCCTTCTCTGGAGATGAACGATATTTCTCTGCTTCCATGAATGCTATTTCTACCGCCTCTATGGGGGTTGAGGCATGTATGAAAATCCCGTCCCCCGGTTTTCTATGATCGATCTCAAGATCCCCTATTGCAACAACCGATTTCCCTTCGGAAATTGCAAATGAAGCTTCTGAAAGAGTCCCGGATGAACCATCTATGGCAATTAACGCATCGGCCGCCCTTACAATGAGAAAATTACGCATATATCCTATCCCTGTGGGTATTCTTACACTCAGATATTTATTTCCGTCTGTGGCAACGTTTCCAGGAAGGATTCCAACAACAATACCATTGTTGTCTGCAACACCTTTCGAAACCCATTCCATAACTCCGCCCAAACCACCACAGAATACCACGCTTTTTTTCCTGGCCAATAATGATCCAACCTCGTGAGCAATGGACATGTATTTTTCACTGGCAGTACTTCCTCCTATTACGCCAATATTGTACATGAACCTCCATGTTACGCACATATTAAAGTTTGAACACTGAAGGGCTGATAGAAACCATTGAAGATTCAGAAAAAACAGCTCCTCATGATTCGATGTTATTTCCAGTGGCGTCATCTCAACCTTATCCGGTAATGAGGACATTCATTAAGATCATTTATTGCTGTACATGAACTTTCTATCAGCAACAAAAGGATTTATGACGCACTGTGAAGTGAGTGTTCCGGCTGAAATATACCAACATTTCACAGAAAAGTTGCAGATAACATCCATACACAGATTGCATCCATCCTTTTCATGAACAATAGGTTTGTCACCTCTGCATTCCGTCAAATGGTCATTTTGGGGTTATTCCTGATATAATGCTAGCGAATCTGTATTCCCACTTGCTCTTGATGATCATAATTATCAAGGGTGTTAAAGCATATATTTTTAGTAAAGTGAATGTTAACTTTGTATGGACCCATGTATTTTTTGCAGAATTGCCCAGGGTATGGAGCCTTCTTATCCCGTATTCGAAAATAAACATGTCCTTGCTTTTTTGGATAATAACCCTTTTACACAGGGACACACCCTGGTGATTCCAAAGAGGCACTACATAAACATGTTTGACATCGATGAAGAGGCTCTTGAAGAAGTTGTAAGCGTAGTACATTTACTGGTGAAAAGATATGAAAAGATAATAGGGATGTCAGGGGTGGATATCCTTAATCTCAGTGGTGTTGACGGCCAGCAAACTGTCTATCATTTTCATATTCATATCATTCCAAGATTTCCTGCTGATAATCTGGTTTCGTGGATAAAATCAATACCGAGAGTTGAGTCTGATTTGAAATCAACACAGAAGAAGTTAATGAGTGATTGAATTTTGAATTTAAACATCATTTTAGTTAAAACGCAAACCGTGGCTAAAAAATACGAGCGTACAAAATAATATAAATTTCCAATTACTGGTAATTAATGCATGGCTTTGGACTTAATGGAATAACAAATTAGTAAGTTATTATTATATCCATTGAAACACTGTTATTCTGCCCTGAAAGGTTGATAAGAAATACACAATATTCACCAGATTCAATGTATTCTGGTGGGTAGAATGTTAACCCCCCTACTGATTCACCAGGTTTTACTGGCAGTAAACCCATAACTTCCGTTGAATTTTGTCTTAATTTCATAAAGTAGCTTGACACGAATGTCAAGGTATAATTACCAGTAAGGGCATTAATGAACTTCCCAGCGTAACTGTCAGGCAAAACCAGAAGGGCGAAATCATTTTTGGCCTTTATGTCATTTACTGTTTCAATATTGAAGGAATGACCTGAAACTGAAACATTGAAGGTCTTCTCTATATAAGAATCAGGGGCAATATTATAAGTTCCATTAAGGGTCAGTGACGGATCATACATCGTCCTTTCATACGCATAAGTGATCCCAGCCCCTGTGAGTATAACCAGAACCAGAGCAACCACAACTAATTTTCCCTTACTGAATCCTGTCGGCATTTACTCCCTCCTAACTTAATTGCGGAACATTAAGCGATACCTGTCCATTTGCACCCTCCAAGTCACAGCATGGTCCTTCGGTAAGCTCCTGAACATATGTTTGAGTATTTAGGACTCCAGTTATGACGCCGCTGCTGTCGTAGCAAATTGTGGCAGAAATCTGGAAAGTATCAGACTGTTCACCATTGTAGGAATCATAATTATACCATTTACAAGAAGATCCACTCCAGGATTGATCTCCGGATCCAGAACAGGCACAATCACCCGGATGGCAACATACAATATATGGGACAAAACTTCCTCCTGCTATGTTTCCATATGTCTCAGCATTTTCAGAAGCGCTGATTCCCAGAGTTCCCTCATTCACATTCCTGTACAGTGGTTGATGGTGTACAAGATAGTACTGAACACCAACATAGAACATTATCAGTGTCATTTCAGAAGTTTCGTTTATGTGATGTGGTATGAAATAAACAACTGAAGTGTTTGAAACAGGTATTCCATATGAAAGCCCATTGCTTCCCTTAACGGCTATTTTGAATGTTATATTATCATAATATAACTGAATGAGCATTGCATTATTTTCATAGATTCCGGATATGGCACCTGTTGCATTGGGGAATGTCTCTTCAAAGTAACCTGCACCTGTGTAGATGTCTGAACCATGTGGAAACGCCATGTTGCTGGTGGATGAAGCGAGGTTGTTCAGCGCTGTTATGACCTCATCTGGAGCTAACGAGGCATAGAAAACAACACCATTGGAAGCTATGTCGCACTTATTTGCGGAGAAAATGAGTACTGTCGCGAGATTTATGTTATTTCTGTTTATATATACTGTCCCTGTAATGGACCACTTGGACATGGGTATTATTACAGGTTTGAAGAGCATAATTATTCCTCATCCATAGATAATAATAATCATATTTATACTTTTTTGATCCATTTTATTTGATCCTCGCCAAGCCATTTATCGGTGGAAAGTAAATTCGAAACTTCACCCAATTTTATGCAGTGAAAATTGAATAATCTGGTTGGGGACAAATAGTTTAGTAACTAAAAGATCATGCCGATTATTAACAATATTTTAAAATATTTGAGTAAATTATGGATGGAATAAGAATGCATTCGTTTAATGAGAAAAAGGTTGAAGAAAAGGAGCCAATAGATGTTTATTCATTAATAGACGAAAATGAGAAAGCAGTAAAGATAATAGACGTAAGAGAACCTTTTGAATATTATGGTGACATGGGACATGTAAAAGGATCTGAGTTGATACCACTCAATGACCTTCCTAATCATTTGGAAGACTTGAGAAAGTCGAATACTACAATAGGGATAATATGTAATAGTGGGGAAAGAAGTTACTATGCATGCTCATTTCTCATGGAGAATGAAATAAAGAACGTTTTCAATGTAAGAGGTGGCATAATCAGATGGCATTTATCCGGGCTAGATGTTGATTATGATTAAAGCTACACTAACATTTTAGAATTAATTAATGAAATCATTTACAATTTACTATTAAAATGGACGTGTGGAATTTTCACTGTGCCAATGTACTGCCAGAGGTTACGGGTGTATATGTTACTCTCGCTCATGGCATGCCTTTCCATGTACCCATATACAACGAAATCCATCGACAGGATGGATCTATTCCCCTTATATCCGTAATGGATACCTGAAGTAAATAGATCTGAATTTTTCAAAAGGAGGAAAAGACATAACAGTGAGAATGGGGTGAAAATCAGATTTCACGGAATTGATCAGAAAAGCAATGGACCTGAAGGGGTGATTGACGATTAGTGCGCACACATCACTGTGTTTGAAAATCGGTTAAGAATAGTGCTTCATGGCCAACTAAAACGAAATAAGTACAAAATCACTTGTAGTTAATAAAAATAAATGTTATGGGATTAAAAAATTAGAAAAATGTGGAGAATTTTCCGACTCCAGTTTCCAAATTCCTTTCCAGTGCCAATACATTAAATGTTAAATGTGGAACCATATTAAAGAGGGAAGAACCAGAACTGCCCCCAACATCTCCAATTTTCGTTCCATTTGGCAATGTCACAAAGAAATGTCCCTGTTTACCTGCGAGATTCATGTAATAGATAGCCTTCGATATATTATAATTGTACATCGGAAGATGTCCGGGATTATAGTAGTTCTTGAAAACCGGCGATATTGGTCCTAGTGATTGAACTGCAAGTGGTGTACCATTGTATATAAACGGGCTCATTAATGCTGAGTAGTTTGTAGCGTATTCCAAAGCAAGCCTGAAATCCGTGATGTTAGTAGGGAATACCTGGGTGTTTAAAGAGATGTAGAATACACCTGGTTCAGCACCAAAGTTTTTGAATGACGTATTCAATGGTAATCCCTTGAATGGAGAAGCCCCGGCGATTTGTCCAATATACGACGAGCTTACATACGATATTTGATAACTGTTGTGAAGGAACCCACTTACTCTTGAACTGTGTGAACTTGTGTAATCGATAACGATGTTATGTATATGTGCCTGTTCTGCAACAGCTGGTACTGCCTTAGCAGAGGCACCCCAATAGTTAGTAGTATTTTTAAGTGTTATTGTAGACATGCTTGAACCGATAGTTTTCATATAATATGGTCCAGTTCCTGGAATCCCGTGTGTGTTTGCATAGGAGTTTACTGCGTTTGCCTGAACTCCGCCATGTTGATCAACATAGTTCGGAGCAACCACTGCACCCCACCATGCAGACAGATCCGTCAGGAAGAATTTATAAGGCGATAGAAGGTTTACATTTACCTTATAATGACTAGTGGAATTAACGCTAACTGCCTGATTTTTGTACTCCATAACCTTCATATCTGTCGTGTTGTAGGTGAAGTTAGAAAGTATGTTTGACAGATCGCTAGCAGCAACCTGTGCATTTTGGGTAGAATTGGACCCTATATGGTAATTTCCGTATCCAGCGGCTTGCAATGCATGCTCAATTCCGAAGGGCAATGCCAGTCCAGTGTTGCCATACTGTGTTGCATTAAAGAGATAACCGATATAGTTTGCCACACCGGGTCCCTGACCCATCAGTATAGTCCTGTATAGGGAGAACCACACAGATGTTGCATTGAAACTCAAACCGTTGCTGAAATTAACATTGTGCCTCAGATCAAACGTATAGTTCTGGTAATTCGTAGTTATATTTGTTATGTTGGTATCTGTATTGTTTGCCAGAACAGGAACTACCTTTGTTATATTTGAACCATCGAACTCCACTAACTGTTGATATATGGCACTGAATAGAG
>JAKADT010000084.1 GCA_021820245.1 Thermoplasmata archaeon | reverse complement strand
CGTTGAATCCAATTAAACCGCACGCTCCTCCCGTTGCGGTGCTCCCCCGCCAATTCCTTTAAGTTTCAGCCTTGCGACCATACTCCCCAAGCGGCCCACTTAACACCTTCGCTCCGGCACTGCCCCCCTTCAACAGAGAGGCAACACCAAGTGGGCAGTGTTTACAGCTAGGACTACCCGGGTATCTAATCCGGTTTGCTCCCCTAGCCCTCGTTCCTCACCGTCGGATCCGTTCTAGTTGAACGCCTTCGCCACCGGTTGTCCTTCCAGGATTACAGGATTTTACCCCTACCCCGGAAGTACATTCAACCTCACCCGGTCCCAAGTTCTACAGTCTCTTCAGAAGATCATCCGTTGAGCGAATGAATTTATCTGAAGATTTACAGAACCGGCTACGAACGCTTTAGGCTCAATAAAAGTGACCACCACTAGAGCTGCGGGTGTTACCGCGGCGGCTGGCACCCGTCTTACCCAGCTCTTATTCATCAAGCTTTTTAGGCTTGATAAAAGCCTTGACTGTGTCAAGGCACTCAGGTTCCCCGTGTCGCGCTTTCGCGCATTGCACAGTTTTCGCGCCTGCTGCGCCCCGTAGGGCCTGGACTAATGTCTCAGAGTCCATCTCCGGGCTCCCTCTTTCAAGGCCCGTACCCGTCCTCGGCTATGTGGTCCTTTACACCACATACTACCTGATAGGCCGCAGACTCATCCTCAAGCGCCGAAGCTTTCACCATCAAAGCATTCCAGCATATAATGGCTATGGGGAATTACCCTCAGTTTCCCGAGGCTATACCCCGCTTGGGGTTAGATTATCCGCGTGTTACTGAGCGGTTCGCTGGTGTCTTACGACCCCTTAACTTGCATGGCTTAGTCGGAACCTGATAGCAGTGGCCGCCGGCAGGATCAACCGGAGTTAATTCCTGTCGAATAAATTTGAAAATTGGCGAGCCACAGTTTGCACCATTTCACACGTCAGAAATGAGATCTTTCACTCATATCCCCATCTTTCCCAACCTTGGAACAGTTAAGGTTCATCTCATGCCTCAGGCACTGATCCCCCACTCGCCTTATGGTTGGCTAATACTAGGTTTTTCCCTAGATATGTGCGTAGTCTCCTTTATGATTAATCTCTATATAACTGTTTCGAGAATTTTCCAGCGTATATTAAAACCCATCAGTTTTGCACGCTGTAAAACATTGGGAGTGCGATATTCATTTTATGAAAAATCACTTAAAAATAACACATCACTCTGGATGGATATAAAAAATGGGAAAGGTTGGATTATCTCTTAATGGTAATTGGAATGAGATCGTTGTTGAACTCAAGGATTGCTATATCGACCGGGTCGAACATTGTAGCCGGCACATCTATTATGACAGGTGCTCCCATGGAGACCTGCAATGCCCTTGCGCCGATAATCCTTGCTTTTTCAAACTTGGTATAATTCATAGAAATCAATGGAATCTATAGGTAATTAAAAGAACTATAATAAATTTTTTATTGAAATTTTGAATTATCTTCGACCGGAACACAGGGTGATTCCGGCTGGGCGTTTTCATCTCACAGTGGCATTAACTGCAACTTCTGAGTATATTTCAACATTTTTTCCCTGTAAGTTCATGATGAGGTTTTTCCCAGAAACAACCGCCGAAACATATTTTTTGCCATCATTCTCAATAACCCTTAAATTGAATTCCCTGAGGTCATCAACTGTAATTGTCCCTGAGGAATTGTATGGAAGTTCCCCCAGATTCACCTCATCTCCAGGTTGGCTGTCTTCAGGAGGCTTCAGTAAAGATATGGTTATTCCATCATCGGCAGCAAGGAGCATACCATTGGACTCTTCTCCCCTTATTTTCGCTCTCTTCATGTTTGCAACCAGCACGATCTTCTTCCCCATCAGTTCACTTACGTCGTAGTATTTCCTGAGTCCTGCAACAATCTGCCTCTTCTCATTCCCCAGAGACAATCCAAGAACAAGCAGGCGATCGGAATCCTGGTGAATGCGAGCATCCTCAATGAGTGCCACCCTGAGATCAAGGCTGTTCCCATTTTTAACCTCCAGATCGATCTTCTGGAATGGGACTTCTGATAAGATAGGGGAATACGAGTGGTTGCTGGCCTTCAGGTTCTCTGACCTGAATTCAACGAAACCTGAAGGGTTGATGATACCCATCACACTCCTTGCTGAGGACGGGCAGTATGGATAGAGCATATACGCCAGGTACTCGCTCAGCCTGAGAGCAGTGTAAAGTTTTGTGGCACATTTTTCTCGGTCTGTCTTTATGATCTTCCATGGAGCGGCATCATTGAAATATACATTGGAATACTTCACAAGCTCCAGCCACTCCTGGAATGCCCTCTTAATCTGCACCTTTGATATGGATGATGAATACCTCTCAAAACTTCTTTCAGCCTCATCCAGGGCCATCAGATCGCTCTCATCAAGTATGCCTTCCGATGGGTTCAACCCATTCTTGTGAATGAAGCTGACCACCCGATGTATGAAGTTCCCGAACTTGTCTATGAGTTCGCTGTTCACCTTATCCTGAAGGTCTGAGAGGGTGAAATCAGAGTCTCCAGTTTCAGGGAGGTTCATGGACATGTAGAACCTGAGATAGTCCTTTGGAACAAGCTTGAGAGCTTCATCCACTGTAAGTCCAATTCCCCTGCTCTTTGAGAACTGCTCACCCTTGAACCTCAGGTATTCGTTTGCAGGGACATCGTATGGCAGGTTTATATCGCCCATGCCCATCAGCAGAGCGGGCCATATCACTGTATGGAAAGGAATATTGTCCTTGCCGAGAAAATAGTATGTCTTTACCTCCCGGTCATAATAGAAACTTTTCCAGTAGTCGGGTTTTCCGATTTTATCAGAGTATATTTTTGATCCTGAAAGGTAGCCTATGAGCGCTTCGAACCAGACATATATCCTCTTGTGTTCATAACCTTCAAGTGGGATTGGGACTCCCCAGTCCAGATCCCTGGTAATGGGTCTTTCCCTCAATCCGGAAGATATGAAATTCCTTGTAAATGCAAGAACGTTTGTTCTCCAGTAATCCTTTGTCTCAAGCCATGATATGAGCTTTTCCTGAAACAGATCAAGTCTCAGGAAAAAATGTGAAGTTTCTCTGAATTCCGGGGTTTCATCGCACAGGACGCATCTGGGTTCTATGAGTTCCTGTGGATCAAGCGTTCTTCCGCATTCATCACACTGATCGCCCCTGGCCTGCTTGAATCCGCAATGGGGGCATGTGCCCTCAATGTATCTGTCTGGCATGAATCTGCCACACTTTGCGCAATATGGTGAGATCATGGCTTTCTCATGAAGGAAGCCTTTACCGAGAAGGTCGAGAAATATCTCCTGGACCATCTTCCAGTGTTCCCTGTATGATGTCCTCGTGAAGAGATCGAAATCTATGTCCATTGACCTGAAAGTGTGTATAAATTCATTGTGGAATTTCTCGGCAATCTTTTCAGGAGTGGTGTTCTGTTTTTCTGCAGAGATGGTTATGGGCGTTCCGTATTCATCACTGCCTGAAATGAAAAGTACCTCGTTTCCTATCATCCTGTTGAACCTGGTGAAGATATCTGCAGACAGGTATGCACCAGATATGTGACCCAGGTGAAGAGAGCCGTTTGCATATGGCAGAGCCGAATTTACAACTATTTTGATATTATCACATCCACCGGAAGAATCTCCGGAACGGATCGAGTGATTGTTTACTTGTTCATAATTTTTGAGAATTAGGTTTTTTACGAATCATTGTTCTAATGGACCTGCCAGGAAGAGTTTTTTTAATCTAAATGAGAAAGAGACAGGGATTAAATGAAGAGACCTGGTCCGCCAAATCCCATCATTCCCATGCCCATCATACCCATTCCAAGCATCCCCATACCCATCATGGATCCTGCTCCAGCCATCTGCTGCTGGTGGGCTTTTATATGCTGGTCCAGTTCCTGCTGGGTCTTGAACAGCATGCCATCATATTCGCATATTTTCAGGGTCGGGTCTATCTTCTTCACTATCTGTTCCCACATCCTCTTCTCAAACTCATGACCTGAATGAAGCTCTGCTGCCGTTGCCATTCCAAAGGTAGCTATTCCCTCAATTGCAGGGATAGCCATGTCACGGCCCCATATTCCTGCGTGAAGCTGTACCTCGAATTTTCCTTTGTCGCCTGCAATAACAACATCAACATCCCTTACCCTTCCGAGAACAATTCTCTCCCTGCTGGATTTTTTGGCATGTATTTCGTACATGGAATTGCTCTGATCATCAGATGTTATCTTGAAATCCTCTTTGGCTAGCAACTGTTTGACCAGATCGTACACTTCAGATGGATCAATATCTCTTTCAACAAAACCGTGTTTTATCATGAATGAACAACACGCTATTTAATATATAATTGTCGAAATTAGAAAAATGTTAAAAGAATGTAAAATTTTCAGGCTGAAATATTGGCTTTCAATCTTGATATTACAAAGTCCCTTTCCATATTTGAGAGAAAATATCCAAGCCGTGGTCCCTGGTCTTTCCCAATTATAACCCTGTAGAAAGCGCCAAAGCCTTCCTTGGGAGATACATTCCTGGCCTTAAGTATCTCATGAACTGAATTATGTATCTCCTCTGGATTCCACTGTAACTTAGACGCCTGGGCTACAAAATCTGACAGTATTGACTTCTCAACCTCATTCAGGTGTACCGTATAATCCATGGGCATAACCCTGAATTTCACAATATCCGGGGCATATTTTGAAAGCCAGTTTCTTGCTATCTCAATCTGCCATTTCATCTGGTCGTCCAGGCTTTCACCAGTGTATCCCGTATGTTTAAGGACCCTCAGGAGATCTGAATCTGTGGTATATATCTGAACAAGCGTTACAAGATGACGGAAGCTTATTCCTGTGGCGCTCTCCTTACCTGAAATCCTTGAATATTCATACACCTCCCTGTAATTTTCGTCCTTTACCTCTTCCTGGCTGTTGTATGCTTTCTGGTATTTCTCAAATTCATCCACCAGATTAAGGAGACCTGCCCCAGGATCAAAATTTATATGTCTTCCAGGGTTGCTTCTAGCTATTATGAAACGAAGTATCTGCGGTGGAGCGTATTTGACCATGTCTGATGCAGGTATTGAGATGCCGGTTGAGGAATGCATCACTCCAACACCCTTCAGGAATATCCTCTCATATATCAGGGGAACAGGTGCGCTTATTTCGAAGATCTCCTCCGCTATTCTCTTACCGGTGTCGTATGAACCTCCAGATGCGCCGTGATCCTTGCCGAATGGTTCTATTGTAACACCAAGTTCAAACCACTTGGCTGGCCATTCTATTCTCCAGGGCATTTTTCCGTCATCTTTCCTTATATCGGCAGAACCTTCATTTCCGCAGGAACATTTATAGTGAATCATGGGGAGATCATAAGATTCAACAACAGTTGAGTTTATTCTCCCGCATTTTCCGCATCTGGGATTATAAGGAAACCAGTTTTCCTCAAGTTCTCTTCCAGACAGCTCCTGAAGTATATCTCTTATTCTGTCACGCTTCTCCACCACCATCCTTATCGATCTTTCAAATGTTCCATTTCTGTAAAGGTCTGTGGTTCTGAGAACCTCAACGTTAACATCTATCTTTGAAAGGGTTTCCACAAAGGGTTTCAGGAAATACTCTGAATATGAAGGTCCACCATCTGGAGCAGGAATGCTGCTCAGTGGGAATCCCACATAGGATGAATAACTGCTGTCCAGGAAAGGATATACTTTTCTCAGGGGATCAATGTCGTCACACAGGTATATGAATCTCGCTTTCAACCCCTTCTTTAATGCTGCTTTGTAAATCATGTCCCCTGTGAGTATCTCACGCATGTTTCCAACATGAATTGGCCCCGAAGGTGATATTCCAGTTGATACTAACTGGTTCCCTTCCAGCTCCTTTACCAGCGAATCTGCCCAGTGCATAAACTAAACCTAACTGCTCCCTATGAGGCTGGTTCTCACTATTGATCTCAGTCTCACTCCCATGATCTCATCGCCACGTATCTTGGACGCAAGGACAACAACCAGAACAACATTTCCACCTTCGGACTTCACATCCATGATGGTCCTTTTGAGTGTCTCCCCTGTGCTTGCAACATCATCTATGACAACTATGTTCTTTCCCCTGACGCTTGCAAAATTACTGCTGAACAGTCCCTCTTTCCTGCTGGGGTGAGGCCTGTACACAACAAGTTCCTTGTCCATCAGGTACGATACCATTGTTGCGAAAGGGATGCCGTTTATGGTTATTCCCAGAATTGATGAAACCTCGAACTCACCAATTCTTGATTCTTCGTCTATTATGTCTGCGATTATCTCTGAGAGGTTGCTGATCCTGCTTCCGTAAACTCCTGCAGTCCTCCATCCTATCTTTACATCCTGGACCTTTGATTCCTTCAGGAAATCTTTGCTCAAAAGCCATGTGACAGTGTTCACTGAAAGGTGAAGCTCTGTTGAAATTTCCTTGTCAGCCATGCCCTTGTTCTTCAGGTCAAGTGCCCTTTTGTACAACTCTTCAAGGCTCTTCATATTACCACCCCCAGGGAGACCCCATGCGTTAGCGTG
>JAKADT010000083.1 GCA_021820245.1 Thermoplasmata archaeon | reverse complement strand
ATAAGCAAGGCCAGGGTTGAGACGGATGGCACTGATTCAACCGAAGCTATAATTGGTGAGATTCAAAAAAAATACAGTGAAAGATGTAATTACATCATGATGCCTGGAATAACCTTTGCGGGTTTGAACATCTGCAACATATCTGAGGTCTACTCAGCCACAGTCATTCCTGTGCTGTCCATTGTGAAGCACAGTCCTGATACTGCATCAATAAAACGTGCAATAATCAGGCATACTTATGATCCAGAAAAAAGAATTTCCATCCTTGAACAGGCATCCCCTGTGTTACTGTCAGTTCGGGAAAATTTCAGTGTTTATGCCAACCTGGCAGGGATTCATAAGAAAGAGGCAGAACTCCTTTTAAGAAAAAGTATAATTTTCGGGAAGGTACCCGAACCTTTGAGACTTGCCAGAATGATTTCCAGTATTCTTTGAGAAAATTTGGATGGATTATTCCCTGTACATATTCATGTCCAGTTCTTCCACCAGGCTTTCCTTGACTTTTGGTAGATTCTTCAATATATCGTCCAGTTTTTCTTCCTCAACTGGTGCGTATTTCATTTTCCCAAGTGACATGTGGTATGAACCGGGGCATAATACTCCCTCTCTGACCACTATGGCATCCGGCTTGAGTGAAAGAATACCCTGCATGCATCTCTCCTTACCGCCGTATGGTGAACCAAAACCTGGGTTCTCATATTCCTTTATCTGCTTTGTCTCATCGTCTATCACCATTATGGAATTTCCGTATTCCAGTGGTGTCACATAATTTTCCTCGTCTACAACTGCAACGATTTTCATTGTTAGGGAAAGTTTCTAAATAGATTTAATCTAAATGTAACTTTAATAACTACAAAGATTATAAAATATTTAAAGTCCAGAAAGCTGGCTCAGTAATATCCGGAAAGTTCGGTCTCATACTTCGGAATCAGTATTCCCGATCCGTTTTCCACGTGTCCGATCTCCCTGAACTGTACCCTGTTTCTCAATGTGTTTATAAAATCTATGCGGCTCTCTTCGTCTATAACTACAACATAGCCAATTCCCATGTTGAAGGTTTCGTACATCTGCATATAATCCAGTTCGCCCATTGTCATTAACTGCTTGAATACATTCTGCGGTTCGAATGGATCATCGATAATGTATTTCATGTCTTTCATGCGGCTTATGTTCTTGATGCCTCCACCGGTTATGTTGGCCATTCCCTTTATATTCACAATATTGAGAATATCGAGAATCTCCCTTACATATATCCTGGTCGGTTCAAGCAAAACATCTACAGCTTTCTTGCTGTCTCCGGGAAATTTCGCATCCAGTGCTATCTCATTTTCCTTTATGATGCTCCTTACGGTGGTAAAACCATTTGAGTGAAGCCCACTGCTCTGCAATGCAAATATGACATCCCCTTCCCTTATCTTTTCGCCGTTCACAATCTGGCTTTTTTGAACTATACCCAGTGTTGTACCGGAAACGTCAATGTTTTTCACAAGATCCGGTATTATTGAGGTTTCGCCTCCAACAATTGTTATGTTTGCAATCTGTGCACCGACGTTAAAACCCATTCCAAGCTGTCTTGAAACCTCCTGGTTTGCCTCCCTGAGCGCGATATAGTCAACCATTGCTATTGGCTCTGCTCCGGCGGTGAGGGCATCGTTAACATTCATGGCAATGCAGTCAATTCCAATGGTGTCCCACCTCTGGGCTTCATCCGCTATAAGTACCTTCGTTCCTACCCCATCAGTGTTCAGTGAGACTGCGAAATTACCAAGATCAATGAGTGAAGTGAAACCTCCGAAACTCCCAATTGTCCTGAAATCTTCTCTCTTGAATTTCAACTGCCTGATGAATTGGCTAACAAAATCGCCCTGTTGCTTGCGATCTACAAAATTGGATGAACTTCTGGGCATAGCTTGATATCACAACAACAAATAAAATCTTATCATGGAAGGGAGACTCAGTTTTTTTTAATTTTTGAACGGAATCAACGTATAATTTAAATAATTATCAAGCTATCTGGAAGTGGTGATAATATGGTAAAATTAGAATCACTGGATTACAAGCCAAAGCCTATTGATGAGAATTTCTTGGAGGATGTTGAAAACTATCCGGTAACAGGCAAACATTTTGATCATGAGGTCAGAGCTGAAGGAAAACAGAGAACAGACGCAGAGGGAAAGCCTTACCCCACAAAGAACGGTATACACGGAAGCAAAGTTGCAATAGATTTTGAAACATGCATCGCCGATGGAGCCTGCATGGATGTATGTCCCGTGACTCTTTACGAATGGCTCCTGAACCCTGGCCAGATGGGTACCGGCAATGACAAGGACATAACTGGTGACAAGGAGAATTATGCGAAGTACAGAACCGACAAATGCGACCCTGTGAGGGAAAGCGACTGCATATTCTGCATGGCATGTGAAAGTGTCTGTCCAACAAGAGCTATAAAAATCACGCCATAAACATTTTCAAATTTTTTCCAATTTGCCATATTATTTAAATATTTCGCATTAAATTTCAGGCGTTCACTTTATCTTTTTGATGTTAATAACAATTTCACACAGGTTAATCCTGTTAAAGAGGTAATGAGATGCCGGTAATATATCTGAAAAAGAATCTGTACGATAAAATTATAAATAGGGGTCAGGATGTTGGCGAATACGTTAATAAGACTGTAAAAAAAGAACTCGACCAGTCTAACTGACAATTTTATTTTTTTTGTTTTAAAAATATCTTTTCTTAACATGTTTTCACATAAATAATATAATTTCATCACATCACTTCTAGAAGTGAAATTATGGTGAATCTGGCTTTGAAAAACATAAAGGATGTTGCAAGTTCTGTGGGAATAATGGATAATGAACTGGAAACCTATGGGAACTATATGGCAAAGGTTTCGCTTGATATCCTTGATAGACTTAAATCAAACGAAGATGGAAAACTCATCCTTGTTACGTCAATAAATCCAACTCCGGCCGGGGAGGGCAAGACCACAACGTCCATAGGCCTGGCTCAAGCCCTGAATTTAATGGAAAAGAAGGTAATTGTGGCCATCCGTGAACCCTCTCTTGGACCATGTTTCGGAATAAAAGGCGGGGCAACCGGGGGCGGTAAGGCAACGGTGGAACCCAGCGACCGAATAAACCTGTTTTTCACTTCAGATTTTCCTGCGGTAACCGCTGCACACAACCTTTTATCTGCACTTATAAATAATCATATGCATCACGGAAACGAACTGAAAATAGATCCAAAAAAGATCCTATTTCCAAGAACCATAGACATGAACGATAGGTCACTAAGGGAGGTCATTACCGGAACCGGTGGACATGAAAATGGAACAATGGCAATGGAAAAGTACGTCATTACTCCCGCCTCGGAAATAATGGCCATACTGGGTCTTTCCCAGAGTTATTCAGATCTTAAGGAGAGGCTCTCCCGCATACTTGTGGCATACAGCATGGACAACAAGCCTGTTTATTCAGGGGATCTTAACGCGCAGGGGTCAATGGCAGTACTTTTAAGGGATGCAATCAAACCGAATATTGTCCAGACTGCAGAGGGAACTCCGGCATTCATACACACGGGCCCTTTTGGGAATATAGCACATGGGACATCCAGTATACTGGCCGATAGAATTGCATTGAAACTGGCAGATTATGTGGTGACCGAAGCAGGTTTCGGATCTGAACTTGGAGCAGAAAAATTCTTCAATCTTGCCTCAAGAATTGGCAATCTTCCAGTAAATGCTGTTGTCCTTGTCTGTACAATAAGGGCACTGAAACATCATGGTGGCGCAAAAGACTACAATAAAGAAGATACTGACGCACTGAAAGAAGGGAGTAAAAATCTCCTGAGACATGTTGAGAACGTAAGAAGGTTCGGCTTTGATCCAGTTGTATCGCTGAATATTTTTGCCAGTGATACAGACAGAGAAATAGACCTTATAGGATCAATAATGGATTCCAACGGGATCAGATGGGCAAGATCAGAAGTCTTTTCCAGGGGAGGTGAAGGCGGTCTGGAACTTGCGAAAAAAGTCATGGAAAACATGCAGGATCATCCAATAATAAAGAGAACCTATGAGTTTAAACAACCCCTTCAGGAGAAGATTGAGAGCATAGTGATGCAGGTCTACGGAGGTTCTGGTGTTGAATACAGCAAGGAGGCAAAAGTTGCAATGAAAAAAATAAAACAGCTTGGACTGGATGGACTTCCAATCTGCATGGCAAAAAACCAGTACTCATTCAGCGATGATGCATCAAAACTTAACGCTCCAGAGAACTTCAAGGTTAATGTGAGGAACATAGTGATATCTTCCGGGGCCGGATTCATAGTGCCCATGCTGGGTGAGATCATGACCATGCCCGGTCTCCCCAAGGTACCAGCTGCTTATGGCATGGATGTGGATGGAAAAGGGAACATAACCGGGCTGTGAACAGCTTTCCCTTAAGTGTTAGGCGCATCTGTTAAATATAACATCTTCATGCGAACCCATGGAGATCAGTCGTGGCCCCCATAAATGGGACCAGCGTCCACTTTTAATTTTCTGGGAAACAACAAAAGCATGCGATCTGGCATGCGTACAGTGCAGGGCATCTGCCATGAAAGATCCACAACCGGGCGAACTTGACACTGAGGAATCATTGAAATTCGTAAGAAGTTTAAAGGATTTTGGAAAACCATATCCAATTGTTGTTCTATCCGGAGGAGATGTCATGAAGAAGAAGAATCTTGACGAAATAGTCAGGGAGCTCCATGATGAGGGCATCAGGTTTTCCATCAGCCCATCTGCAACAGATCTTGTAACGGAGGAAAAGTTGCGTTATCTCAGTGAGAACGGATTGGTTTCAGTTTCTTTGAGTCTTGACGGAAGCCGATCGGACAACAATGACAGGATCAGGGGTGTCAGGGGTTCATTCCAGAAAACAATGGAGATTATTGATCTTCTCTCAAAAATGGGCATAAGGATCCAGATCAATACCACCGTGATGAGGGATAATGTTGAAGATCTTCCTCATATATTCAGGGCACTGAGGAAAAAACACATAAATACATGGGAGGTCTTTTTTCTCATTAACACGGGAAACGCCAGGACCCTGAAGACTCTTGACGCAGCAACCGTAAGCGATGTGAACAGGTGGCTTGTTTTTACATCATTCTATGGAATGAACGTCAGGACTGTTGAATCACCAATATACAGAAGGATTCAGATCGATTACATGGCTACAGGAGAACTCTCCGGTGGAGAACTTTTCAACCGCCTGAGGGATATTACAGTAGAACTGGAAGGGAAACCTGATTCTTTCAGGACTGGGGTTGTGGGAAGCACGTGGGACGGCAATGGAATTGTGTTTGTTTCGCATGACGGAAAGGTCTATCCAAGCGGTTTTCTCCCAGTTGAAGTTGGCAGTGTCAGGGAGAGACCAATTTATGAGATCTACAGGGACAGTGGAGTCATGAAATTACTGAGAGAACCCGAAAAGTTCAGCGGAAAATGTTCATATTGTGCCTATAACGGCTACTGTCCAGGTTCAAGGGCAAGATCTTACAATTTAAATGGAGATCCATTTGGGAACGATCCTGTATGTGATTATGAGACAGCTCAGGTACGGTATGATTTCACGGAGGTCTTTAGCTGATGCCATCAATAGACTGCTCCCTATCCGTGGCTCCAGAAACGAAGAAAGGAGACGATTTCCTGAAGGTTATTGTTGGACTTTCTCTCATCATGGTTTATATTGAGTTAAAAATGGTTCTTAAAAAATTTCACGCCTCGGTTTCCGGTCTTAGGCATAGAAAATAAACTCGTTACTCTCAGAAATTTTCCTCCACAAACGACTTTATTATCTTTCTGGTACCTCTCCTGAGAACATCTGAAAGAGAAGAAGCCGAGACCTCAAGTTCGCTGGCAAGATCTTTCATTGATATCTTTCTGTCTGTATCATAATACCCTCTTTTGTAGGCCAGTTCAATTATTTCCTTTTCCCTCGCGGTCAGATCCGTATTCACATTGTCATGCGATTCCAGAAGCACGGGATTCAAACCATATTTCTCCATTTTCTCCATTATCTCCTTAAGCTGGAACCTGGACGGGAGTACTATCCTGTATAGAAGATGGTTCTTGTTTATGGATTTTGTACCTGTAATTACAATGTCCTGACCTGCAAAAAAACTGCAGGATGAACAGCTTGAAGTCTCAGTCCATATGGTATTTTTACCTATTCGTGAGACGTCTTTAATGACGGTCTTCAGGTCATGATAAACCTCATCCCTGTTGCCATGACATATCACCTTGTGTATTGTCCTGTCCTCAGATATCTTCAGACGAAGGATTTCAGCATCAAAGTTCTTAGAATATATCTGGTTTGTCACCTTACAGTCATCTCTTGTTACTTCAATGAGGGCATCAACAGATTCTCTGGATTTTAAAGGCATTGCATGTGCATTATTTTTACAGCCTTAAATATTGTTATTAAGCATGCGCGGACTGAAATGTAGACTTCGGAAATTTGTTGCAGTCAGGTTATTCAGGAAGAGTTTCAACTGCAAAACCTTTTAAACGTCATATAAATTCTTCACAGTAAAAGCCCCGTGGTGTAGTGGACAAGCATATCGGACTTTGGATCCGTCGACGGCAGTTCGAATCTGCCCGGGGCTATG
>JAKADT010000010.1 GCA_021820245.1 Thermoplasmata archaeon | reverse complement strand
ATGTTCAGTGCGAAGGGCCGGATTCGAACCGGCGGATCCCTGCGGAAACAGATCTTGAGTCTGTCGCCTTTAACCTAGCTCGGCAACCTTCGCTCCAACCTCGTATGAATTTGCTCTTTATCTTATTTTTCATTGTCTCAAGGGAAAATTTAATGTGAGGTAAAAAATAATGTGTGGTGAAAGCAACATACAGACTTGATATGAACGTTGACACCTGCAAGAAATTTATTGCAACATTCAATCAGGATAATAACAGTTCAATCGAATCAAGCTGTGAAAGTGGAAATCTTGTGATTGTTATAAACGATTTAAAAATTTCTAGCCTTTATAATATTACGGATGACATTCTGAGAAATCTCAGTACATTTGAAAAAATTTATGAAAAAAAATAGGTGGATTACTGATCTGTGTCTTCCACATTAATGGAGAGTTTCTCAGTAAGTTCCTTGTACCTGTTTCTTATGGTTACTTCAGTCACTCCGGCAACTTCAGCAACCGCCCTCTGTGTTCTTCTTTCACCTGTCATAAGTGAAGCAATGTAGATGGCTGCGGCCGCCACTCCAGTGGGTCCCTTCCCTGATATAAGATCATTCTCTTCTGCGCTTTTCAGTATTTCTGATCCTTTCTTTCTTGCTTCCATGGACAGTTTTAGTTTACTGCAGAACCTGTTTATGTAATCTTCAGGTTTTGAAGGCATTATGTTAAGTTTCAGGTATCTGCTCATTATTCTGTAGGTCCTGCCAATTTCTTTTTTCTTGACTCTGGTCACGGTTGCGATCTCGTCCAGTGTTCTGGGTACATTTGTTATTCTACAGGCTGCGTATATTGAACCTGCCACAACTCCTTCAATGCTCCTTCCCCTTATCATGTTCTGTTTTACGGCCTTCCTGTAAATTACGGCAGCAGTCTCCCATACGTCCTTGGGTATACTCAGGTTAGAAGCCATCCGTTCAAGTTCCTGTAACGCCTGAGAGAGGTTTCTCTCGGCAGCGTTTGAAACTTTAATTCTTTTTTGCCATTTCCTGAGCCTGTAAAGTTGTGCTCTGTTCCTTGTGGGAATAGACTTTCCATAGGAATCTTTATTTTTCCAGGATATGTCGGTTGAAAGACCTTTATCGTGTATTGTGAAGGTCATAGGAGACCCGGTTCTGGCTCTGGCATCATTCTGCTCTGAATCAAATGCTCTCCACTCCGCTCCCTGATCTATGAAACTCTCGTCAATAACAATCCCGCAGTTGTTACAAATAAGTTCACCTCTCTCATAGTCACGTACTAATTGGGTAGACCCACATTCCGGGCATTTCTGGATTTCTTCCACACTTTTCTTAATTTTCTCATTCTCTACCATTTCTTTTCACCTCTAACATCTTATTATTACTTCCTCAACCCCGGAAATATTCTCTCGGGTGGTTACAAGGGCATATGGACTTTTGACTGGTCCAAATATTTTTGTTACTTTACCAATACTTGAATTGTTCCGGTTGTATGCACCAATGTTCATCTTAAGGCATTTCTGGGGTTTTATTATCAGTTCTCTCCCTTTACCGCCCATTACCTTGCATGTCTCTTCCATATATTATTGTTAATGTAACCTATGTATTTAAACGTTACGCAAATTTATTAGTGGATATAATCATGATATTAAAGCATTGGTGCATAAAAATGCATAGTTGAAGTGAGAATTATTTTTTTTTCAAGCGTTGTATACAAATAAAAAGGTTAATTAAATCCGCTATCCCACAGGATAAACTTCGTATATTGCGAAACAAAAATTCAAATGCTTATCAAAAAGGTTTAATACAGTCTGTAATGTAGTGCAATATATACTTTATAAAGGTGTACACATGGCTTCTAAAATGAGTGAAGATGCTTCCAAAAGATGCCCTGAATGCAATTCAGAGCATCTTGTGAAAGATTATGAGAGAGGAGAATTGACGTGCAACGATTGTGGTATGGTACTGGAAGATTCCCTTATTGATCAGGGACCTGAATGGAGGGCTTTTGACTCTGAACAGGATGACAGGCGTGCGCGAACAGGTTCACCAATGACGTTTCTGAGTCATGATAAAGGGCTCGCAACTGAAATTTCGTGGTCCAACAAGGACTACTACGGAAAACGAATTCCACATAAAAACCGTGCACAGATATACAGGGTCAGAAAATGGCACCAGAGAATAAGGGTCAGCAACGCAGCGGAAAGAAATCTATCACTTGCCTTGCAGATGCTTAACGACAATGGCGCAAAACTTGGGATTCCAAAAGATATTAAGGAAACTGCTGCCCTCATATATAGGAGGGCTGTTGAGAAAAATCTTATCAGGGGCAGGAGTATTGAGAGTATTGTTTGTGCATCCATTTACGCTGCATGCAGGATGATCAATCTGCCAAGAACCCTGGATGAAATTGCCAAGGCATCTGAGGTAAACAAAAAGAAGATCGGAAAGGCGTATAGACATCTGGCAAAGGAGCTCAGCCTTAACCTCAAGCCGACAACACCTTATTCATATATTGCACAGTTCTGTAATAAACTTGAACTTGACAAGCAGGCAATTGTTGTCAGCGAGGATATTGTGAGAAAATCTATTGAGCTTGGCATATCTTCTGGAAAGGGTCCAACCGGCGTTGCAGCTGCCGCAATATATATCGCCTCTGTGATGGTTGGTAAACCGAGGACACAGAAGGAGATAGCAAGGGTATCCGGTGTCACAGAAGTCACCATAAGGAACCGTTACAAGGAAATCAGCAAGCATCTTGGTATTCCTGAAATGGAATAATCATGAAAATAGATGTAATAGACAATGGGGGTCAGTGGACACACCGTGAATGGCGTGTCCTCAGAGATCTCGGTGTTGAAAGCAGAATAGTTCCAAACACTGCTGACTCTCACGAACTTGACGGGCTGGACGGGCTTGTACTTTCGGGAGGAGCTCCCAGTATTGTCTCGGAACTGGGTAAACTGGGAAACATAAGCAGATTTTTCACGGATCACGATTTCCCTCTTTTTGGGATATGTGTGGGAGCACAGTTCATAGCCCTTCACTATGGAGGTGAAGTTGGACCGGGGGAACATCCCGAGTTTGGTAAGACTGAGATAGATTTTTCATCCAGTGAAGGAATATTCAAGGGTCTTCCCCCAAAAATAATTGCATGGGAAAATCACAACGACGAAATAAAAAAGCTACCTGAACAATTCAATCTGTATGGGTATTCCAGAAACTGCAAGATTCAGGCGTTTGGCCACAGAAATGGAAGAATTTTTGGTGTGCAGTTTCATCCGGAAGTTGAAAATACACAGTTTGGAAAGGAAATTTTCAAGAATTTTATAGATATATGCAAAAGATGATGCCGGGGACCATTATTTTAACATCCGTGGGGGGAATCCCTCTTTCACAGGTGAGAGAATGAAAGCGAATCCTTTTGTATTCCCATGGCATGCATATTATGTCCGCTGGAAGACAGAAGTGAAAATAACTGGATAGGATATTTCTTCATGCGTGACTGGTCTGCAAAGTTGGATTGGTTGGCATGAAGAACTTGATCACTTCGGGTCGAGAAAACGTAAGCCCATGGAGATTCCGCCAGCAACCTTTGAAGTGGGAAGCCTCTTTCGTAAGATGGAGGAGAAGGACACAAAGCGATCCCGTTATTATATGGTGGTATCAATGCTCACAGAGATAACTGAATTATACGATATCAAGGTCTATAGCGATAGAGGAATTTTAATAGGATCAGTAAAGGACGTTATACTGGATACAGACGAACAGTCAATATACGGTTTGTATATTGAAAACACAAACCAGGAACTGGTAGAAGGTGGTTCTGCGATAAGTATACCATTCAGGTGGATAAAGGCAGTCGGGGAAATTATACTCCTGAAGAAGTTCCCCCAGATGGTGAAGGTCCCACAGACAAAGGATCACATTTAGTTCAAGAATCATTCATTATAGTTTTATTGTTTTGTTCGTTTCAACCGGTTCTTGATTTACCGGAAACGTGCAAATCATCATCAATTGATCTATTTATGCAGGAAGTAACCGGTTCCCTTTTCGCCTTCCACATTGACATAGCCGTATCTCTCAAATTGTGCTATTCCTCTGTATGAAGATATAAGAGGTTCAGAAATCCCTTTATCTGTGGTTCCGTCAGGTCTGAAAATAATGAATTTCAATGATCCCTGTGGTGCCCAGTGTATTATCTTAAGTTTCTCCTTGCCTGGTTTAATGGATAATACTTTTCCAGTGTTGCCGATTTTCTGGACATCGCACAGGTCTTTGAGTCTTATGCTTTTACCATCATCAAGATTATTCCAGTCTGCAGGGTCTACAAAAATGGATGCGTTGCTTCCAATCTCGTATTCCCTGAATCCGGTGTCCGGAATGCCGGGATGGTAGGGAATTTTAGATATCAGTGCAGTTTCATTATTCAACCTTATTTCCATCGGGTTCTTGACAAAAAAGAACCTACTGGCATTTTTGTCCACAATCTCCCTGTTCATCGAGTTGAATATGTCCCAGGAGAACTCAGCATCTATCTCCTTCATTCCTGATTCAATCCAGTAACGCCTGAAGGTCTCAGGGGCATAACCTCTTTTCTTCAGTGCCATAAGTGTACCAAGCCTTACGTCATCCCACCCTGAATATTCCCCGTTTACAATTCCTTTCTTTATTATGGATGTCTTGAGAACGGTGTCCGGTATGTTTATGAGACCGTAATGATAATATTCTGGCAGAGTCCAGTCATTGTAATCAAAGATGTATTTCTGTTTCTCTGTGTTGTTCAGGTGATCCTTGCCTCTTATGACATGTGTGAGTCCAAGAAGGTGATCATCCACAGCCACACTGAAGTTCATCATGGGATAAAATCTGTATTTTAGTCCTGTTCTTGGGTGGGGTGTGTCAACTATCCGGAATGCTATCCAGTCCCTTATTGATGGATTTGGGTGATTCAAATCAGTCTTTATCACAAGAGTGGCGTTTCCTCTGTTAAATCCACCCCGAATGATCTTTTCAAAGGATTCCATGTTTTCCACGGGCGACGAATCTCTATGTGGGCATGCTTCGGATTTTAGTTTCAGTTTTCTGAATTCTTCCTGTTTGCAGAAACAGATATACGCATGACCTGAATTTATAAGTTTTCTTGCCTCATCATAGTAGATATCCATCCGCTCTGACTGTATCACGACCTGGGTAACATTTACTCCAAGCCACTGCAGGTCCATTGGAATCTGGTCATAAGCTATGGGATCTATATTTTCCGGATTTGTGTCTTCTATACGGAGTACCAGATCTCCACCGTATCTCTTAACATATTCATCATTCAGGATTGACATCCTGGAATGCCCCAGATGAAGAGGTCCGGATGGTGAGGGTGCCATCCTCATCACGACATGTTTTCCCACATTTCTAAGATCCGGAAGTCTATGTTCCTGTTTTTTTGTCACCCTGACCATGAATTCAGGAAATTCTTTTTCAACAATCGAAATGATCTTCTCATTTCCAAGAGAATTTACCTCACTAACAACTGCCGATACCTGTTTCGAAATCTCGGATGCCTGTTTCCTCACTTCAGGAAAGGTACCAAGTATCTTGCTTATTACGGACCCAACTTCTGCTTTTCCATCGTGGTCATAGGCATTTTTTATAGCAATCTTTCTGATCTCCGCTTCAGTAAGCACTGTGGATCACCCTGAACTCAAACATTTTTCTTTTGAGATCTTCAAGTCCATCTCCAGTCATGGTTGATACTGCTATTTCCTCCTTTTTTTCCGGGCCAAGATCGCTCTTTGTCTGTACCCTCACTACTGGCTTCCTGAAGGTTCTCACAATTTCGTCATAAAGTATTTCCTGGTCCTGGACCGAATAACCTGAACTTTCTGAGTAGTCGAATAAAAACATGATAACCCCGTCAATATGTTTCAGTGCCATGATTGCTTTTATCTCCATCTCGTTTCTCTCCTCCATGGGCCTGTCAAGTATCCCCGGAGTATCAACAAGCTGGAATCTCTCATTGTCCATGTCAAGCACTCCAACGTGTATTGACTGGGTCGTGAAGGGGTACTGTGCAACTTTAGGGGTGGTGTTTGTTATTGACCTTATGAGGGAACTTTTTCCAACATTTGGCATTCCTGAAATTATAAATGTAAGGACTCTTGTGTCAATGGTGGGAATTCTCGACATGTAATCTCTGCATTCCCTGAGGAATTCAAGATCTTTTTTAAGGTCGTTAATAAGGGAGGAAAACCTTCCGTAGAAAGATCTCATTATACGGTTAAGATCTTCGGCCTTCTGGGCTCCTTTTGCCTTTCTGATATACATAGTAGAGAACTTCACAATGTTTATTGAAGTTTCACTCATTTTATAGAGGCTGATTTTATAATGGTCAATATCAAAAAGAAGGTCCAGCAGATCTCGGTAAAATGGATGAACATCTTCAATCTTTGGAAACTTCTTAACAAGTTTGTCAAGATGTCCGCAGGATATGCTCTCAATGGTCGAAATCCTGTCTATTATCTCCTTGCGAATCTTTTCCTCAACCCTGAGCTGGTAGGGCTCCTCAATTTTGGATGCTCTAGAAAAACATTTATCTATAATTTCCTGACTCATAAGTACGGTTGGTATTCGGTTAAACATTGTAAATCAGCCTGAATTTGTAATTATTGCTCGTGAATTGCGCCCGTGATTTTTTCCATAACGTCATCGGGAATCTCCTTGAACCCGTGCGCGTATTTATGGTGCATCTTAATTTTCGGAAGAATATCCTTCTCGGTTGCTGCATTTGTTTCGAAACTGCACTGGTAACCAATATCCGAGCATTTAAAGTAGAATCTTGACATGATGGACAATGTTTGCCTGACTTAAAAAGCTATTGCACCATAATATAGAGTAAAATTCCGTCAGTTTCTAAAAGAAAATGGGCATACGCATAGGTGATATGGGTCAGTTCATTTCTGGAATTTTTACGATCATCTCAGCAAGAAAGCTCCGATCTTTAGAGAGGAGATGAATTGCGAAGCAATTATATTGTTTCATGAGATGGGAAAACAGAAGTAAATCCATTGGATAAGTCCTGAAAAATGGCATGATGGCGATTGCTTCTATGAAATCCTCTGTAAGAGGTTGGGAACGTCCCTGTGCTCCGGCCAGACATGGCACAGATAAGGATGTATCCCGATTGCATGCAGACAGGGATGCATGCAAGGGGAGCACTGATACCCACAAAGAGGCACCGTTGAAATCGGCAGCGACCTTAGAACTCGGTAATGGGTTCTCGCAAAACCGTCCGGACCGTGAGGAATGAAGGCGAAAGCGAAGCAAAAGTGAGAACCTCCAATGCTTTCGCTGAGGAGAGTATGTCAGAGAGAACAATCCGAAAAGTTCTGTTTTTCAGTAAGGGTATGATTCCAGGTAGAAACAATTTCTAATATAGGACTGCATTTTATTGATTTCTCAAGATCCAGACAGCACAAAAGGAAAGTTTGGTACGGTGATCAAGTACTTTGCGGCAGCATTTGGTTCCATTAAGTAATTTTGGATTTAAATTGTAGGAATATACTAACTAAAATACCAGTAATAGATACTGGAAAGTGAGATTATGATCGAGGAGGATCACAGGAATATAACTTGCGGAGGAGATCCCTTCAACTACATAAAGAGCGTAATAAAGGGGCTCTATTTTCAGCTTGATCCCGGACAGGACGCCATAATCATGGTCCTTCGGGAGAAATTTCCATACGAAAGAAATGTATTTGAAAGTCTCGCAAAGAATTCAAAACTGAAAGTGGTCAACTTTGAGGAAAAGGACAAAGAGCTCCATATGGTAGTAAGGAGAGACTTCTAGCATTTAGACATAGACCTCATTTTTGTTTTCCATTAATCACATTACAAGTATGATCACGAAAATTGCAGAAAAGAGGAACATTGCAACAATTATGAATGTCAGTATTTTCCTGGGGGAAATTTTCATGGCACTGCAATGTAGTCAATGCTTAAGAGTATTATGAGTATGCTGGATCAAGTAAGATCAAATTTAGCACAAAGTATATGATATTTTGCATTAGATTAGTGCGAAAAAACCAAACAGGGAGCAATAATTATTATAGAGCTTAAGATAGGGGAAGGTTAACAAATTATCAGGTAAAGGGTAGCATTATGGAAGATTATAACTCATCACAAATTCAAATTTTGGAAGGTCTGAAAGCTGTAAGAAAAGTTCCCGGCATGTACATAGGTTCCACCGATGAAAGGGGACTTCATCATCTTGTTTACGAGGTTATAGATAACAGTATCGATGAATCCGTTGCGGGTTTCTGTTCCAACATATACCTGACAATACACGATAACGGCTGGATTACTGTAGAAGATGATGGGAGGGGAATTCCTGTGGATATTCACCCCAAATACAAGAGGCCAGGACTGGAAATAGTTCTCACTGAGCTTCACAGTGGTGCTAAATTCGATAAGAAGGTCTACAAAATAACAGGAGGTCTGCATGGTGTTGGAGTGCATGTGGTAAATGCACTTTCCAGCATACTGGTAGCGGTGGTAAAGAAATCCGGAAAGATATATTACGAGGAGTTCCTGAAAGGAGTGCCTGAATCTGGACTGAAAGAAATGACACTTTCAGAATTCCAGAAAAAGAGGCCAGAAATCATCTCACATGTGGAATTCCATCTCAATACCGATCATGGAACCGTGATGACGTTCCTTCCTGATACGGAAATATTTGAGACCGTTGATGTCTCATATAGCACACTTCTGGAAAGGATGAGGGACCTTGCATTCCTGAATTCTCAGGTTTCAATTACAATTGAAGATCAGAGAACCAGAAAGACCGAGGTTCTAAGTTTCAGGGGAGGTCTGTCCGAATTTGTTAAATATCTTGGGGAGGGTTACAACTCTGTTCACAAGGAACCCATATACAATGTTGAGAAACAGGGTGATTATGTTATAGAGTATGCCCTTCAGTACAATACTGGCGTTTCAGAAATAATGCAGAGCTTTGTTAACAACATAAGCACCCTTGAGGGCGGAACCCATGTAGCCGGGTTCAGAGGAGGTCTCTCAAGGGCAATACAGGATTATGCAAAGTCCAAGAATCTTCTGAAAGGAATAGAGGGACTTTCAGGGGAGGATGTCAGGGAAGGTCTTGTAGCGGTACTGCACGTCAAAATTCCAGAACCGCAGTTTGAAGGGCAGACAAAATCAAAGCTGGGAAACAGCGATGTCAGAGGGGTGGTGCAGTCATCCGTCGAAAGCTTCATGAAAATGTATCTCGAATCAAACCCCCACATATCTGAGCAGATAGTTAAAAGGGCAGTTGCTGCCGCGGCAGCCAGGGAAGCTTCAAGACGCGCAAGGGAACTTGTGCGCAGAAAGTCAGCACTTGAAGGTGGTGGTCTACCAGGCAAACTTGCTGACTGTTCCACAAATGATACAGAGAGATCAGAACTTTATCTCGTGGAGGGTGATTCTGCGGGAGGATCAGCAAAACAGGCAAGGGACCGTGAGTTCCAGGCGGTTCTTCCGCTCAGGGGCAAGATACTGAACGTGGAGAAGTCCTCCGATATCAAGACGCTTAGCAATCAGGTTATCAGGGATCTGATAACTGCTGTGGGTACAGGAATAAAAGAAGATATAGATGTGACAAAGCTGAGGTACGGAAAGATTGTTATCATGACCGATGCTGATGTGGATGGTGCACATATCAGAACATTATTGCTGACATTTTTCTACAGATATGCCAGGGAACTCGTTACTAACGGTAATATTTACTTTGCCCAGCCTCCACTTTTCAGGGCACAGAAAGGCGAGAAAGTTGCTTACGTTTATACAGAGAAGGAACTTGACCGTGTATCCAAATCGTTCGGTGGAAATGTGTTGATACAGAGATTCAAGGGTCTTGGGGAGATGAACACGACTCAGTTGTGGGACACGACCATGAACCCGGAAACAAGGAAGCTTGTACAGGTCTCCATAGAAGATGCTGCATATGCAGACAGACTTTTCTCCATACTTATGGGCGAAAAAGTGGAACCCAGGAAAAGATTCATAGAAGAGAATGCCAAAACAGTTGAAAATATTGATTTATAAGGTGAATAAATGGAAAAAAGATCCATAGAGAACGAAATTAAAAAATCATATCTTGAATATGCAATGAGTGTAATCGTAAGCAGGGCTATACCGGACATAAAGGATGGCCTTAAACCTGTGCAGAGAAGGATCCTTTACGCAATGAACGAACTGGGATTCACTCATGAAAAGCCGTATAAGAAATGTGCAAGGATAATAGGGGAGACAATGGGTAAATATCACCCACATGGTGACTCGTCCATATACGAAGCACTTGCAAGGATGGCCCAGGATTTTTCACTGAGGTATCCGCTCATTGACGGACAGGGGAACTTCGGTTCAATAGACGGGGATTCACCTGCTGCAATGAGATACACCGAGGCAAGGATGGCCAGGATATCTGAAGAGATTACAGAGGATCTGGAGAAGGAGACTGTAGAATTCAGGCAGAATTTCGATGGTTCACTCATGGAACCGGTCAATCTGCCTGGAAAAATACCAAATCTTCTCATTAACGGTGCATCAGGAATTGCTGTGGGAATGGCAACAAACATGGTTCCGCATAATCTGGTGGAGGTGGCAAGAGCCATTAAACATAAGGTTGACAACCCCGACTGCACTGTCGCAGACCTCCTGAAATTTGTAAAAGGACCTGATTTTCCCGGTGGCGGTATGGCCTATTACACAAACGAACTTGCAGAAGCCTATTCAACGGGAAGGGGAAAAGTCATCTGCCAGGGAGAGGTAGATCTCCAGGAGGAGAAGAGAATAATCATCAAGAGCCTTCCATACGGTGTAAACAAGTCGGTATTTGTACAGAATATTGCCGATCAGGTGAAGAACGAGGTCATAAAGGGCATCACTGACATCAGGGACGAAAGCGACAGAAAGGGAATGAGAATCGTTGTAAAGGTCAGGGATAACGACATGAGAAATCTCATACTCAATCAGCTATACGAACACTCTGAACTTGAAACATCAATAGGAATAATAAACCTGGTACTGGTTGAAAATGAACCAAAAGTGCTCAATCTTGCAAGCATGGTGCAGTACTATATCGACAACCGTCTTGATGTTATAGTAAAAAGATCAAATTTCGATCTCACAAAACAGAAGGATCGGGCCCACATTCTTGAAGGACTCGCCAGGGCCCTGGAAAAAATAGACATGGTCATTGAAATGATCAGGAAGTCAAGGGAGCCTGCGGAAGCAAGGGAAAAACTCTGCAAGAGTCTTGAACTCACGGAAAAACAGGCAAATGCAATACTCGATCTGAGGTTGCAGAGATTAACATCCATGGAGGTTGACAAGGTTCTCTCTGACCTCAAAGATGTCAGGGAACGGATAAAGGAACTTGAGACAATAATCGGGGACGAAACCGTAAGAAGATCCATAATCAAAAAAGAGCTGGATGATATAGAAAAGAAATATGGAGACAAAAGAAGAACAAAGATTGTCTACAAGGAACTTAAGGGGAGATCAATCGAGGATCTCATACCGGAAGAGGATTCTGTCATAATTCTCAGTGAAAACAGCCTTCTTAAGAGAATTTCCCTTGAAGAGTACAGGGCACAGAAAAGAGGCGGAAAGGGAATAATAACTCCATCAAGGAAGGAGGACAGCATAAAGAGCATACTCAACTGCAGTTCCCACGATGAGATCTATTTCTTTACAAATACGGGAAGGGTCATAAAAACAAAAGCTTACGAAATTGAGAAGAAATCAAGAAAATCGGTTGGAACAGCGGCTGAGGCACTTCTTCCACTGAGCGAGGGCGAGAAAATCAAGCAGATTGTGAAAGGGACAGACAATGAAAACTCAATACTTGCAATTGTGACAAGGCAGGGCTATGTAAAAAGGACACCAGGAAAGCAGCTTCTCAGCATGAGATCAAATGGCCTGAAGATAATAAACCTCGAGGAGGACGATGAAGTTCTCTCTGTGGAACATCTGGACGGCGATGGAAAAATAGTTGTTGTTTCAAACTCTGGAAAAGTGGCACTTTTCGATACCAGGGAGGTAAGGGTCACAGGCAGAGGTTCAAGAGGTGTGAGATCAATGAGGCTCAAGGAAAATGAGATCATCATTTCCAGCTTTGCCATCAAAGACAACGAGATGATTCTGAGTGTTTCAGAACTCGGGCTTGGTAAGAGGACAGATCTTTCGAACTTCCCTGTACATCACAGGGGGACAGGTGGAGTATTTATCTTCAAGAAAACAGAAAGGACCGGAAGCATAATCAAGGCATTGCCTGTGGCTGAAGGAGACGACATAATAATCATAACAAGGAATGAACAGACAATAAGACTGAAGGTAAAGGACATAAAGGTCCTGTCCAGGGTAACATCTGGCGTAAAGCTCATAGGACTTGATGACGACGACAGAGTTGCAGTGGTTTCCCGTGTAATGGAAGGCGAGGACGCAGAGGATACAGAATAGGCGTGATAATAACATGAAAGAGACAAGAGTATCCATAATAGGCGCAGGAAACGTTGGTAAAGGCATACTTTCCATTATTCAGGGGATGAAGGAACAGGGACAGATGAGCGAAGCGTTCAGGCTGGTCAGTGTATCTGATTCCAGGGGAACAGTTTACGACACTCAGGGAATGAATCCGGCAAAGGTTCTCAACGCAAAGGAACACGGAGATATCTTCAGGTCAGGATATCAAAGGATGAATACCGAAGACGTGTTAGGGCTTAAAGCAGATATAATAGTGGATGTTTCCCCGGCCACCAGGGATGGAAAGGCGGGAAGGGATCTTTATCTGGAATCGTTTTCTCTTGGCAAACATGTGGTAACAGCAAACAAGGCACCACTGTCATTTTTCTGGAAAGAGATAATGAATGCATCCAGGTCAGCTGGAAAGGATATAAGATACGAATCCACCGTTGCCGGTGGGGTTCCACTTTTTAACCTGAGGGATTACTGCCTTCTGCCTTCAGCCGTAATTAAATTCCGCGGAATAGTGAGTTCAACGGTCAATTATGTTTTGAGAAAGATGAAAACCGGGCTGGATTTCAACCAGGCTCTTGAAGAGGCTGGAAAACTGGGTATAGTCGAGGCCAACTTCCGGGATGACACTGATGGCATTGATTCTGCCAGGAAGACGGTAATACTTGCAAACTCTCTTTTCGGGACAAATATGACATTGAACGAAATCAGGTACCAGGGTGTGAACGAAAATACAAGGTTTGACAACGTACAGGGAGAACAGAGGATTATTGCAAGCCTTGACGTAACTGATGGGAAGGTAAGCGCCACTTCAAACCTTGAAACTCTGGATCCCGGAGATCCTCTCATAACACTGAAATCGCAGTCCCTGGGATATATTATGAAGACAGGTTTCAGTGGGGAAATATTTGTTGCGGGGTTGAGAGATGGGCCAATCGAGACGGCCTCCGGTGTGGTGAACGATATTCTTCTGCTGGCCGGTTTCAGGCGAAACTGAGGCACTATTACATGGGGATATGTATTTCCAATCCGCAGGCATTCCAAACTATATCATGGAGACGCAATTATAAGGAATGGCGAGATTAGCCTCTCACTCCGGGATGCGTGACGACATTGACCAGTAAAGTAAAAGATATTGAAATACCAATTAATATAAGGGCGCTTAAGACCTCAACCATATACCATGTTCAGGCAAATGGTGAAAATATACTCATTGATACAGGTATGGATCCAGGTACTGAGCGTTATCTGATTGAAAAGAATGTGGCGTTGAAGGATCTTGACGCTATATTCCTGACTCATCTCCACATTGATCATCTTGGTGGGGCCCAGAAGTTGCACCAGGATTATTCTGTTCCAGTATATATCGGGAAAGAGGATCTGATACGTATAAGAACCATACAGGAAAAACCGGAAGGGTTCCTGGAGGAACTTATTGACTTCCTGAAAATAAATGGTGTTCCCGAAACATATATTGAAAAATTTGGTGAAAGCCATCCGGTGGTTATGGAACTTGACAATTACAGAAGCCTTGATCTTGATGATTTTTCCTCAATCGAAAGGGGAAGGTTTGAAGACATAAAGGTTGTAAACACACCGGGTCATTCCCCGGGTTCAACCTGTTTTTACATGAAAAATGAAGGATTCCTCTTCACCGGCGATCATATACTGGAACGCATAACGCCCAACATAAGCTTTTTCGACCGGGAGACGGATATGCTTGGGCTTTATATTGAGAGCCTCAAGAAAACAGTGCAACTTCATGTGAAAAGAGTTTTTCCCGGACATGGAAGACCATTTGAAGGCCTGGTAGAGAGGACAGAAACAATAATAGCACATCACAGGGCAAGGATTGAAGAGATAAAGGATATAGCAAATGAATCATGGCTAGATGCCTATGAGATAGCTGGAAGGATGACATGGAGCAGGGGGAGAAAGATGGACTCCATGAATTCAATGGAACAGAACTTCGCAATTGGAGAGGCAATAGCTCATATCAGGCATATGAAGAATCTTGGAATCCTGGAAGAAAAGGAAACAGGCGGTATAATCAGGTACAGAACGCCATGAACGGTCATATGGCCCTGGCATACTGATCCGGGAGTTCTTCCTTCATAGCCCCCACAAATTCCAATATGTGTTCGGGTGAAGATGATTTCGGAATGGGGATACTGTTTCTCATCAGGTAGCGCAATATGGTCTGGACGGGTGTTATACCAAGTCTTTCTGCCGTTTCATTTATTTTCCTCCCAAATTTCAGGTTACCCTGATTCAGGGGTGAATATGCCATAATATTAACGGAATTTTTTCTGCAAAAGTCAAGATTGTCCCTCTCCACTGACCTATTTGACATATTGTATTCAAGCTGGTTTACAACTATCTCATATTTTTTGGTAGCATCCATGGCATCCTGGAGAAGGCGGTTGTTGAAATTGCTCACACCTATGTTTCTTATTATCCCCATGTCCACAAGTTCCTCCATTGCTGAAATTGTTTCTTTTATGGGAATATTTGGGCTTGGCCAGTGAATAAGATAGAGGTCAATATAGCCGGAATTCAGTCTCTTAAGGCTACTGTTTGCGGACTTCAACAGATCGTCATGCCTGAGATGATCATTCCACACTTTGGTCACAATGAAAAGATCGTCCCTGTCAAATTCAGTAATTGCCTTTCCCACAAGTTCCTCAGAATGCCCGTCTCCATACATCTCTGCAGTGTCTATGAGCGTTATCCCATTTTCTATTCCTGATTTGAGGGCGGTTATGTTCTTCAGATCTTCAGTGGTTTCGGCAAATCCCGACCCACCCATTTTCCATGTTCCCAGTCCCAATGGTGATATTTTCTTGCCATTTATTTCAGTTATCATATAATTGTTAGCACATCCCGGTTAATTAACATTTATCCATCTTTCCCAACATTGTTTCATTGTAAAGTAAAATTTATGTAAATTTAAATAGGAACTGGGAATGCGTAATAATGGAGCCTTTATTGAAGAAAATTCTTATTGTCATCCTTTCGGCAGCCGTGGTAGCTCCAACGGTCATTGTTCTCTATCATTACATGTCTGTTTCGGACCAGGCTTCAAATCCCCTCTCCTATGTTCCTGAAAATTCGACATCTGTCGCCGAAATAAACTATAACGGTACCTCCATGTATGCATTCTATGCTTCAGGTTCACCAGTGCTTATGTTGGAGAACGCAGAATCTCTCCTCAATGTCAACACTTCATCCGTCACGGGGATTTCCAATACATCTTCAATCACATCCGGTCTAGGGATAAGTCTCTCCACATGGGGGACGATACACGGGTTTCAGATTTACAGGATCAGGATTAACGAGACTGGATTCAGAACGTTGAATTCAAAGTTTCCATCATTTGCCCTTGCGTTTTTGAAACCAATTGAGGCAAACCTCTCCGTGAATCTGTATGCATACAATCCATTCGGCTTTTCATTTGTCATTGGTTCCATTGATTCTCTCAATCATTCCATAAGTGCATATTCTGGAAGTGCTAATTTTGTATCACGAAGTGCATATTTCAACAATTCGTCAAATCTTTCGTTCTACGTTTCAGGAGGAAACAGTTCGCTGTTCAGTTCCGTAACAGGAAATATAACCATGAATTCCACCCAGATTTTTCTGAACATGGAGTCAACAAAGCTGTACAGTATGTATAATATTTCAAAACCACAGATGAATTTCACAATTTTCAGGGCGGCCTGGGTCGATCCACTGCAGCTTGAGATAACCTCAAAGTCTGGCCTTGCTGACATTACCGGTACAGCCTCACTTAACAACGCTACGGGTGCATATGAGAACTTTTTTACAGCATATTTCAATCCATGACTGGTTGCGTGATGAGAAATTGATTTTCAGGAAGTGTAATTGACTATGACAAACCGTTTTTTAATAACATATGGGTACTATTTCCGGAATTATTACAGGTCAAGAAGCTTCTATCTGATGCTTCTTCTGGTTCTTCTGATTTCCGGGTTGATGGTATACCTGTCATTCAGGTATATTAATAAGCTACCTGATTTCATACCTGCACTCAAAGGGAAAACAATATCAACGAGTCTCAAGGAAGACCTTTTCCTGTATATATGGGCATTTGTGCTGTCGGACCTTCCTGTATTTGCGGCCGTGTTCTTTGGTTCGCCAGCCATTTCAAGTGAAATAGAGAACCGTACGGCATTTCAGATATTTCCACTTCCAATAGGGCGAAGCGTTCTCCTTATGGGAAAATATCTGGCTTCGGTATCAGTTACGCTTGCCATAACGGCCATCTATGTGTTCATGGAGTTCATAACATACACATTGGTCTTTCCCACACAGATACCTGTTACATTTCTCTCATCCCTGGGATTGCTGGTTGTGTTTATCTTTTCAATTTCAGCGTTTACGTTTCTCGTCAGCAGTATTTTCAAGAAGAATCTATATGCTTACATAACCGTTTTCCTGATTTATTTCATAATATTTTCAGCAATAAACATTGTGTTTGAATTGATTTACAGCTATAACCCTTTTTTCCTACTTGCCAACGCAGCATCGATTGTGGAAAGGGTGTTTATAAATGTCAGCACATCCACATTTGCAGTGAACAACAGCATTGCAGGTGCACCATTCTCATCCATTATGGTTTCTCTCATGGTAATGGTGCTTTATCTGGTGGTATCAATTGTAGCTTCACTGCTTCTCTTCGAAAACAAGGAGGTAAAATGAATGCCCACGCTTGAAATAAAGGGTGTCAGCAAGAATTTTGGATCATTACAGGCATTGAGGGAAATAACTCTCGAAGTGGAAACTCCCCAGTGTATTGGAATACTTGGTCCAAACGGTGCAGGTAAAACAACATTGTTGAAGATCATAACCAATATACTCAAACCATCAGAGGGAAAAATACTGGTCAATGGTGTTAATGTTAACCAGAATCCAACAAAAGCACTTGAAAAAATAGGCGCGCTTGTGGAACAGCCGGAATTTTACCCATATCTTACGGGCAGGGAGACAATGAACTTTGTAGCAAGAATTAAGGGGATGTCCAGTTCGGAAAGCGCAGAGGAGATAAAGAGGCTTGGAAAAATAACCGGCATAACTGAATATCTTGACAGAAAAACCGGAGAATACTCAAGGGGAATGAAGCAGAGACTTGGCCTGGCCGTCTCCATGATAGGCGATCCTGAAATAATAGTCCTGGACGAACCGACATTTGGTCTTGATCCCAGAGGGATGAAGGAAATGAGGGATATACTGATCAGGATCAGGGATGAAAAAAATACAATTATACTGTTCAGCACGCATCTCCTGTCCGAAGCTAGAGAGGTGTGTGACAGGGTCATTATAATAGACAACGGAGAGATAAAATTCAACGATGAAATAAAGGACATGAATGGAACCAAAATGCGCATCAGGGGCAGCTTCAGCAATGTTAAAAACACATCGAATGGACTGAATATGACCATAAATGGGAACGAGATAATCGTTGAGATTAAGCCCGGTTCAACGAGAAACCTGGTTCTGAAGGAACTGATGGGAATGGGCGTCGAAATAGATTCGGTAGAGGGAATGGATCGCATGGAGGAGGTTTATCTCTCCCTTGTCCAGTAAGCCATATTTTGAGGTATAAACTTTTATGAAAAAAGTCATAAAATGAAAATTCACCCTGCAGATTCATTTTTCAACCATTGCTGCATAACTGTACAGTCACTTTTTACCTGTGGCCGGGCCAGGTTTAGTCTTATGTATATATACGTAACAGTTGCTATAAAATGCTCATAAAAACAGACTAGCAGCCATAAATGTGGTTGTATCATTCGATTCAAGTTCTGTCCATCATGGGGCATATATTTATGATCATGTATCATATTGTTTAGAACATGGCTTCCAATGGAACTGACCCTCAATACATCCTGACTGAACCTGCAAATTTCGGCAGAAGTCATGGAATCCTTATTCTTACACCTTTGAAGATTATTTTTAAACCTGATCCTGGAAACAAAAACAGACAGGACAGTTTTGAGATAAAAGTCGAAGATATGATTAATGTAACAATCGAGGGGAGGATGCTGAAAAGACTCTGCATCATAGTTAAGGGCAGTGCACCTGAAAAAATACTGGTGAAGGTCGGTGACATGGATTCGTGGAAAACACATATTGAGATCACGAAGAAAATTCTAACTCACTTTTCCGGTCATCAAGCTACCCAAACATCAGGAAAAACGAAGCAGAAAAAAATTGAGGTACCTCCGGGAGACTCTACCCAGATAGCTTCAAACCGTAATTCACCAATCTCCTGGTACGAGACCAACAGGAAGATTATGGAAAGGGTATTGAACGATTTAAAATCGAAAAAATTTTCTGCCCCGGAGGACCCACAGGGATCGTGGCCATCAGGTCGCGATTATGAGCAGAGTTTTCAATCTCTCCAGCATTCCATCTATAAAGACCTCACGGAACTTGCCACGTCTACTGCCGTTAAAAACCCAGTATCTGTGAACTGGTATGTACACGCCACAGGAAACTACGGCTCAATCTATAAGGTCAGGACCACATCGGGGCAGTTACTGGCTTTGAAGTGCTTCACAAAGAGGACCTCACACCTTAATATGAGATATCTGGAAATTTCATCGTACCTGAGAGGAATAAATTACGCAGCTGATCCGTTGGTCAAATTTGATTTCTATACCCAGGGTATAAGGGCAATGAAGAATCCGTCGGTATATTATCCTATCCTCACAATGGAGTGGATAGACGGGACTCCACTGAACACATACATTAAGGCAAACCTGAAGGACACGAAGGTCATGAAGAAGCTGGCAAGGGACTTCATTGATTCAGTAGCAAAACTGCACAGTTTTGGTATTGCTCATGGTGATCTTTCGGGGGACAACATCATAATTGATAAGAACGGAAAGATGATCTTTGTGGATTACGACGGAATGTATGTTCCGCTGATGGAAGGACAGAAGGCACCTGAACTTGGTCACTCCGGTTTCCAGCACCCAAACAGGAAGGTGGATGGTTATGGCCGGAATCTGGACAACTTCTCATCCCTTGTCATTTACCTCACACTTCTGGCACTTGCTGAAAAGCCAGACCTGTGGAAAAAATTCAATGGAGACGATCCTGACTGCTTGATAATGAGGAAAGAAGATTTCAGGGACCCTGATAATTCACCCGTCGTAAAAGCACTCACAACAGCGGGGGGTAGGAAGGTTAAAAAACTGACAAAACTTATGATTCAGGCACTGCAGAAAGATCCGTTATGGGATGGAACGGAACCATTGAAGATTATGGGTCTGTGAATTCCAGCAGGGCAATGGTAAAATCATCGTTTTTTATCTTTTTCTCGTTAATGAGTTTAGGGATTTTTGAATCAAGAGATAAGAAATCGTTGCGAAACAGATCCATAGAGTAAATTGGGTCCTCCATAATCCATTTTGCAGCTGCATCTGTTGCAAGCAGAACAGTTTCACCCGGACTTATAAAACCGGAAAACATCTTCGGTTCAGGTTCAGGAACCTTCAGGTTCTTCTTAACAGGTGAACCCTGTCCGCTCCAGATCAGATCCGGAGTGTTTCCAAACTCTACTGGTGTTTTCAGAGGAAAAGACTCTTTAATCTTGTCCCCGTCCAGGATAAACATGCAGCTGTCCCCAATTGAAAGCGATGCAAATTTTAATCTTCCAGCCGTTTTTTTAATCTGAAGCGCAAGAAATGTGGAATATGATCCGGAAATCGATTTATTTTTCAGAAACCACGGAAGTGCTTTCCAGTTGACTTTATCGTACCACTGATCCCTCGATGCCGAAACTATTCTGTTTACGACATCATCCTTCCCTCTGAACAGATCCACATTTGAACTGACAAATGTTTCTGTCAGTGATATGGCCCATATATCAGAGAATGTGGAACCACTGGCACCATCGGCAATTGCAAACCTTCCTTTTTTAAGATCGAAACTGAGGGAATCCTCGTATTCTTTAGCCGGATTCCCCAGTTTGCTGAGGTGAAAATCCTGTATTTTCACAGAACTCTCTAATGAAGATTCTCGGTTGGAGCTCTGGTTCCAATATCCAGCAGCTCAAGCAGTTCATCAAGGCCAGCGTTGAACACGTATCCCCTTGCCTCATTTTTGATCTCAAGACCTCTTTCGGCTGCCACATCCAGGAATGGTTCTGGTAAATTGCTGGACATCCTGAAAAGTTCCCTTGAGAATCTGTCCGTCTTCGGGAGTGAATCTTCATCTGAGGGGAAAACTACAGCATCTTCCTGCTTTGATTCGGAAAGGTGGCAGTTCCAAAAAAGGAGGTTGCCATCCGTTGTGGACATTGACTTCAGTTCTTCCGCCGCGGGAATCGGGTCACCGTCAGTTGCAGCTCCGTCTGATATGTTAATTACAACTGGAGGGTACGAATCGGAGTGTTCAAGAAGCCATTCCCTGCACCATTCCTTAGCCAGCTTCAAAGCCTTCACCATTGGGGTGTTGAAATTTGCAACGGGTTCAAACCAGACAGGAAATTCCATCTCAGTTTCAACCTCTTCACCTTCAGAATCTGTTATTTTTTTCGTGGTCTTTTCTATCCGTATTGGATTCTCTGCCATTTTCGATATGGGGACGATGGTTGAGTTTGGAAGTAATGATTCCGCGGTGTCCGATTTTGATCCATATCCTATTATACCTATCTCAAAATAATCTCTCACACCCTCTGTCTTGGTGCACCTGTAAATTATTTCATATATTTGCCTGTTTATTGCGTCCGTGGCCTCCTTGGCTTTTGACGTCTGCTGCCCAGCCAGTTTGTGGCTCATGGACCTCGACTGGTCAAGCAGGAACAAGAACAATCCAGGTTTTCTTCTGCTAATCTCTGCCGAATATGTCATACATTGTAATACACTTCCATTTATAGAATGTTTTGCATTTGTTCCAGAATCGTTGATTTTTCCCTGAATCAGCCGGTGTAACCAATCCATCAGTCCAGTAAACTCCGCTGGCAACTGGATTCAAGGTGTTGCTATTACCATGAAGTCAAATATATAACGGCTATTTTCAGCGATCTTCGTAAAGTTCTAAAAAAACATCGTCAACTTTTATAAACACAAGAGTTACTGTTTAATATGTTGATATCATCCCGTCAATGTGGAAGTCTACGGTTTAAAGAAGACTGAGTGGATGCAGGTTCTTTCTTCATGGTCTGGATGGGTAATGGACGGGTATGTTTCAATAACCTATGCTCTTGTTGCTGTTACAATTTCAAAGATACTGTTTCCGCCAATCTATCTCGCACTCCTTGCTACAGTAATGGGTTTTATTGTCAGTGCAGTTGCGAGACTGGTTGGGTCTGTTGTTCTCGGAAATTTCTTCGGGGATAAAATCGGGAGGAAGACGATGCTTACTATCACCGTTCTGTTCTTCTCAATATTCAGTGCTTCAATAGCACTGATACCATCATTCAGTCAGATTGGACTTCTTGCACCTGCCATATTATACGTGGCTCTTTTCATGGTAGGTTTCTTTGCCGGCGCAGAATATGGCGGCGGAACAGCGCTTGCAACTGAATCTGTTCCACCTGAGCGAAGAGGTTTTGTTGGCGCTTTCGTTCAGAGTGGCTTTGGAGTCGGGTATTTTATAGTTTCACTGGTCTTTTTTGCTCTGGATTCATTCTACGGGCAGGCGGGCTTTCAGGCTTTCGGCTGGAGGGTGTTGTTTGCAACATCCATAATCCCTGGCATATTGGCCCTGGTCCTCAGACTTTTCACCAGAGAATCCAGGATTTTCACTGAAATGAAAAATGAACACAAAGTTGAAAAAATACCAGTGCGCAACATGGTACGGGAGGTCCCCATGGCCCTGGCTTTTGTCATCATGATAACTGCAGGGTTGTTGTTCATAAACGGTGCCACCCTGTCGTTTTATCCTATAGTTATGGAGAAATTTGAAAATATACCATATTCAACAGTCGGTCTTGCAATAGCGCTCATTAATCTCATATCCCTGTTTGGTGTATGGATAGGGGGTATGCTGTCAAACAGGCTGGGTGGAAGGAGGATCTCCATGGCCATATACTCGCTTGCCTTCCTCTTGACTGCATATCCACTGATATATTTAGGGTTGAGCCATACACTCTTTGCTGTTGTTGCTGCATTTTCAGTACAGGCATTCATAGAGGCAATGATATTTGCAACTCTACCTGCATTCCTGGCCGAGAAATTCAGTAAACGTTACAGATCAACTGCAGTAGGCTTTGCATATAATGCGGGTGGGATAGCAGCGAGTTTTTCAACAACCATAATTCTCCTGTTTGTGGCACTTCATTTCAGCTTGCTCAACATCTGGAGTTTCATCATAGTCGCCGCATCACTGCTGATGATCACGGGAATTGTTTTTTCAAGTGAAACATGGTCATCCAGGTATTCAAAAAAGAGCGATGACAGGATAACTCAGTAAGAAATTACCAAACTTTTTGCTGATTTATCAAACAATTTATTTCGATCTTCTTAACATATGATTCACAATGATTGTACAAGAACTGACTTTACTGGAGATTTTCTATTTTTAGTTGATTTCATTCCATTACAAGCGATTGCCGAAGGCACCATACATTGAGTTTAAAAGAGATTCAACCTCACTTGATTACTTCTCGTCTGTTGCATGATTTCCTTCACTGATGATCAATAATATACCTATGATGGACATGGAACTGAAGGAGAACGATCTCATAAGCTTCATGAACCCAACATGTTCACAATGTTCTTCTAAAAGGGTGTCAGGAAACGGAACCTGCACGAGAACACTGGGGAATAGGATCGTATTCAGAGTGCAGAAATACGTCTGTGCTGTCTGTAGATACCTCTCTTTTGCAAGGTCCCAAATCGAGATTGTTTCGGGGATAGATCGACATTGTTCGAAGCAAAATAGACTACAGATAGTCTATATTTTCAGTAAAAACGCTAAACTATTGATAATAGATCACTCTTCTATTATCCAAGTCCAAAATAAATAATACTGACTTCATAATCATGTTCATAATATGAATACTTATTTGATGTGGCCCGAGTTAAGAAACGAAGATCTGCTTTTTGTACATAATGACAGGATATGGAGGCACAATCTCAAAAGTGGAGAAACATTCTCCATTCTGGGAGATGCGGGTGCAATATCAAACCCAAAAATTTCACCAGATGGAAAAAAAATTGCATTCAGAGCTTTAAGCAGCAAGGATTCCACTGCTGAAATCTATACGGTGGATTTCAATGGAGATAATCTGAAGAGAGTCACCTATATGGGGAGCATGACTACAAACATGGTATGCTGGAACCCTGAAGGTAACATAATAGTTTCTTCGGATTACAACACACCCATGGGGAGATGGATTGAGCTTTTCGAGGTACCACCTGATGGTGGAGAACCGATAAACCTCGGTTTGGGACCTGCTAACCATCTGGCATATTCAAAGCACGCAACACTTCTTGGAAGAAATACAAATGATGTACCTTTCTGGAAACGATACGGAGGAGGCACCAGCGGGAGCCTCTGGCTGGATTCTGATAACAGTGGGAACTTCAGGTTGTTGTTGAAAAACTATGGAAGGATAACATGCCCCATGATTCACGGTGAAAAGATACTGTTTGTTTCGGATAAGGATGGAATTGCAAACGTATATCTAATGGACTACAAAGGCAAAGATATAGAAAAGATCTCAAACTCCACAGATTTTTATGTGAGAAATGCAAGTATTGATGGCGACAGGATAGTATACCAGGCAGGAGGAAGTATCTTTATACTTGATCTGGGAACGGGCAAAACAGAGCAGGTAAAAATAAATCTCAGTTCGCCTGGACCTCATGATCACAGGAAATTCATAAATCCTGAAGATCATCTCACATCCATAACTTTAAACAACGATTCTTCTCTCTTAGCAGCTATATCAAGGGGACATGGGTTTGTTATGGACCCTCTGGGTGGCCCAGTGTTTGAAATAAATAAAAAAGCAGATCAGAGAATCAGAAATGCTGACTTTGTTGACGATGAAAACGTGGTTTTGTCCACCACAGATGGACTTAATGAATACGTTGTAAATTATAACGTAAGGTCAGGTTTTATGGATGAATTCAGATTTGAAAATGGGATTATACATAATATCAGTCTTTCTCCAGATAAAAACAAACTTATTCTGGTAAATAACAGATTTGAACTGCACAGTTTTGATATGAAAGAAAAGAAGTTAGTCCTCGTGGATTCCTGCGAAAAAGGATTCATAGAGGATGTTGTCTGGTCGCCTGACAGCAGATGGATTGCATACACCTATCAGAATTCTCCAGATACAAGAAATATCAGGATTTCATCCTCCGACGGAAAAACGAAGATCGACGTCACATCCTACGGTGGACTTGATTACTGCCCAGTATTTGACCCAAATGGCGGTTATCTTTACTACATCTCAAGACGTAGCCTTGACCCGGTGTACGATAAAATACTGTTTGATCTGGGATATCCAACAGCCGCGAAAGTAAATGTTGTTTCATTGCGAAAGAACATGAATTCTCCCGCAAATATGGTACCGGAATCTTATTCGGGCAAAGTTGATGAAAAGTCAAAACTGAATATAGATGTAGAAGGTATTGGGAACCGCATAGAAACAATGCCTATGGAAATGGCAGATTATGAAAAAATATCAAGTGATGGTTCAAGTGTATTCTATCTTGAATTCCCACCTGAAGGTGCAATGAAATACTATCTTTACAGTGGAGCCAAAAGATCATCGGGCACGTTGAAGGCATATGATATCAAGACTGGAAAAATAAGGGTTGTTGCGTCTGGAATCAGTGATTTCAGGCTTTCACGGGATACGAAGAAGATTCTCATAGAGAGTGCAGGGAAGTACAAAATTATAGCAGCTACGACAACTTCAATGGGTCTTCCAACCCTGCCAGGAATGCCTGGATCCACTGAAGATATAAACATAGATATCCAGAGAATACGCTTTCAGGTGGACCTCAAATCAGAATGGGATGAAATGTTCAGGGAAGCATGGAAGCTAATGAACGAAAACTACTGGAATCCAAGAAAGGTAATGGAAGAATGGAAAAAAGTATATGATTTGTATCACCCCCTGCTTGAAGGTATTTCCACAAGATCCGAACTTTCCGATCTCATAAAGGAGGCAAACGGTGAGCTTGGGACTTCTCATGCATACGAAATGGGAGGAGACATTTCAGACAAGAGGATCTCAAAGGTCGGAAAATTGGGAATTCAGGTTCGTAATGGCACCAAAGGATTTGATCTCTTGAAGCTGTACAGGGGTGATCAGTCAAATCCGGAGGAGAGAAATCCACTCCTGTTCTTTGGAATCGATCTCAATGGAGCAAGAATAACAAAATTTGACAACATACCAACAAACGACAAAGAGCCACTCGGGAAACACCTTCTCGGAAAGGGTGGTTATTTTGTCAACATGGATGTCTCAGTCGGGGGAGAGGACCACAGGATTGTTGTCAAGGCAATGGAAGAGGACAGAAGATTACTTTACAGAGATTGGGTTGAAGCCAACCGGGACTATGTGCATAAAAAAACAGATGGAAAGGTTGGTTATGTTCACATTCCCGACATGGGACCAATGGGATTTGGTGAATTTCACAGACTTTATCTACAGGAGTACAGGAAAGACGGAATGATTGTCGATGTGAGATGGAATGGCGGTGGCCATGTTTCGCAACTTATACTGGAAAAGCTTCGCAGGGAGATACTTGGATACGACTTCCCCAGAAGGGGAGACCCGGAACATTACCCTGCCTATTCTGTTAACGGTCCCATTGTTGCACTGACAAACGAAATGGCTGGTTCCGATGGTGATATATTTTCCCACAGCTTTAAGTTGATGAAACTGGGTCCACTGCTTGGCACCAGGACCTGGGGTGGAGTTGTTGGCATTAACCCGAAGATCACCCTGGTGGACGGAACAACGGTGACCCAGCCTCAATTCGCTTTCTGGTTCAAGGACGTTGGCTGGGGGGTGGAAAACTACGGTACAGATCCGGATATCGAGGTGGAGAATGGCCCTACTGATTATAAGAATCACAGGGACATCCAGCTTGACAGGACGATAGAGGAAGTTACAAGATTAATCTCGGAGAGGGGAAAAATAATACCCAAGCTTCCGGATAGAAATTGATGTTAGTGATCGGTTTCACTGGCTTGTGTTCTCACTACCCAGCATTTTCTTATAGATCAAATCCATCTTCCGGTTGAGGCTGTCAAGGTTTTCCATTATTTTTGGAACGTGAAGGTTATAGATGCTCTCCAAATTATCTATCTTTGTCATCAGCATATCAACCTTATTCTGCAGGCTTGATGAAAGTTCGATGTTCGGGGTATTCTGTGGAGACAGGTTTCTCGAAACTCTCCTGAAATAATCTTTGTCGTATATACCCGATAATTTATCAGGTTCCATTAGAAGGTCCTTGGCGGAAACGTACTTTGAGAATACGAAGTCAGTGAATTTCTGGTCATTGTCTCTCGCCTCAAGGCAATCTTTCTCCTCAACGGGAACAGATAGCCCATTTGAGAACAGGACCTTTAAGCCATTGTCTCCACACATAGGGTATTCAAAAGTCTTAATCCTCTCCTCAACCCTTCCCTGAAGGTCCGAAAAAACAGTAAATGGAAACGATCCCTTCAGGGCCAGTACAGTTCTCCTTAATTCCAGAAGTTTTCTGTAGCTCTCGGATATCGCTATGTCATTTTTCAGTGCATTGTGATCTAACGTAATTTTCAATTGGATCCACATTATAAAAACTATCTGCCATGAGAAATATCATGAACGAAATTAACTAAATATCTTGCGGTGTTTTTTGGCAGAGAATCTATTTCACTCTCTTCCGAAACTCTCATCGATTATATCTGTTGGAGACACTTTTTTCATTCGTCTTCTGTTTCCGTCACCAGTGATCCTCCGGAACAGGAATATCAGTAAGATTATTACGGGTACTGCTGGAATCCACATCATCATTGGATAAAGAAGATCGTATGGTGCAGGATATGTTATTTCCATTATGATCTCCGTAGATTCAAAAAGTCCAGCAATCATAAGCTCCAGAACAACGAAAAGGTAAATCAATCCTATTTTCTTCATTCTTGATCTGAATTGATCTCCTCTCTTTACCAGAGTGTAAATCAGATATAAACTGGCACCTGTTGCAATGGAATACGAGGGGAGTTCCAGCCAGGTGTGAGGTAATATGGCCAGTGTAAAGAAAACAAGCATGCCTGATGTATGCAGCCCTGTTCCCTCAAGTGCTATTATTACGGCTGTTTCCACAATGGAAAAGAAATAAAAGAAGACCCCAATAACTGGTATAAACTCAATTGAAGCTATGAGGAGATTATGGGGAAAAATTGATAGAAACATTGGAAGAAATGATTTGCTATCTATGGAGTTCTGTTCGCTTTTGAATGTATTATATAGGGAGGCATTATGCAGACTCAGGGACGAAATTGCCACATATATTGCCATCTGCAGAATAAAAAGGATAAGAAAAATTCTTCCGAACCTCAGGGATCCGTTCCTGAAAAGAAAGCTGTCGTCTTTCAACAGTTCTTTATGTAAATCAACCAATTAATAGTTTTCCCGTTTAACAGGTTTCAAACCTTGGTTGATAATTTGAAAATTGGAAATATTCTGATACAGTTACTTTGAGTACAAACCGCACAATTTTCTGGTTCAGGAAGTGTTCATAAGATTGCTGGAATCCGTATGCAGATAAAATCAACTGAAGCCTGACAGGGTACCAAGCAAGTATTACGGGTAAAAATTTATCCACAGTAGAGCGTTAGTATTTTCTATTGGATTCCCATTTGTATTAGTATCAATGACAATGGAAGAAGTTGAAATTTTAGGGACCAGAAGTCATGAATACCTAGAGGAGGCTGAAAGGTTAGTTCTTGACAAAAAGTGGGATTTAGCCATGTCCTCTCTTTATCTTCACTGTGAACTCGCGTTAAAATCAAGACTATTGGAATTTGGGGCAACGTATCCCAGAACACATTCACTGAGGGAACTCATTAGAATATTATCAAAGTTTGATCCAAGGTTTTCCGTATTGTTGTCCAACGAAAACAGTATACTAAGGCTTTCCAGACTGGAAGAAGGTTACATTTCAGCGAGATACCTTCCCGTCAGACACTCGTCTGAAGATGTGGAACCCCTATTTCGGTTCATAAAGGAGGTATTCGGTGGATACATTTCTTGAAAATGATCTGAAGAGACTCAACTACTTGAAGAATTATGAGAAAGTCGTAGAATCAGTCAAGGCCATATGTCTAAAACACGATAGCAAGGCAAGGGTCATACTCTTTGGGTCTGTACTACGGGGCAACTGGACAGGAGATAGCGACATCGATATACTGGTCATTGTCCACTCACCAGGTGCAAAGGATAGAATAACAGTAGATATCTGGAGAACCATAGAAGCTCCAGTTGAGATACATTTTTGCTCCCAAGATATGTTCAAGAACTGGTACTTGAGGTTCATAGATGTCTACAGGGATGCATGAGTAATAGACCCAAATGGTGCAAACCAGCATACTTCATAGCGATAACTAATTTTATGAGCATTGCGTGCAGTTGACCCGCCTGGAACGAATCCATGAACAATCTTATGAGGCCGGTTAGAGATGAGGAAATGAAAGTGGAAGGGAGATTGAAGAAAAAAGAAGCCGAATTGAGAGCGTGACATTTGATCCATCTTTCACATTAAGTTTATCAGGTGCACCATTGGCAGAATTATATTGTAATTCGTATACAATTAGTCAAAGAGTAAACCTTTATGGATAATTCCGGAACTTTACGGTTATGCGGGTGCCGGGATTTGGACCCGAGGCACGAGCTTGGCAAGCTCGCGTGTTACCAGGCTACACCACACCCGCTTAA
>JAKADT010000082.1:4385-6702 GCA_021820245.1 Thermoplasmata archaeon | reverse complement strand
CAGCACGACTTGTTTCTCTAAAATTTGAGTTAAATTACGAATCAAAAATTACTTAAGTTTCCTAACTATTAGGATTCCTATCATGAGTGGAGATAACAATAGTGATTCACCAATCGACTCTTCTAGACAGCATTCAGCTTTGTGGACTGATTTCGGCACCCTTGTATCACACTTCACAAAAGTTTCAAGGATTAATTCCAGAGCTGTAGGGCTTACTCTTGCTCAGGCGTGGATACTACAGGTCATTTCACTTCGGAAGGACATTTCGCCAACGGAATTATCTGCTTACTCTGGTACCAGTCTTCCAAGTATTACCGACATTCTTGATGGCTTGAGAAAACTACATTATATACAGAGTTCCAGAAGCCGGAAGGACCGAAGAAGAATAGGCATTTCACTTTCGGTAAAGGGCAGTGAAAAGCTGCAGGAGTTCCAGAAGCTGCAACACTCTTTCGCAGAAAAACTGGAGGAGTCTCTTAGCGAGGAATATCTGGATAAGTTTTCGGAAATTTTATCGTTACTCGTTAAAGCACTATCCACCACAGACCATGGTGAAGATGATTTTCAATGACCTCTCAACGAGATCAAAACATTAGAGGAACTAACGAAGTAGATCTCACCAGACGCCAATCCTTCCTGATCTTAGTTGGAATTGTTCTCGGAGTGCTGATGGGAGCCCTGGATAATCTCATCGTCTCTACCGCCATGCCAGCCATAGTCAGTGCTTTACATCAACCAGAGGGTTTACCTTTTCTGATAGATGCATACATAACGTCGTCAGCAGTGGGAATGGTCATATTTGGAAAACTCTCAGATCACTACAGCAAGAAATTCATCCTGATAATGACTTTGGCAGTATTCATTTCAGGATCAATATTTGCAGGGATGAGCCAGAACATATCCGAGTTGATTCTGTTCAGGGTCGTTCAGGGGTTAGGAGCTGGAGGCTTTCTACCGGTTGGACTTACCGTTATAGCTATCATTCTTCCTCCGAAAGCGCGGGCAAGAATCACAGGCATCGTTACCAGTTTCATTGGTATTGCTATAGTTGCGGGACCCGAAGTTGGGGCGTACATAGTGAGCTCAACCAGCTGGAGATGGGTTTTCTATGTAAATATCCCCTTTGGAATCCTGTCGTTGATGATAATAATAGCCATACTTGGTCAGTTGGGACCGATGTTGGTGAAAAAATTTGACACATTAGGATCCATTCTTCTTACAGTATGGGTTTCCTTGTTGATTTTCCCACTGGTGGAAATGGTTTATTCTGGGTGGAGTCTGTATGATCCATTAACCATTATCCTCGTTAGCTCCGCCCTTCTAACATTGTTGCTATTTTTATACGTGGAGATCAGAATTGCACCAGAACCTTTGATACCGGTTAGAATGTTCAGGATGAAAACAATAACGGCCGACAGCCTTCTCAGTTTCTTCAGAGGAGGAGTGCTATTCTCCCTGAGTACTTTCATTGCCATATTCGTAACAGAAGTTCTTGTCGGAACAGCCAGTACACTGAGAGATGTCCTTTATGGTTTTGTAGTTCCCATGGTGGTCGGGTCAATAGCAGGAGGTATGCTCTTGCCCAAGTTTTCATATAGAGCGTTGTGTGTGGCAGGAATGGTGTTGATGGCACTTGGTTTCGTTCCTCTTATGACAATTTCGCCAGACACTCAACCTTTTATTTTCGTCGGACCTTTGCCAGTTTTAGGCTTGGTGGAGGGATTGATCCCTATCGGCTTTGGAATCGGTTTCACATTGTCTGCAACCACGATTTCAGCCCAGTATTCAGCTGAACCCATGGATATAGGTGCATCAACCTCTATTGTACAATTTATGGGTAATATTGGCGGGAGCGTGATCCTTTCCGCACTGACGGTCTTCCTCTACTTAAAATATGAGAGTTTAAATTCAATGTCCACCATTGGGTCTGTCAAGCTAAATCAATACGGCGTTAACGAGTTAGCCATGTCTTCCGCAATGCATGCATCGTTCCTTGTTTTGCTTATATTGTCCCTTGTCGCTCTAATCTCTGCTTTCTTTATAGAAGGGCATCTCCCAGTTATGCCTCATAAGAAGTAAGCAGGAAATGCCATGGGTTTGAATGTTGTAAACTCTCTTCATTTCAATGATGACAGTTGGCGAAGTGGATTATTCCGATAGAAAATTAATCAAGTCTGCCCCACATTACTTTGTAAAAACCTACCACACCAATCCAAAATCTTGGCCTTTTGAGGCGACAGAGTGCCGAACCAGATATATGACTGGCCGCGATGGTTGGCTTTGACAATCATCTCTTTGTTTCTCCTCATTAAGGTAA
>JAKADT010000082.1:0-4285 GCA_021820245.1 Thermoplasmata archaeon | reverse complement strand
TATCTTTCTGGTCTTTGCCCTCTCTCTTCCCTCAATAACATCGCGCTCCAGCAATTTGCCCTCATCAGAAGAAATCAGACCCCAGTATCGATTCAAATCATTTACAGTAGTTTCTCTTTTTGATTCGGAGATGAGATCACGTATAACCTGGGAAAAAGATTTCTTGTCCTTTCTCTTTGCGAGCTCTGCGTAAACATCATCCTGAATAGAAATTAACTTTACCATGTTAGTGCATATATGCATCTATATATATCGTTTACAACGGTGAAGATGCATCTTGTCTCGATATCCCCCAACTTTCCGCGTAATGTATTTCAAGGCGTCCATGAGTAAAAATTGTCGATTACTACAAAAATGACATTTAGTCGATTTACCATGAACTGAAAAGAGTCAGGTGTATGAACACTGGCAAGGGTTATAGTGGAAATGGAGATTAATTTGAATTCTGATTATATTTTATTAATAGAATTTTCGATGGAATCTTAAGGTGGATTATTTTGTATAATCCATATTGTCAAGCACGTCGTTTGTGAAGTCTACATGCCTGAACTGTTCCTTGAATCCGGATAGTACTCCCCATGGGTAAAAGACTCCCATTGCCACAACGAACACAATGAGTGTTGCCCATGTGAATGGTACCAATGATCCAACCTTCATTCCAAATAATGTTCCCGTATACCCATCAGTACCAATGAGAACCATTACAGTCTCGAATATTATGAATACAATGTACCAGATTGCATTCTTTGCCCCTATCTTCACCTTTGACATTATGCCAATTACAATCGCACCTATGGTCATAAGGAGAACTGCATATGGCTCTGAAGGCCACCCTGCCCAGAATGGTATAAGTGAACTGAGACCAACTGAAAGTGGAGCTATTAACCACATTCCCTTGAATCTCTGTTCGGGTCTTGTAATCCCCTGCCTCCTGGTGACCATAAGAGAAACGGGGTTTACCACAAGTCCCAGATATCCTGCGGCAGAAGCGTCATCGATGAAAGTGAATATGGATGGATTTGGTGCAGTTATCAGCACAATGATTGCTCCCACTATTGTAAACGAGAGAAGTGCAATTATCGGTATGGAATGCTTGACATCGATCCTTTTGAGCGATTTACTGATGAAACCAGATCTTCCCATTGCAAATAGTACCCTTGAACCGCTTCCCGCGTATATGTAACCTGTAACATATGGTGCCATGAAGCCAGTCACAATGGCCGCTATGAATATCCATTCAATGTTGCTCTTCTGTGCAAATATGAAGAATGGGTTGCTTCCTGAAAGTATGCTGTTACTCGCGGTAAGTCCCGCGAAATTGCCTGGCGTTATGTGCAGTGTGGACCAGTGAAAGCCCATCAAAATGGCAAACGCTACTCCAATATAGATCAGTGATTCTATAACTACAGTAAATATCATGGCCTTTGCCACGTCATTCTGGTGATTGGTCTCTTCCGCCAGATCTGGAATGACCCTCGTTGCACCGAAATCATACATGGCCAGAGGCATAATACCCAGTATAGAAACTGCTTTGTATGGTAGAACGCCGTATGCAAACAGGTTCTTGAAATTGAACACAAATGCAATGAGACCAAGTACCATTGCTATGTAGAATATGAGCTTAACGAGGCCAACGATGTTTGTTGTCTTTCCGAACTGCCTGATGCCGTAGTAGTTTATGGGTATAAACGTAAGAAGCAGTGCTGTACCAACGAGTGCACCTATAAGTGTTGGAGAATCTGAAAGAGTCACAAATATACCTGGGAAGAAGAAGTCGAGTCCAGTGAGTATTGCCACAACTTCTATGGGCGGTATGAATAGATACCACAGAATATCTGCCATGGAGTTAATAAGGTTGGTCCATCGTCCATGTGTGTACATAGAGTACCTGGTTGGCCCTCCGGCTTCCGGATAGACCTTGCTAAGTTCCACATAGGTGAATGCTACAAGCAGGTATATGAATGCGCCGAATATGAATCCGAATATTGCACCGGGCCCAGCGCCCGTAACCATTTCAACGGTGCCAAAAAGTGCGCCGTTTCCCAGTGAACCTGCAACACCAATAACCAGCAGTTCATAAAAGCCAAGCTCCTTTTTCAGCTTTGGGCCCTTTTTCATGAAGTGTTTCTCAGGAACTGTTTCAACCATTTTACCCAATCGACTGCATTTCATTTAACAGTTTTCTAGAAATATTTAAATACTGCTAATTAACATGTCTCTAAAATCCTTTGTGATAGCCTATCACACATATATTCGAGTTTACTGTGAGCTTCTATCTGTGGTTTGTGGTTATTTTATATAAAAAGTTCCTATTACATAGTAATTTAATTATTTTATAAATAATATTCAAATAAGATTGACAATAGGATTTAACATTTACAGACGTTGATATGCCTTGGGCAAGAAGGAAAGGATTCTATACTTGCTCTTTGAACAAATTTCGAATTGCCAGGTTGGCCTCGAGAAGTTCTCTTCCCTTGTCAATTCCCGTCTGGATCTCCGGTTTCCTGATCTTTTCCAGTGTCTTGCCCATTTCATCGCCATGATCCAGCCCAAGAACAGAAACACACTGCTCAAGGACCTTTGATGGTGTCCTGCTTCCAGAGAATGCCTTCAGCAGCATATCCATGGATCTCTCGAGGTTTTCAAGCAGGAATTTTCTGGAGTAAGGAGCATCCGCACATGCGGTGAAAAATCTTGCCATGTCCTGCCTCTTCACCACGCCGCTGGCCAGATCCTCCATGAATTTCAGCTTCTCACTGTTGGATCTCATCCATCCTGCGGCACTTATTAATTTTCCGCGGTCCTCATCACTTCCTGTTCCCCTGAAAGCGTTCATGAGATCGCTGTACGAGCCTCCTGAAATGGCAAATGCCAGTGCAGATGAACCTTTCATGTCCGGGTCAATGTTCCTGAAATCACTGAATTCCTTTGATCTGGCCTTTGCATATTCTTCATCCATCCTTACAAGGAAGTTTGAAAGGACACCGCGCAGGATTGATATCCTCTGGTCTTCGCCATCTTTTTTGTCTCCGAGACCCTCCATTTTTGCTTTCAGGTATTCAACAGATCTTTTCCTTATGGCTTCCGATGCAGACACAGACCATATATGGTAGAGCTGTGAAGCGATTTCCTCCACTATAAGCGGTTCCAGGTCACCTGCAGATCTGTCCAGTATCCCTATGTATTGGTCCAGAGATGCCTTTCCTGAGCTTATGAATGCATAATAGTCGCTTATGATTCCCCATTTATCAAGCTCCGTGAAAGAGTTCCAGTTTGAGAGTACATGATCAAGAGCCTTTCCTTTGTAGAGTGTCCTGAAAAATCCAGTCATCCCTGAATTAAGCTTTGCAAAATCGCCAGCATCAACTGTCTTTGACCTTTCATTGAGAATCAAGCTTTCAATATTTCCTGATCTATTCAGCACGGTCATGGGAATTGGCCATACTTCATCTGTAGATTTCCCGGATAAGAGAAACCTCTGCTGATCCAGTTTGATTTTTGAATCTTCAAGAACCACGGTAACGTAAGGGTAACCCATCCTCCTGATCCATGTCTCCATGACCTCCGAGACCTTCATTCCAGATGCCTTTTCTATGGATTCCCACAGATCCTTTCCCTCTGCATTCCCAAGAGCATGATCTGAGAGGTAGAGTCTCAATCCTTCCCTGAAATTTTCATTACCCACATATGCTTCAATCATTCTCAGAATGCTTGCGCCCTTCCCGTAGCTGATCTCGTCGAATATCTGGGCAACGGAGTTTGGATCCGTTACATCAGCATCTATGGGATGAGAATGTTCAAGTGAATCACTCAGAAGTGCCTGGCTTGTCCTGGTCTGGACCATGTCGCTGAGTGTGTGCCATTCGGGTTTTATGTCCTCAATTGCCTTGTATGACATGAAGGTTGCAAAGCTCTCATTGAGCCAGAGATCGTTCCACCATTTCATGGTTACAAGATCCCCGAACCACTGATGCACAATCTCATGGAAAATGACCTCCATTGTGGACTTGAGTGTGTTTGTCCCCGTTGACTTACCTATGTCGAGATATATTTCCCTGAAAGTTATGGCTCCCCAGTTCTCCATGGCCCCTGCACCAAATTCGGGAACGGAAATGAGATGCAGCTTTGGTAGAAAATACTCAAAGTTGAAGTACATGTCATAGTATGATAAAGCCTGTGAAGCCCATTCCAGGGGAAGATCAGATTGTGTTAACTTCCCCTTTGGTGCCGCCAGAATAATTTCAGTATCCCGGTACTTCCTTATTTTTTCATCAAATTTACC
>JAKADT010000081.1 GCA_021820245.1 Thermoplasmata archaeon | reverse complement strand
CATAACAATAGGCCATTTGAGATACCTGAAAAATTCAGGAAGCAGGAATAAACCTGGGAAATTGAATACACGAAACGGGTACGTATCAGCGGTAGCTATGATCCTTACACGTTGAATTTCAGGTAAGGAAACTTAATATAGGATGCTCTTACTATTGACTCACCATTGAAAAAGGTGTACTCATCTGTGTTAACGAAAACCTATTGACTTAGGATTCTCTAAGAAACCATAGTTTTTAGAAATCGTCAAAAGTCACTGTGTCAACGGGTTTTCTCCTATGGGTGAGACCACTGCTATAGTTCCCTGGGTCAGGCTGTCGACAAAGGCAATTCTTGTCAGGTAAAAGTTTGCCTGATGCATTGAAAATACAAACTGATAATCTGTAGTAATATATCCGGTTGGATCGGTAACATTAAGGGTTGTGCATTTTCCAAATACCTGCAAATCATTTCCGGCAACCGTAAGCGTTGTTATATTGCCCAAACTGTTGGTAACAACGAGACTCAGTGTATTTGCAGGGATGTTGCTGCTGATTGATTGCACATAGAGTACGTAAGACCCGTTTACAACACTATTGGAGCTCAATGTATCGTTGCTAATCTGAAACGAGGCCTGTGGTGTTGAGGAAGTACCTGTAGGGATGTATCCATTCAGGAGTGTATATAGTGACGCCACAAGAGTCACCGTTATTGCGACAAGCAATATAGTGCCAATTATGGGCGAAACGGCATCATCTTTCTTTAAAACAACTTCCTTCATTAAATTTCACCCTTTTTATAACATCTACCTGCATAAGCATCGGTAATACTACAGGTATATTAATAAGCATTAGGGTATATAAATTTATTTTGCATGGATAATCTGCATGAAAAATGACGGGATAACTTATTTCGCCCCATATGTAAATTTCATGGTTAAATATTATATCGTCCTGAGCAATTTGCAGTCATGAGTTTTCACATACAGATTGAAGGATTGAAGTACGGAGATGACATGCCAAAGGAATTTACATGCGAAGGAAATGATATTTCACCAGGGATAAAGTGGTCAGACCCGCCTGCTTCAACAAAATCATATATACTGATTCTTGAGGATCCAGATGCTCCCAGAGGCAACTTTGTACACTGGGTTGCATATAATATCCCGCATACCATAACAGAAATTCCTAAAAATGTGGATAAGGTGGAAAAGACCACTCTGGGGTTCACTCAGGGAAAGAACGATTTCGGTAAAGTTGGATACGGTGGCCCATGTCCACCAGGAAAGATCAAACACCATTATGTCCTGACATTATATGCTACGCTGCATACCGAGGAACTCCCCCCAATGCTGACCAAAAAAGATCTTCAAAAGATTATAGCCGAAAAAACCGTGAAGCAGGCATCCACCATGTTAATGTTTGGGAAGACTGCCTGAACCCCGTTTCAATCTCACAGATCAGGCCCGGTTCCGGGAAATCTACCATAAAAAGTAACTCAGTTAACTGGGATGGCAGACCCTTATTGTAATGTGGGTTGGAGGCATTAACTATAGCCCGTTTCTTCATTTAGAAGGTGGATAACTTTTCATTTAACCAATATCGCTCTTCAAGTGTGCAAAGAAGCACATCATTTTTCCCAGGGTTGCTGGCTCTGATATTATTCAATATTGTTTCGTTCCGTTTTTCCCAGACAGTTTCCTCAAGATCGTAAAAAATGGTTGCCCTGAGTCTGTGTTTCGCTTTGAACAATGTATCAGTGAGTTCAGAATTTACGGTTTCAGGGCTATTCCAGTATCCATCCAGGAAGGAAATTATTGAAGCATCGATCATTTCAAGTACGTTGCGTTTTACCTGGAAGTCAACCCTGTCGTTGTTTTTTTTCATGTATTCAGCTTCAATATTCTTGTGTTCCCTGTCATTCACCCCAACAAGCGTTAATCTTCTCTTTATTTCCGGCTCATCCAGTATGTCAACGGCCGCAGGGTTTATACCGTTGGCGGTTCCAAGGGTACACAGGATCCTCGATGGACCCGATGAAAATATATAGTCAAGGATATCTTTTTTTGCGTACCCCTTGATTGGTTTTGAGTTCTCAGGATCAAGCGCTATAATTCTCATGGTCTATCCCAGATGCCTTTTAAGATCATAAACTTAGCCACTGCAATTGTAAAATAACAAAGCACAGTGAAGAGTTAAATTACGAGACCAGTTCATGGTGGCGTAATGAATCAAACCCAGCTGTTTCTGATCGCGATTTACGCTCTGGTTTCAGCCTTAGCAATCATCCTCACAATAGGGAAGCTGGGACGTTACTATGCATCGGCCCTTGTTGTGGGAGTTCCATTTATGGCAATTTCACTCTATTTCTGGCAAAGCCCTATTGACGTTCCGCTTTTCATTCTAGCATTGATCTGTGTCACACTTCTATATGAGAAAAATTTTTATTTCGCATTTTCCGGGATAATGATTCTTTTTCTTTTTAACCTGACGGGTATTGGTTTCATTGCATCCTGGTATGGCTTCGATTTCACTCTTTCTATTGCAATAATTTTAAGCTTCTTTTTTAACGAGAGACTGAGACATATTAATCGCATGAATGAAGATGCAAAGGGAGGAAACAAGCGAAATGAGATTGTCAGGGACCTTATTCAGATAGCTGGTGGTATAGGGATGATCTATATCTTCTATCACTTCGGAACATACGGTTCTGAAATTATAATCACATTTATCGCACTTGTACTATTTGCGCTTGGAAATTATCTGGAAGTGAACAGAAAAAGCATACTGGCAAGAGCCATATGGTTTTTTGAGAGGGGAGGAACTGAGCTTGGAATAGGGGCCATATGGTTTGCAACTGGTGTTATGATGGGGTTCGCGCTGGTTCACAGTTTTTCAGTGCTTGCGGAAATCTTCTTTGTTCTAATCATAGGGGATACTCTTGCTACCATAGTTGGGAGTTCAGTACATTCTCCAAAGCTTCCGTATAACCGGAGGAAGTCTCTTGCAGGCTTCATGGCAATATTTATCGGATCTGCCATTTTTGGCTTTTTCATACTTGGATATGAGGGTATAGCCATGGCCCTAATAGGGGCGTTTGCAGAATCAATATCGCAGTATCCATTTGATGACAATCTGGTGATACCGCTTCTTATGGCCATTGGATCATACATAATTTAGAAAGTTTTCTTAATGTAAACTATCTCCCTCTGGTTACGGCTCGCAACAAATCCAATGTTTTCATAGAGGTAAATGGCCGGATTTCCCGTGGTAGCCCACAGGGATAGATCGCTGTAATTCATCTCTTTCAATGCCTGCATTCCCCTTGATATCATCCCGGTGGCAAGACCATTACCCCTGTACTGTTTTTTTACAAATATATCTGCCAAAAAGGGACTCTTTTTTCCAGAGGAGGGAAAACCATCTGTGATTATGCATGCACCGGCAAGCTGATCCTTATGGCGGATCAGGATGCTAGCCCTGTTTATAATTTCCCCATACATGCCATTGAATATCTTACGTATGAATTCCTTTCCCGATCTCCTGTCGAGTCCATGAAAGAGAAGAAAATCGGGAGTATCCATATAGGCTTCATACTCCTCATTCAGAAATTCCTCAATGTTGAAATCTGAAAGATCGCCTGTCATGAACTCCAGTGGGAATTTCTCATCCAGGTTTTCCGCATCTTTCAGTTCAAGCTTCATGCTGTACCTCTCTATTTTTTCATACCTCCTCTCAAGTAGAAAACTTTCAGATACCGGTCCGCCATTGAAAACATCATTAATAACCACTATTCTCTTCCTGTTGCGAGCTGAATTTTCCACCCACGCGACAAGATTTTCCAACCTTTCCCTTATGCAAAAGTTTTCCGACATGAAACCAATGTAAGCATATATTCTGTCATTTAAGTCTGGATTTTCCAGAAGGTAAGCATAGGCGGCTACATTGTTCCCCTGTAAAATTATCCTGGAAGGAATACGATTTTCGTTGAGGTTTTCCACAATATACGCATAGGAATCTCGTATGGGTATATTGGGATATACAGTTTCAAGGTGGCTTATATAATTCCCAAGGATGGGATTCCAGTCAACTTTGATATTGGAAAGGTCCATGTTTCCATGATTAAATTATGCCTTAAAGATTTTCATAGAAAAATCGATCATTGCTTTATATGTCAGGCGTAACAGATTAATACACCCAAGGACATATGCGGTCAGCTGATTCAAATGGTGTTACAGAATGATCAGGAGAGGACAGAACACTTCAATAAAATGTCACTGAAGTTCTCCGAATTCTATAAAGGTAAAACAATGATACTCCCAAAGGTACCCATAAGGGACCTTGGTGCATTTTCCTACTGGTACACTCCAGGTATCGCAGCAGTTTCCACACATATATCAAAGGACCCTGAAAGTTCATTTGAGCTGACAGGCAGGTGGAATTCAGTGGCAATAGTAACCGATGGCACCAGGGTGCTGGGGTTGGGCAATGTTGGACCGGAGGCCGCAATGGCGGTCATGGAGGGAAAAGCTCTCATTTTTAACTATCTGGGCGGGGTTAATGCCGTTCCTGTACCAATAAGAACCAGGACAAAAGAGGAATTTATATCTGTGGCAAAGGCGCTTGAGCCTGCTTTCGGAGGATTCAATCTGGAAGATATAGAATCGCCTAAATGTTTTTTTATACTGGAACAGCTGCAGAAGGAACTTTCCATACCAGCCTGGCATGATGATCAGCTGGGTACAGCTTCAATCATCCTGGCCGGACTCATAAATGCGCTGAGGGTTGTTGGAAAGAAAATTCCAGATGCAAGAATAGTCCTATTTGGTTCAGGGGCTGCAAATGTCGCTGCAGCACACCTGCTCATGGCTGCTGGTTTCAAAGGCTCTAATATCATAATTGCGGATAGCAAGGGAATTCTCCATCCAGAAAGAGAAGACATGGATGCCCTCATGTTAAACAATCCATGGAAATACAAACTGGCAATGTTAACAAACGGAGAAAGAAGAAAGGGCCCTTCCGAAGAGTCATTCAAGGGTGCGGATGTCATTATATCTGCTGCGAGACCTGGACCAGACACGATCAAACCAGAGTGGATCAAAACCATGAACAGTGATCCAGTCATATTTGCCCTCGCAAATCCAGTTCCAGAAATCTGGCCCCACGAGGCAAGAGAAGTTGGTGCAAGGGTTATTGCCACAGGAAGAGGGGATTTCCCGAACCAGATAAACAACAGTCTTATTTTTCCAGGGGTTTTCCGTGGAGTTCTGGACGCAAGATCACGCGGCGTCAACTTTAAGATTATGGTAAAGGCATCATATGAAATAGCCAACTTTGTGGAAGACCCCACAGAAGAGAGAATCGTACCTACAATGGAGAACTGGGAGCTATATCCTCAGGTGGCGTCCGCAGTCGCAAGGGCAACTGTTGATGAGGGACTTGCTAGACGCACAAACTCAACTGAAGGGTTTTATAAAATAGCCAGGGAGATAATTGAGGAAAACAGGAATGCATACAGAAAGCTTCTAGATGGAAATGTGATAAAGAAATTGCCGGAGATGAATTAGATGGATTTTAAACTGGAACTGGGAAAACTCGAAGAAAATGATATAGAAAAAGTGCTGGACTTAGTGCTGAGGCTGAAAAAACTGAACCAGGAGTTTGATTCAATATTTGAAGTAAATGAAGATTCCAGGGAAGATGCGATAAAACTTTTAAAGGGTATAGCAGCGGACCGTGAATGTTATTTCGCCCAGGTTGCAAAATCCAAGGGTAAAATTGCAGGAGTTATAGTTGCAGAATTCAGGAAGAGGGTGTTTTACTTACCACCCATGGAGGCAAGGATACTTGAGATTTATATCATGCCTGAATTCAGGAGAAGTTCTGTTGGGCAGCTTCTTGTGGATTCTCTTTACACAGAGTGTAAGAAGAGGAATATTGATCTGGTAACAGCAGAATTTCCATCGCTGAACGTAATAGCCCTGAATTTCTACAAAAAAATGGGATACAGGGAAATCGTCAGCGTGTATGGAAAACAGATCAAAAAATAAATCCACCAACCGCCATAATGCCTGAATCCTGACGGACTCGCCGGGAATTGAACCCGGATTATAGGCTCCGGAGGCCTATGTGATATCCCTTACACTACGAGTCCTCAGCTTTTATAGCCTATCTTACGCAATAGTTCCCTTCTATTTATTTTGTCTTTTTCTGTCTCAACACCCAGTGGCGAAGAACCGTCAATAATTCCCATGATTCCATTTCCATTTTCTGAGGTTGCGACAACTACCTTAAGCGGATTCGCAGTGGCAGCAAATACAGTTCCAACCTCCTGGCACAATTTGATCTGGTTCAGGATGCTTATTGGGTAGGCATCTTTCAAAATTATTATGAAGGTGTGTCCAGATGCAAGTCTTTTAAGGTTTTCAACGGCGACATCCACAAGTTCACTGCTGTTTCCCTCATACCTGATCAGCCTTTCACCGGACGCCTCAGAGAAGGCAATCGCATAACGGCAATTGCCGATTGTAGTATTTACAATTTCCATGAGGTCCTCTACAGTTTTTATAAAATGGGAGTACCCAAGTATGATATTTGTTCCCGAAGGTATCTTAACATCAATGGTTTCAAATCTTGTTTCCATGAAAATGAATAAATTCAGGGGATATAATTTCTTTCAATTTATTCGCAATCTAACTTGCCATAAGCGAAACCTGAAAATAAGCCATAAAGTCTTCAAGGCTCGACAAATTTTAACGGACGAATTATTATTTCTAATGTTTAATATGATCTTCAAATTATGCATAAAA
>JAKADT010000080.1:1285-6962 GCA_021820245.1 Thermoplasmata archaeon | reverse complement strand
ATGATCAACGAAAATTAATTAAGAAAAAAAAGCTTATCCATAGTGCGATACATAATTATAACCGGAGGAGTCCTCTCTGGACTGGGAAAAGGAACCATTACCTCAAGCCTTTCACATCTTTTGAAATCAAATGGTCTGAGGGTAACTGCCATTAAAATAGATCCATACCTGAATTATGATGCAGGTACCATGAATCCATACCAGCATGGTGAGGTTTTTGTTCTGGACGACGGAAGTGAAGTAGATCTGGATCTGGGCAATTACGAAAGATTCCTTGACATAAACCTGAGTGGTGATAACAACATAACCACGGGGAAGATCTACAAAGAAGTAATAGAGAGGGAAAGAAGAGGTGATTATCTTGGAAGCACGGTACAGATAATTCCACACATAACAAACGAGATCAAGAGGCGTATCAGGATCATAGGAAATTCATCCGATGTGGACATAGTCATGATTGAGGTTGGAGGAACTGTTGGGGATATAGAATCCATGCCTTTTCTTGAGGCGCTGAGGCAATTGAAACAGGAAGAGGGTGAAAACTCTGTTCTCTTCGGCCATGTAACACTGGTTCCAGAGCTGGGTTCCGTGGAGGAACAGAAGACCAAGCCAACACAGCATAGTGTCAAGGAACTGAGGGAGATAGGTATTCAACCGGATCTCCTGTTCTGCAGGTCAAAAAATCCACTACAGGAACAGACCAAGAGGAGACTTTCACTGTTTACTGATGTTCCTGAAAGTGGAATTATAGGGATAAACGATATACCAAACACCTATTTTCTTCCGGAAATCATGCACAACCAGAATCTTGAGAGGTACATTGAAAAGAAATTCTCTCTCAAACTTGTAAGTTTCAGCGAACCATGGACTAAGTTTCTGGAAAATCTCAGGAATCCAGTGGAAATGGTGGAAATCGCTGTTGTTGGAAAATATACGGAGCTTCAGGATGCTTACATGAGCCATAAAGAGGCATTCTCCCATGTAACCGGCAATACTGGAATCAGGGTCAGGTTGAAGTGGATAAATTCCGACGATCTGTTGAAGTCAACTGAACACTTGAGGGATGTGAGCGGCATAATCGTCCCCGGCGGGTTTGGTTACAGGGGAGTTACGGGCAAGATAGAGGCTGCAAGATATGCAAGAGAAAATATGATTCCTTATCTGGGCATATGTCTTGGTTTCCAGGTCTCAGTCATAGAGTTTGCAAAAAATGTTCTGGGACTTTCCGATGCAAACAGTTCTGAATTCCAGGAAAATACAAAGAACCCGGTTATAGATCTTTTGCCGGAACAGTACAGCGTTAAGGATATGGGTGGTACAATGAGGCTGGGTTCAAAGAAGGTTCTCATTAAGGAAGGAACAATTGCAAGTGAATTGTACAGATCAGGTGAAATCTACGAAAGGCACAGGCATCGCTATGAAGTTAATCCTTCATATATAGAGAGGATAAACAGGATGGGTATGATCTTCTCGGGCACAGACGATGAGAAGATAAGGATGGAGATACTTGAACTCACTGACAGGGACAATTATATTGCAACACAGTACCACAGTGAATTCAAATCAAGGCCGCTCTCACCATCCAGAGTTCACATGCATCTTGTACTGTCAGCTCTAGAGTACCAGAGAAAAATGGAAGGGGTGAAACTTGCGGGAAAGAATCTTAAAATTACTGGATGAAGCGAACATGAAGATTCAGTCAAATCCTGAAAAAATGCAGAAGATATCCAAACTGGACAGGACTGCATGCATAGAGCTGGACGATTCCGAGAATATATTCTTTGAGATCAAGAACGGATCCATATTGGTCAAGGATCACCTGGATTCCCCGGATATCGTTCTCAAATCAAGTACGCAGGATTTTTCGGACATACTGGACAGGAAACTCGATCCAATGAAGGCTTATTTTTCCAGGAAAATAGTAATAAAGGCAAAGTTGATGGATAAGCTTCTCATAGCTGACATACTCAAATGACAGAACAGGAAAGCTTCAGGAGCGCATACGATAAAATAATCAGGGAAAGCGTAGAATCCTGCTATTCAGTTGCAAAAAGGGTAAGGGCTCTTGGAAAGGATGTAAGGGAAGATGTTGAGATGCCACTTGCTTCCGATATGGCTGACAGGATTGAGGAGCTTATAGGTATAAGGGGAATAGCAGAGGAGATCAGGAAGCAGTCTGTAGATCACACAAGGGAAGAGGTATCAATAAGCATATCACGGCTTGTGGCAAGTATGTACAACAACCAGGGACCAAGAATGGCGGTGGACAAGGCCGTGAGGGTTGGGCTTGCCATACTTACGGAGGGAATACTGGTGGCACCGCTTGAGGGCATAGCGGACGTCAGCATCGATTCAAATGATGACGGAAGCAACTACGTATCGGTATCATACTCAGGACCCATTAGAGGTGCCGGTGGAACAGCGCAGGCGTTAAGCGTTCTCATTGCCGATATAGTGAGAAGAGATCTGGGCATTGGAAGTTACAGGGCGACAGATGAGGAGGTGGAGAGGTATATAGAGGAGGTTCAGAGCTATAACAGGCTGAAACATCTCCAGTATTTTCCAAGCCCTGAAGAGATCAGGACGGTGATAACCAACTCCCCTGTGTGCATTGACGGCGAGGGTAGCGAGGAAGAGGAGATATCCGGACACAGAGACATGAAAAGAGTCAAGACCAACCGCATACGGGGAGGTATGTGTCTTGTGCTCTGCGAGGGACTCATACAGAAATCCAAGAAAATCCTGAAACACACTGCAGCTCTTGGTATATCTGACTGGAACTTTCTGGCAAGGAAGGAACCGGAAACATCCGAAACCGAGGTGAAAGTAAGTAAGAACTCAGACAAGTACCTGAAGGATATGGTTGCAGGAAGACCTGTTTTCAGCCATCCGGGTGCAAAGGGAGGTTTCAGGTTGAGATACGGAAGATCAAGGGTTTCCGGCCTTGCAGCAACATCAATGAATCCATCCACCATGTATATTCTGGGGAAGTTCATAGCCATAGGATGCCAGTTGAAGATGGAGGCACCCGGAAAGGCGGCTGCAATCACACCATGTGATTCCGTTGAAGGTCCAACAGTACTGCTGAAAAACGGAGATCATATAAGGGTGGACAGTCTTGAAACAGCAAAGGAGATCTACGATGATATAGTGGAGATCACCGATGTGGGAGAGATGCTCATATCCTTTGGAGACTTTCTTGAAAACAACCATGTTCTTGAAAAACCATCATACACGCCAGAATGGTGGAGGATAAATGCAAGGGCATTTCCAGATCTTGTGAAATACCAGTCAACAGTACCGGAAGAGGCTGAAGCGTGGGCAATATCCAGGAAATTTCCCGTTCCTCTCTACCCAGAATTCGATCTCATATGGAACGACATAACAATGGAGGAATTCACGAACCTGAGATCAGATCTTCTCTCATCAGAGGTTGAAGGTTCAGGCCTGCTTGTCAGATCAGAGGAATCAGTCATAAGGACACTTATAAAATTGAACTGCCAGTTCAGGTCCCTCGGGACACACATCATTCCAAAATACTCAATCTCACTTCTAAGATCCATGGGACTTGATATAAGGGGTGAAAGGGTCGTGGAGGTGTCAGAACCAGGGGAATACCAGAGTCCGCTGGAGGCAGTGAACAGCCTTTCTGGTGTAATAATCAAAGATCGTGCACCCACAAGGATAGGTTCCAGGATGGGAAGGCCAGAGAAGGCCGGGGACAGAAAGATGAAACCCATGGTCCATGTTCTGTTTCCAATTGAAAACTATGGTGATGCCAGGAGATCAATAGTCAACGCCGGCAGGAAATCAGACGAAAACGGCATTGAAATAGAGGCGGCCGTGAGGGAATGCCTCAGCTGCGGGCTTGAGACACCACATCCACTGTGCCCAAAGTGTGGATCCAGAACTCAGAGCGAAAACAGGACCGGAAAAATGAGGATTGATCTTTCAGAACTGATTGATCGTGCTGAAAGAAGAACGGGCATAAGCGTGTCATCACTGAAGGAGCTTAAGGGGGTAAAGAAGCTCATGTCAAAGGACAAGGTCAGCGAACCTCTTGAGAAGGGCCTTTTCCGTGCAAAACATGGTGTTTCAACCAACAAGGACGGAACATGCCGCTATGATCTCACCGACATCCCCATTACACATTTCAGGAAGGATGAGATAGGAATCAGCTCCAGGAAACTTGTGCAGCTTGGTTACGAGGATAAGGATATCAATGAGATACAGCCCCAGGATATAATCATACCCAGGGATGCTGCAAAGTACCTGATCAGGGTGACTCAATACGTTGATGATCTGCTCATTAACTATTACAATACAGAACCATTCTATCTCTGTGAAAAAGAATCAGATCTTATAGGACAGCTTGTAATAGGGCTCGCCCCACACACATCTGGAGGCATTGCCGGGAGGATAATCGGGTTCTCGGACGTAAATGGATGCTATGCGCACCCCTTTTTCCATGCTGCAAAGAGAAGGAACTGCGATGGGGATGAAGACAGCATCATGCTCCTTATGGATGGTCTCATAAACTTTTCAAAGGACTACCTGCCATCCACAAGAGGCGGTCTTATGGATGCACCTCTTGTTCTGACGGTCAGGCTGAATCCGGATGAAGTGGACAAGGAGGCGCTCAATGTTGACACACTCTGGGAATATCCCCTTGAGTTCTACCAGGCGGCGGAACAGAACATGATGCCTTCCAAAATTGAGTCACTGATGAAGACAATGAAGATTCTTATCCAGGAGACGGGAAGTTTCCGTGGAACAGGATACAGCCTGGAAACTGCAGATATAAGCAGCGGCATAAAGATCTCATCATACAAAACAATACTCTCCATGCAGGACAAGATAGAGCAGCAGCTTGGACTTGCAAGAAGAATCAGGGCAGTTGATGAGAACGATGTTGCAGCAAGGGTGCTTTCATCACATTTCCTTCCCGATATGTATGGTAATTTCCGTGGATTTTTCTCTCAGGAGTTCAGGTGCACGAAATGCAATACGAAATACCGTCGCGTTCCACTATCAGGAAGATGTTTCAAATGTGGAAATTCAAGCATCAACCTCACAATACATAAGGGTTCGATTATAAAGTACATGGATGAAACGCTGAAGGTCTCGCATGAGTTCCAGCTCCCATGGTATCTGAATATGAGGATAGAGAACATAATAAACACAATAACCCAGACTTTCAACATTGATAAGAAAGAAGAGGATAAGGGTCTGGAAGATTATCAGGAGATTGAATCATGATAGGATCATTGTATGTAACCGGCCCAGCCGGCACAGGAAAATCATCATTTTGCGGGTCATACAAGGAATGGCTCATAAGTCAGGGATATGATGCCGCCATAGTGAATCTGGATCCAGGTGCAGAATTTGTACCCTATGAACCAGATGTGGATATCAGGGACATAATCTCGCTTGACAGGGTGATGTCTGAATATAACCTTGGACCAAATGGTGCACAGATAGTGGCTGCAGATCTTCTTCTTGAAAATGTCCAGGCTATAGAAGAACCTCTGAAGGACCTAACAGATTATTACGTCATATTTGACACACCGGGGCAGATAGAACTTTTCAGCTTCAGGCCATCGAGCCCTTACCTTGTGAACTCAATTTCAGGAAACAAGGCCATGATAGCATTTGTATCCGATGCAGTCCTCTCATC
>JAKADT010000080.1:0-1185 GCA_021820245.1 Thermoplasmata archaeon | reverse complement strand
CACTGCATCATCTGTGGAAATCTTATTTTTAATGGCCTGTACTGTGCTGGATGTTCTATGGAGATAACCAAGTCAAGAACTGCAGACGAGGAATCACTGGAAGACTGGCTTTCCAGAAAAAGGGATTCAAGGCAGGTTTCAATTACAGTTGAACCAGATGGAAATATAACTCTGGATAGATTCCTGACCACAAATTGAATATCATTCCAGATACCAGTTTATTAACATTATTATTTCATAATCAGGGCTATTTTATGATGGTTTTAAAAAGGAAAACCAGTTCAATTACATTCTGTGGACAATCCTTGCAAATTCAATAAATATTTAAGGGTTAAAGAAATTTGAAAAAAGGTGAAAAAATGTCAGAAAAATGGAACGCAAAGGACAACCTAAAGCCAAAAGGACTGGAAGGCATATCAGATCAGCAGATAGAGTACCACTTCGAAACACATTACAAGGGTTATGTGAATAAGCTTAACGAAATCTGGGAAAAGCTTCCATCTGTTGACAGAAGCAAGGCAAACCAGAACTACAGTGAATTCAGGGAGCTCAAACTTGAAGAGACATTCAACTTTGACGGATCACTTCTCCATGAGCTTTATTTCCAGAACCTCAACAGGGAACATAATCCCGTTCCGGATTCATTCAAGAAAGAGGTCGAGAAAAGTTTTGGGAGCTATGAGAAATGGGTTGAAGACTTCAAGGCCACCGGAGTAGCATTCAGGGGATGGTCACTCCTGGTATTTGACCTCAACACAGGTATGCTGAGAAATATAGGGGCAGATGTACACAACACAAATGGCATATGGAACGCAGTTGTTCTTCTTGCGCTGGATGTCTATGAACATGCCTACTACACAGATTATGGTCCAAAGAGGGTTCCATATCTTGACGCATTCATGAAGAATGTTGACTGGAAACATGTGGAGAAGAGACTGGAAAAAGCCAGGAAAATGTACGAGATATTCAAGGCATAATTCTGTAAAATACCAGAACAAAATTTTTTTTCAATCAGAAAATCAATTACAGACCAATTTTTATATCCATCCAATGAATAATTGATCGTTAAATGGAAATTCATGAGTACCCAGGTGTAATGGCAACAGTAAGAGAAATGATGTTATCCGATTTCAGCAGGGCGGTTGAAAACAGGAAACAGGACTTCATAAGGGCTGGAAAATCCTC
>JAKADT010000079.1 GCA_021820245.1 Thermoplasmata archaeon | reverse complement strand
TATCCTCGGGTTCCAACCAGAGGGTATCGTCATAGTACTCACGTTCTCTCTTTATCAGACCATTTTCAAACTCAAATATATCAACTGATCTTCTTGAGCGTAGTTCAAGCTCTGCAATCACGACTCCACTTTCTATGTCTGAAACCATGTTCAAAACACTGAATCTTTCTGGTATGTTCCGATAGGCTCTGATCATCGTCTTGATATAATCCTTTTTTCCGGACACAACCTTTCGTTTGGGGGGACCGTATGAAATCCACTGGACATCTTCCGAGAGAAACGATTCATATAGTTTCCAGTCCCGATCATTTTCTGCATTGAAGAAATTTGTGAGTTTCTCTTCAAGTTCATTTTTCTGAGTCATCTTTACACCCTTGGCCTAGCACTAGTGCTTGCGTCAGAGTTCCTCAAGAAAATCTCTGACATTTCTCACCTTCCCATCCTCGATGTCCAGCTCGCTTTCATTGATTTGATTCATGACATGTTTATTCAGAAGTGTTTTCGTGGTGACAATCTGACTCTGAATAAAAGAATCAAGATAACAGTGAACTAGCTTACAAATCATAAACGTTCCTCCTATGACCTATCCTTAACACCAGAATAATCAATTTCTCTTTGTCCAAGTCCAAGATCACCCTGTAATTTCCCACTCTAAGCCTGTATCCCTCGTCACCAACGAGTTTCTTGACATAAGCGTCGGGTCTTACCCTGATCCGTTCGATCGTTGCAATTATTCTCTGCCTGGCTTCCTGGTCTAGTTTTCTAAGTTGCTTTAAGGCCAGATCTGAAAAAAGCACTTCATAGGTCAAAGTCCCAGATCCTTCTTGACCTCTTCTATGGTGTGATATTTACCTTCCTTGATCTCCTGTCGAGCCTGAGCTATCTCTTTCTTAGTTTCTTCATCAAGCTCCAGTGCATCTTCCATGAGGTCCCAGATTACTTCTTCGTAAGTTTCCTTGTCATACATTTTACGCTTGGCAAGTTCTTTTTGCAACTTCTCACTGACCTGTATTGTTGTAGGCATTTGGAACCACTATATCACTCTATAATGCACCACAGTATTTATGATTTTTCATCAATATCTTCAGAAATTTCAGGTATTCCCTTAAAACTTTATCAAACCCTGACCGGTTCATTCGAACCCCCTGTGAACAGCTTGAGACCATCCGCTGTAAAAACTTCAAAATGTTCATCCAGAGTATAAAGTGAGCAGCCGTTGTTAATTGCTATGGAAGCAATAATGGAATCCATTCTTGGAACTGCTTTTCCTTTTCTTTCCGCGCTCAACTCCAAAACAGCTGATAGTTCGCTATCTTTTTTAGTGAAGTCCAGAGTTGGTATTTGCAGAACCGGACTGGAATTTTTGGAGTATTTTTCCATACCGTAAAGAACCTCATGCATGTTCACTGAACTCGTGCAGTATTCTTCCCCGCTTTCGATGATTTTAAGCATTAGTTCATCGCCTTTGTCTGATTCCCTATCCAGAATTTCTATGATGACGTCAGTGTCTAGAAGAATCAATTTCCTTTCTCCCACCTTTTCTTTTTTAAATCCGCAAATAGATCATTCTTATCTTCAAACTCAATGCTTCCCCTTAATGACCTGATTAGATCTTTCTTACTCTGTGATTTAACAAGCCGGTCGAGAAGATCACTAAAACTTTCATTCTCTTTCTTGAACCTTTTCAATTCATCATACACTGACTTTTTGATAGTTATAGTTTTAGGCATGGCATGTGTTTATGTTTAAGCACATTATTATTTTTTCCAATATTATAGATGAGATTGTTTCATTGTACCCTATTTATCTTGTTTGTCAGAAATATTAATCAATCCTGAAAGAGATGTAATACCTACCGATTATCCAGCACAATACAGATATTTAGTAACCATTTAGTATTAACTTAAAATTTTAATCAAATCCGAACAGGTCCACTCTGGCTATAACTGAATTTGCTTATAGGTAAAAGCATAGACTGAACGCAGGCTTTTCCTTTGAACGTGTTAGTGATTCAAAATAGAATTTATAAAGCGTGATTTAAGGAAATCAGGTTACTTGAGGTCGATTTATATTCCATATAATTCAATGACGAGTCTTAATGTACTATATTAGAGGGTATAAATCATTATACACAAAATATAGATAGCACATAGTGTCAAGATCAGGCATAACAACAATTCAACTGGATAGGTCGGTTGTAGATGAGCTTAAAAAGTTTAAAAGATATCAGCGGGAGACCTATAGTGAGATAATTCTCAATCTTATAGAAAGTGTGAGAGAGAATGGTGAGTTTGAAACATTTGTGCAGAAGGCTCAGGAAGAGAGGATGAAAGAGCTATGGGGAGAAGGCGGCTACTCAGGGTGGGAACATGCCTGAGCCTGGAGATGTCATATTAACAAGAGTAAAATTCACTGATTCAGATGACTTTAAAATTCGGCCTGCACCTCATATTATTCGAGGAACTTGGCAACATTGTCATTGCCGGGATAACAACCAACACCAGGATGAGTGGCATAAGTATATTGAAAAGTGAAGGAGCTGCCCAGGATAGTGTGATTAAATTACACTTTTACCATTACAAAGGAGGCCATAATCAAAACGGTATTTCGATTGAGCACTGAAAAAAGGAATTTGGTTTTTGATGAACTCACCAAGAAGCTTTCCCTCCTTAAGCCGCTATAATAGATTCCCACTCTACTATAATGACTCTTATCATCTAACTTCACCTATCCTACTTATATCAGACTATTTGTACAATTTACACGTATATCTGCAAATAATTGCATTATCGCCATCGATCGAGAAATCGGCGTGAGGTATGAAAGGTAGTGTTCACCTAAAACATTAAACAGTACGTTTCGGATTCACAGTATGAAGGATATGTTTTGACTAAGAAATTGCTATTGTAATTAACTCCTTTAACCTCTTACAAACTTCATAGTTCCACTCAACTACCGCGAATGCGTTAGGCCATATGGTCCCGTTATCAAGGTTCGCTTTACCACTAAAACCAACGGTGGCATATCTCGTTTTAAACTTACGTCTTTCCTGAAAAAACAAAAGAACTGAACCATTTTTCTCGTAGGCTGGCATACCGTACCATGTTCGCGGAGTAAGTCTTGCATCTATCTCCTTAATTAAAGCATGCAAGTTTGTTGCAATTGTTCGATCGGGTTCACCCATTTCTGAAAACTTTAATAGTACCTCTTTTTCAGAATCCTCAAGATTCGGTTTAGATACCTTCTTTCTGATTGAAGCCAGCTCCTTTGCTCTCTCTGCCATAGCCAATTTTTCTTCATCCGTGAAGCCAGCGTTGACCTTGTCCTTTTTTGCCATAGAATCTTCTATTTATAAATTGCACAAATATACAAGATCATTCCGTTCTTATGTCTTAAATTACGGTATTCGCTTAAATCGCTAAGCAAATAATGACTGGCCCATAGTTGCGATCATGCACAATTATCTCGTTAAAAAATCAGTAATAATGGACTAGTTACAGATCCAGGCTTTTTCGCGTTGTAACTTTCAAGCTTGCAATCTTATGCAGTTTCAAGTCGTCAGTTACAAAATCGTATCCCGATTCGATAGCAGATACGAGATATGATGAATCGTAGAATGTCAGACCCTCCTCTAATGACAAACTCAACACAGAAGCTGGTGGTGACACGATCTGCTCCATTGAATCAATCAATTCAAATAGAACAGTGCCAGATTCCATTGCTTCTTCCTTTGAAATTCTATTTCTTATTTTATGACTCTTCCAAAGAATGTTCCCTATCTCGTACTTGGCAAGAGGATTCGTGGCCCCGTTTGTGAGTGCACTGTACTTACCACTTTGAAAGAGGTTGAAAATTGCGGAAGCGTCCAGCAGGTTCATCTTTCCCTGTCTTCCCTGAGGTCTGAAACTACTTCATCTAACTTTAATTTAGAGATTATAGGTGCTACCCTTTTCATTTTCTCAATTAGATCTTTACTTCTGGCTTTCCTGATTTCCTCCTGAACTGCCTTTCTAATAATTGCTGTTGGATTCAGTCCAAGTTTCTTTAACTCCTCTCTCTCTTCTTCTGATATCTTTGCAGAAACTGTGGTATACGTTTTCATACTATATAATAGACTACGCTTATTTTAAAATTATGTATTGCAATTTGTAATCCAAAGTGAAAAAAAATGGAATTCCTAGAGGCGAGAGACCTTTACATCTGCTAGAACTGCTATACACATCACCTTCGTATTCGTTCAATTCTCCTAATCAGATCTGCATAGACCCTATTCTGGGCATGGCAACACGTTATAAGATGTGTCTGTTTTGAATCTTAAGTCCGCCCAATCTGGATATTGCATCCTATGAAATATAAACTGATTGCGGAAACTATCAGAACGCTGACAGCACTCATAGCCATTCCTATGGACCAACCGAAGAATTGTCCGGACATCAAGAAGAGTATTCCATTTGTTATTGCTCCTACGACTCCAGCAAAAATGACGATTGCACATATTCTCAAGGACAAGAACTGAGTTTTATAAGAAAGGAAAAGAATTGCAAATGAAGTAACAAGAATGGCGAATCCAGTGACAATATGAGCAAGTATGAAACCAAAGTGATTTCCAAAATACGCTAGGGACTGAACTGCCCCAAGATATTTTACCGGAATGTTTACCTCAAGATTGATCGTCATACCCAGCCATAACTGTGTGTAAACGCCGGTCAAGATTTGTGCAAAATCGCCAGGATAAAATTGATCCACCCCATATAACTTTTCACTCATTCTTTTCACGTCTTCTTTCTGTCTGTAAAGAATTCTTTCTCCTGTCCTTCAGCCTGTATGATTCACCCTTGATGTTTATGACAGTGCAGTGGTGCAGTATCCTGTCAAGGACTGCAGAAGCCATCACTGAATCTCCAAGTATTTCGCCCCATTCGCTGAAAGATTTGTTGCTTGTGTATATCGTGGATCTCTTCTCATACCTGGATGAAACAAACTGGAAGAACAGGTTGGATTCCTCCCCTGTCAGTGGCAGGTATCCGATCTCGTCCACTATCATGAGCCTGAACCTGGAATATGTCTTTATCCTGTATTCCAGTCTCTTCAGATCATAGTCTCTCTTAAGTGTCTGCACCAGTTTCATGGCTGATATGTAATATACCGGAATATCTGACATGATTGCACGCATTCCAAGTGCCACCGATAGGTGTGTCTTCCCCACGCCTGGTGGTCCCAGGAATACAACATTCTCTGTGTTGTGCATGAACCTCATGGTCATGGGATGTTTCAAGGTACGAATCAATGGTGTTCTCAATGGTGGTCAGGCCAAGCTTTGAAAGATACTCATGCACTCTCTGGTATGAATCCATCAAGCCACCTCCTCGTATCTCTTCAGGTCGCGTGTTTCCACCATCTGCCCGTATATTGCAGAATTCTCCTCCTTCACTGCTTTCAGAAGGCCTTCAAAATGTTCCTTATTCCTTGATATCCTTCCTGTTCCCGTGAGAATGGCATGATCAGCAACAATGGTGGAATCGATCTCTATTTTCACAAGTGCCGATTCCTCAATGATCCTGCATTCCCTTCCGGCATGTTTCCAGGGAACGGAATACCTGTTCCCCTTATAGGAAACATAGCAGTCCCTTGAGACCTTCCTGATCTCCTACTTCCTTGTCATGTATGCCGGTACTGTCGACAGGGGGTTGAGCTTCTCATCCTTCAGCCTCTCTAAAGGTATTTCATGTGTTGTTCCATGTACCTGGGCATTTATGTCTGATAGGGATTCAAATGATCTGCCTGCCCAGAAGTTGTTTCTCACATACTTTGTTGTGTTCTCGATCTTCCCCTTTGTCTCGGCCTGTATGGATAACATAAGCGGATCACGATGCCATAATATTCGGCGAAATCCATGAATTTCGGGTTGAACCTGGATTCTGAGGCTTTCAGTTTTCTGTCGATGACAACCTGCTTCATGTTGTCATACAGTATCGTGTCTGTGAATCCTCCATAGAATGAGAATGCATTCAGGTGCATCCTTATGATATTCTCAGTGGATATGTCAGTGGTGAATTCCACATACCGCATACGGGAATATCCCAGTATCATGGAGAAGGCATACAGCTTCCTTCTCTTTCCGTCCATGTCAATATGGCCGAACTCACCGAAATCAACCTGTGACTGTTTCCCCGGATCTGTCTCATAGCGGTATACTGCCTGTATCCTGCGATCCTTTCTGAGGTCATGGCAGTACTCCTTCAGTATTGTGTATCCGCCATGGTATCCCATCTTCCTGATCTCCTCAAGTATCCTGACAGCTGAAAGGTTGTGTTCATCTATGAGTGCACGTATCCTGTCTCTGTACGGATCAAGCTTTGATCCCCTCTTCCTTTGCCTGTGGTTCGCCAGTCTGGTTGTCCTCAGCAGTTTACTGACTTTGTTCCTTGATATGCCGAGGTCCCTTGCGATCTCCCTGTTGCTCATTCCCCTATCCTTCATGTTCCTGATCATTCTCCACACCTCCAAACGGTACAATTCAGACCCTCTTCCAAATGAGGAAATGGATCAGAATTAAACCGGCGATCTGGATCACTTTTATTCCGGCGAAAATGCACAAAAATCAACCGGCGATTACAAAGGACAGCCCTTCTTGCTCTGTGATTTGATCAATCTGTCCAGAAGCTCGGAAACTCTCGTTATCCTTTATGAATGCTTTTAATTCATCGTACACTGACTTTTTGATGATGATGGTTTTTGGCAAACATATGTTTTTGTTTAAACATCATATAACTTTTCACAAAACCAACAGCAAGATTGCTTCGTTATTCTGCCTATTCAATGCGTTCATTTAAAACCTCAGTCAAATCCCGACAGGCCCATTTGTGTAAATGGCAGGTGAATTCTGTCCAGTTACGTTTTCTCATCTTTTGGCGCAGAAACTTACAGGTGAAGAGACATAATACATCTGACCTTTAAAACAGGAAGTTTCAATAAACTTCTTAGAGATTGCTTTTGCTCTTAGCTGTTCATCAACTTTTACTGGTGATACGGCTACCTCTGTCCTCAATTTACTCCCACTCGTTTACACT
>JAKADT010000078.1:4759-7108 GCA_021820245.1 Thermoplasmata archaeon | reverse complement strand
TCCAGTAAACACTCAAACATTTTGATCCCATTTTCTTTCAGGGGTTGTTACTGAAACTATCAGAAGTCAGTTTCATAAATCCGGGAAGTACAAGAAAAGCAAGTCCAGTCAATGGGAACAGCAGAATTCCGATGTAAAAAAGGATCACGTTGACCTGGAGGTATATGGCAACAAATGAGAACACTGCCGCCAAGACTGGAGTCGATCCTCCTATGAAAACTCGTAGAAAAGCCATTACCTTACCATATATGTTTGATGGCACAATTTTCATCAGGTTTGTATCCAGTGGTACATTGATAACTGGTAAAAGCAACCCTAGAAACGTTACATCAAGAATGTCGAGAATCGCGCTCCTGCTTATGGCAAGAACAAGGAAAATGGGAGCATAAAGTAGAACGAGAAGGGATAGGATCATCGGGCTATTGGTGTGTTTCTTGAGTGCATTTGCGAGGAATGACCCGAAAATACCACCAATTGATATGGATGCCACAAAGATCGTATAAAATATCGCGGTTGAATGCAGTACTAGATCAAAAAGTCCCGAAGAATAAACGTCCAGGGCCATAAAAAGCCCGTTGAGTACGAATGCAAGCGCCAGGAAACCGACAATCTTGCGATAAAAACTCATTACGGATACAAGTTCTCCTATAACTCTATCACCTGCAATCTTCGATTTTGCTTCAGCAACGGGCATCGACATTGCAACAGATACAGAAGCTACTGCAATAAGCATATATGGAAAAAGATGTTGAAAGAAAACGATTGACACTCCACCCAGTGCCGTCCCAATAAGTGATGAAGCGTATATTGATGCCTGATTGGCGGAAATCAAGGAGGAAAATTGATCCTCGTTGAGGTGTTTCTTCATGGTTGCCGAGAAGCTGTCACCTTTCATCGTTACTCCAAGGGTGATAAGTATCGTTCCGGAGTACACAGACATGAGTGAATAGCCAGTCAGCATGAAGAACGGTCCCGCAAGTACCAGCACAGAACCAACCAGGCCGACTGCAGTGCTGTTAATCCTGTCTATAATGTGCCCTATTGGAATTGAAGTGATCAGTTGAACTGCAAGAGATATCGTTATAATCATTCCAGCTAGGAATACTGAATGGAATGCTTCCACAATGTACCAGAGAAAAAAAACTGTGAACGCACTTGAGATAATGCTTGTCAGCATCTTCGCCAACAGGAACCGGTAGAAGAAGAGCTCTATCCTGGCCATCTACTCAGTGACATACTCCTGACATTATTATGGATTCCGTCATTTTGCATGTAAATATGACAGAAATTCATGTTCTGCTGGAAAGAAGATACAGAATCAGGGAATAGGCAACCACCGTGAAAATGAATCCCAGAGACATAATAAATGAGAAGACATCGTTGCCAAAGCCGGAAAATACAAATTCAAGACCGCCAATGCCTGCAGCGAGTATGGATACCGACGCAATTGCGCTCAGGGAAGAAAGTCTGTAATCCCCGCCTATTGCAAGTATCATAAAAATCATAACGGATATAAGCCCTATAAGGAACCCGGTCATCATATGCACCATTAATTCAGGCACTGAAAACATCACTCGCATCATACCATACATAAAAAATGAAGAACCAAAAGAAGGAAACACGGCAAACAGGTTAATCCACATCCCAATTATGAACTGGATTACGAGAAGGAGGAATTCCAGAAGAATCAAGTTGATGGCAAGTCTGGATGCAGTGCTGTTCCTGTTTTTCTGCATTGAGTTATAGTTCATTTGTTGCTCACTTCCAACTTTGAAACAATAGCCCAGTCCATCATGATAGACGATCCCTCTTCAACCACATTGAATGAATTCTTGATTTCCTTCCATTCGCCTTTTGCAACACCAAGACCATCGTTTCTTAACACCTTTGTAACGCTAATGAATCCTATCCCATCAGATTTCATGACCCTGATCATCTCACTCACCGCTTTCTTATGGCCAAGCATGCAGCACAGGAGTCCATTTGAAAAAAGAACATCTATTGACCCAGTTTGCACAAATGGAATATCCGTTGCTGATGAAACGAATGCCCTGATGTTCTTTATACTAAGATTGTCGGATCTCTCCCTTAACCTTGCCACAGCGGTTTCGTCACCGTCCACTGCATACACAATGCCATTGCTTCCAATCTGTTCTGACATCCTTATGGTGAAGAATCCCGGGCCGCTACCGAGGTCAAGAGCGGATATTCCCGGCTTTAAATACGCATCAAGAAAATGGCGCTGAGGACCAGACAAATACTTTCTCAAGGGAAAAAGCATCGTCCCAGGTTTGAAGTGTCTGTCATGTTGTGATACCATGTATTTCACCACCTTAAGCTCCGGTAACG
>JAKADT010000078.1:2542-4659 GCA_021820245.1 Thermoplasmata archaeon | reverse complement strand
TACGCATCAAGAAAATGGCGCTGAGGACCAGACAAATACTTTCTCAAGGGAAAAAGCATCGTCCCAGGTTTGAAGTGTCTGTCATGTTGTGATACCATGTATTTCACCACCTTAAGCTCCGGTAACGCAAATCTTCATGTCTGGGAAACCATGTAGGGAGCGCTTCGATTACCGTCGTCGCGTTCCTTGCAGTTGCATTGATATCACCTGTGCTGTTATTGGACACGCTTTCAGGCAGGGCGTTCATTTCATTGAACAATATATTATTGACTGCAGAGACGGACCTGGATCGAACACACATCATGCCGGAACCGCAGCCGACATTTTCGGCCACATAACCATATGGTATGAAAAAAGCTGCAGACAGCGTGGCCAACCCTATAACAACCAAATCGAAAACAACTGAAATTATGGTCAATGGCCACAGTATCCCATTGGATTCCACCTTTTCTGATTCAGTCCTATCCATATTTTCCACCTCTATGGTTGCCACGATATAATGGCAGTTCTCATAGAATGCTGCTGCAGACCAGCTTCCTTTTTTGCCATGAGCAGCTTCTTCAGACGCTGCATTTCATTGGGTTCATCTTTGATCACCAGCAGATCAGCAAGTAAATTGATCATCTTATCAGGATCCATCATTGTTCTGGAAGGGCGATCCTCCCTGATTATTGTGACGTCTGCCATAATGCCCTCCTTCATAAGCATGGGATAAAGGTCGGAAAAAGTTAGCATCGTCGGTGCAGTTTCCGAAGGGCGAAACGCCTGCCAGACATCTTTCAGGAAACCAATCGGTTGATCCACATGGACAGACAGTACACATCGCCTGCTCGTGGATCTTTCCATCGCACGAACGAATTCAATGGGATCACGAGAAAACTGTATAACAAATGATGCAAAGGAGACCTCAGCATGAAGATCCTGCTGCACAGGCCATAATGATGGAATCACGTTTATGCTGGATGAAAGTCCCTCCTTCTCAATTGATGCGAGAAGGTGTCTGCGCATCTCATCGCTTGGTTCGACCGCAGTAACTTTCACACCTGCGAGAGCAAGAGGTATTGCAAATCTACCAACACCTGAACCAATATCGATGGCTGTTCGGTCAGCATCCATATGGCTGATCACCGCCCGGTATAAAGGGCTCGTTTCTGGGTCCATTTCACTGGCCGATCTATTGAGGTTATCCGCCATTATTTTCATGAGAGGAGAAGTCAACACTGAGTTTCTCCAATCACTCTGCTCCATACCTATTTCTCCATATTGAATGAATCCACGATTCCTTTCAATTTCGATTCAACTTCCCCTAAAAACATCTCAACCTCTTCAGATCTCTCCCTGTGAAGAGAACGGAACACTTCCCCTGGAAGTTGAACAGCTACTTCAGCTTGATTCTTTCTCCTTTTCACTATGAGATGACATGGCAATATTGTTTCAGCTACGGAATCCATCGATAGGGCTCTACTTGCATAGCCGGCATTGCAGACATCATAGGTTCTCATATCTTCATAATCAAATCCTTTGGATTTCAAGATTTCACTGGTTTTTATTTCAGCCAGTACTGCGAATCCGTTTTTGGAAACAATTTCAGGAACCTTAGAACAGGCCTCCTCGAACGATAGTTTTGAATTAACCCTATATTCCAATGACATCTTATCATGTCTGAATTTCGGTAAAATACTTAAACTTCCTCTTTACACTATGTCAATCATAAAGAACTTATAGTATGCAAAATGTAAACGTATTTGTATTTGCATCTTGCTTTCTGCATGAATTGAAGGGTTTATCTCCCAGTTAATTCCCATCGCTCCGTTCCTTTATTCTTTGGCATCCTGCAGTATTTTGAGACCATTCTCAGTTAGTTTTGTCATCTCCTGTTACACCGCAGCATTTCACTCATTCAACAATTCCACAACCTTTTCCATGCAACTCCTGTGAAGTATTACCTCGCCTCGGGAAGTTTACAATGTGGAAGGCTGTCGAGCAAGTCTCTCCTGTGATATCGGCATTTCCAGCCTGTGCAATCGTGTCCTGTCCGAAGAATCGTTTGATAATTATTCCCAGAAAACTGTTCTTCGTCTTATGGGGGAGACGAAATACAGGGATGCACATTTCTG
>JAKADT010000078.1:0-2442 GCA_021820245.1 Thermoplasmata archaeon | reverse complement strand
TCTCCTGTGATATCGGCATTTCCAGCCTGTGCAATCGTGTCCTGTCCGAAGAATCGTTTGATAATTATTCCCAGAAAACTGTTCTTCGTCTTATGGGGGAGACGAAATACAGGGATGCACATTTCTGTATGGGCAGGACTTCCCATAATGTTAATACTCTCTTCTGTGACCAGCTACAATGGGCCTGAACTTTAGCCTCATACAAACTGGTAAGGGTGCTTCCTCCGATTGACAATTTCATTCTCCCGTCAGATATTTACAAGATCACATATAGCAAACATGATGAAACGGTTCCAGTCAGAACATGTTCCTGATACGGCACATTCTTGTCTCAAGGGAACCGATCTAATGAATCCATTAACACAAAGAATCTCTCCATCGCTACTCGATTTCGACAGTGACCAGAAGCTGAAGGTTGATCATATAAGAAGGATTTCGATTTTTTTTCAAATATCACAAGAAAGGGTTAGAGGAGCATCTGGTCAACTTTTTTGACAGATCGGAATACTTCCCTCTTCTATTCAATTATAGAGTATAACTGCACTCTTTTGACAGTAACAAAACGAAGCAATATAAGCTATGAATTTATTCAGGAAAATGGGCTATGAAGAACGAGTAATTAGCTGTGAAGGGGGAGAGATTGATGAACCTCCCAGTACCACTTTATCTCACTATATCAATACCCACGCCAATCTTTTTGCTTAATCGTTCCAGAAATTGTTTGCCCAGTGAGTTGAGAGAGAATTTACCTGTGCTCTTTATTTCCCACGTATTAAAATGCAACAGTATTTACGATTTTGGATTAAAAAACAAAATAGGGGTGTTATGAATGTCATCCTGGAAAAAACATGTTTCGGAGCATTCAAAAACAGACTTAACGAAACAGTTAAACTCGTTGCCTGTTGATATAAGACACAGAGCAGAGGACAGGCTTCACGTTGAATTCCATAGGGAGAAACATTCCCATCTTTCAAGATTCGAACTTTTCTTCATGCTAATTGGCCCGGGTATTCTGGTGATGATTGCCGACAACGACGCTGGAGGTGTTATCACTTATGCCCAAACAGGCTCTATTTTTGGCATCGGCTTTTTTATCCCGTTTATGGTTTTAATGCTCCCGGTAGCATATTTTGTGCAGGAAATGACGGTAAGACTGGGAGCTGTTACCCATAGAGGACACGCCGAACTGATATGGAAGCGTTATGGCAAATTCTGGGGATCATTTTCCCTGGGAGATCTCGTTATTGCCAATTTCCTGACTCTTATAACAGAATTTATCGGGATAACGGTAGGCATGGCAATCTTTGGGGTTCCCCGGATAATATCCGCTGTGATCTTTGTCTTAATGGTAATAGTAATACAGCTTTTCCTAAGGTACTACACATGGGAGCGGATTTCTCTTTTTATAGCGGTATTTAATCTCATATTCATTCCATTACTATTTTTCCTCCCACACCCTTCGCTGGGGAATATTCTGGATAGTTTTGCCACGTGGAAGATAAGTGGTGGTGTAAGTTCACTGTTCATTTACGTTTTACTGGCTAATCTCGGGACCACCATTGCACCATGGATGTTGTTCTTCCAGCAGTCCTCTGTTGTGGACAAAGGAATGACAAAAGAAGATATAAAATTCGGGCAGCGAGATACACTCATTGGTGCCACCATCATGGTGGTAGTAGCCATTGCAATAATAACCCTGACCGGAACTACCGTATTTGGTTCAGATCCTAACGGGGCCCTTGGTATCGATAACATACTGCAGATATTTGCGACAAAGGTTGGAATTTTTCCAATGGAACTCTTTGCAATAGGCCTTATTGAGGCTGGTTTCATAGCAGCAATTGCAATATCCGCCAGTACATCATGGGCCATGAGCGAAGCGTTTGGATGGAAAAAAAGCATAAATTTACCGGCAAGAGAAGGAGTTTTGTTTTATGTCCCGAGCTTTATAGCACTTGCCATAGCAGCGTCAATAACCCTTATCCCAAATGCGCCTCTGGGCTATCTCAATTTAACGGTACAGGTTATAGCTACAATATTCATGCCTGCCGCCATGCTGTTTCTTCTCTTGCTGCTGAACGACAGGGGAATAATGGGTAACATGGTCAACAAGAAATGGCAGAACGTAATTGGTTTCTCAATAATTGCATTCCTGATACTGATGAATGGTCTTTACGGTCTGTCGGTGGCACTTCCCTCAGTATTTAGCCATCTTGTAGGACTGTTATGAGTGAGGATGATAAAATGTCGACAAAGGATAAAGAAATAGAAATTGAACACGATAACCAGTTCCACGAATTTATGGTTTCACAGGGACTGCATGATCTCAGCAAGGTACCCGTGGAAAAAGTCAGGTTCAGCAGAAGGGTAAGAGCGGCTTTTTGGTTCTTGAGGATTTACATCATTCTAATGGTATTGATGGTGATAATCGGTTTTGCACAT
>JAKADT010000077.1:5556-7329 GCA_021820245.1 Thermoplasmata archaeon | reverse complement strand
TGGATGAGCCTTCAGCACACCTCGACAGTGTCTACAGAATGGCGGCTGCAAAGATCATAAGAAGGGTTATGGAGGCGAACAAGAAAAGCGCTCTCATAGTCGATCACGACATATACCTCATAGACCTGATTTCTGATAGCCTCATGGTTTTTTCAGGTACTCCAGGAGTGAGTGGAAGCACTTTCGGACCGACAGATATGAAGGATGGAATGAACATGTTTCTCTCAGATTTGGGGATAACATTCAGAAGGGATGAGATGACCAGAAGGCCAAGAATAAACAAGCTTGACAGTGCACTGGACAGAGAACAGAAGACATCCGGGAATTATTACTATTCCTCCTGATTGCCAGATGCGATTCTGCGACGGTTTTTGATTTTATTACTGAAGCTTGAAATTATGCTTTTACAAATCCGATAGCAACCTGTGTTTTGGCCTATGCCCATGCACTTTTATTTCAGGTTGGGGAAGCAGCTCATCCTTGATCTGTTCAACTCATAGGGGCATCACGAAAAAGATGCACCCTTTCAGTCCTGATTCTGGAAGGAGGACATGGAATATTTTTTCATGTGCCTTCTAACTTTATCCGGAAAAATCAACCGGACAGATATCTTTTATTTTACCTGAAATGACGTGTGGATCATGGATTTGCCAAAAACAATTATTACAATAGAAACAGGGATAACAAGCAGTATTTGTATAAACGACGTAATACTCAGGCCGAAATGAAGTATGAGGAGAGGTATGGCCAGAACTCCAACAGATGTTGAAATTCCCCTGAATGTGTAAAGTGAAGACGCAGATCTTCCAAGAAAGTCTTCCCTCACCGACCCCTGAAGATATACATTGAAAAGCATGATGGAGAAATCGAAAGATATCCCTGATGCAACCCAGACAGGTATTTCTGCAAAGGGCACAGCGAAGAGATATGATGAAGCCATCAGCAACAGAGCGTATGCCATTGCTGAAAACACTATGGCGTAACCGATCCTTTTCTTCATATTCATCATTCCGAGCAATGGCCCTGCTACGCTGCCACCAACCATGAATGATGCATACAGGATAATGTACCATGAAGATCCGGCTGTGCCCTGCAGAATGAATAAAGCCGGAGCTAGACCGAAAAAAGAGACAAGTGAGAGATACATGGCTGTCATAATCAATGGTTTGTGATTCAAAACCAGATATCTCCATCCTTCAGTAAAACCTCCATTTCCAGTGTCTTCAGAATGTCTGGTGACAAGAGGAATGAACAGGATCACCACAAATGCTGCTGCCATTGCAGTTGAGTACAGAACTATTGACTCAAAATCCCCAAGAAATATTATGATCACTCCTGCCAGGACAAAACCACCAACAGCATGTGTCCCTGAGACCAGGTGTGCATAACCGTTAGCCCTGAAAAATTCTGATTTGTTCACCAGAAATGGAAGAACTATATGGCCTGCTGTCCATGCAAAGTTATCGGAAACAGCTATGGCTACCACCACTGCTATGAGGATTGCAGGAGTAAGAGAGTTCATGTATAACATAACCGCCAGAAACATTGAAAATGCTGCCATAGAAGAATATGACAGGGCGAAAATGTTTCGTTTGTTCCGCACCCGATCCACAACGGGTCCAGTGAGGAATACAAGTGAATATATGCCATACTGCGCAAACAGGACAACTCCAGTAAAAACGAGGCTTCCTGAATATTTGTAAGCGAATATAGGTATGAATATTGAGTAAACACTGAAAGCAAGACTTGTTAATGCGACCTTCAAGAGATAGA
>JAKADT010000077.1:0-5456 GCA_021820245.1 Thermoplasmata archaeon | reverse complement strand
CGGAAAAATAGTCCTTTTCGGGACACCTTCTGAGGAGGGTATCGGGCCCTACGCGGGGAGCAAGATAATAATGGCCAGCAGCGGATCATTTTCAGGTATTGACTTCATGTTCGGAATGCATCCTGACGACAGGTGGTGCGTCGGATGCAAAGCACTTGCCGATCTTCAGCTTGAATTCACCTTCAGGGGAAAATCCTCACATATGGCAGCTTCACCGTCAGAGGGCATAAATGCACTGGATGCACTTGTAACATCCTACACTGCAATCAATAATTCAAGGGACTGGGCTGCAGTGGACAGCCACCTTGTGATTGGCATGATAATCAAGGAGGGGGGAAAGGCGTCCAATGTGATCCCCGATAGGGCAGTACTTGAGGTCGATATGCGATCCACATCCTCAAGGTTCCTGAGAACATTCAGGGATAGGATAGTAAATATCGTTTCATCAGTGTCCAGGGGTTTTGGGACAGAACTTGAGGTAAGAGATCTAATACCCATGTATACTGAATATTCAGCAAACAGCACAATAGACAGAATTCTTGAGGCTGAAATGGAGAATATTGGAATAAGGCCCATCAATCTTGACAGAAGCACGGAGATAGCATCCGGAAGCACTGATGAGGCCAATGTTAGCCTCACGGTTCCCATTGGGCATATTGACATGAAGGTTGGTGACAACCTTCCGGGGCATTCCGATCTGTTCAGGATAGCTTCTGAACCGGAAAGAAACAGGGATAATCTAAAGAAGGCAATAACTGTAACTGTAAATTCAGCACTCAAGATCATTAAGGATCATGCAATCATGGAAGAGATAAAGAGAGAATTTGGTGATAAACATGGAAAAAATCAAACCCCCTAGATTGAACCCGGGCGATGAAATCAGGGTCATCGCTCCTGCCAGTGCACCAGACATAAAGCAGCTTTCAGAAGGTGTCGCAAGACTGAGAAAGCTTGGATTCAAGGTTTCTGTGGGTAAAAACATAAAGAAATTGGTGCAGAGAAATGATCTTGCAGCTCCTGCAAAGGAAAGATCTGAAGAGCTTATGACTGCCTTCAAGGACCCAAACGTGAAGGCCATATTCAGTGCCCGTGGAGGTTATGGAAGCATACATATCCTTCCACTGCTGGATTATGATAGTATAAGGGACAATCCCAAGATATTCATGGGATACAGCGACATTACCGCCCTGCACCTTGCAATTAATAAACTATCCAGCCTTGTCACCTTCCACGGGCCCATGGTGGCTTCAGATGTCAGTGAGTTTTCAAAGCCCACTTTCAAGTATTTTCTTGATATTCTATCAGGAAAATCCACGGATATTGGCATGATAAACAAGGATCGCCTCATAAAGTATATCATACCTGGAAAGGCGGAGGGACTGTCGATGGGAACCAACCTCTCAGTGGCGGCGTCACTGTTCGGAACATCATATCTTCCAAAGACCGATGGACGGATATTCTTCATTGAGGACACAAACATAACTTCCGGAGACATTGACAGATACTTCTACACAATGAAACTGGCAAACCTCAACAATTTCTCAGGCTATGTGTTTGGGGATTTCAGGGCAATAATGGACAAGGACGAGCCGACACCATCCGTTGAGGATGTCGTCCAGAAATTCATGAACGAAACGAACCGCCCGTCCCTTTACGGTGCTCCCTTTGGCCATGGTGATGAGCAGCTTCTCATACCGCTGAACGCCAAAATAGAGATTTCAGATGATGATCCTTATATCAGCCTGAAAGAGGATATCGTGAACTGAAACCTCAGTCTTAGAGGATCCATGATACAATTACAGAATAAAGGGAAATAATCAATTCTACAGCCCAGAATTTATTACATAATAAGGATTACAGTACGGATGGAGATAATTCGCAGGGACGGGCTTGCAAGAATAGGAAGGTTTACCACGCTTCATGGGAAGGTGGAGACGCCCACAATACTCCCTGTTGTTAACCCGAATCTTCTTGTAATAACCCCAAAAGAGATGAAGAAATTCGGGGCTCAGGCAATTATAACAAACAGCTACATCATAAGAAGGAATGCAACTCTCAGAGAAAATGCCCTGAAAAATGGAATTCACAGCCTCATGGATTTTGACGGTCCGATAATGACCGATTCAGGAACATTCCAGAGTTATGTTTATGGTGACGTGGAATACACGAACCAGGAGATTGTCGAGTTTCAGAGGTCCATAGGAAGCGACATTACAACCATACTTGACATCTTTTCGAAACCAGATGACACTTATGATCAGGCAAAGAATGCGGTTATGGAAACATTCAGGAGGATAGAGGAGATTCCTGAACTTTCAGGACCAATGCTTGCAGGACCCATACAGGGATCCATATACCCGGACCTCAGGAAAGAGTCTGCCGAACTCATGGGGAGAAGCAAAGCCGATTACCTTCCCATTGGAGGGGTGGTGCCTCTACTTGAGAATTACAACTACGATACCCTGGTGGACATAATTGTAAATTCGCGCATAAACACCAATCTTGGAAAACCTGTCCATCTTTTTGGCGGAGGGCATCCCATGTTTCTGGCAATGGCCGTATATCTGGGTGTTGATCTCTTTGATTCAGCATCTTATGTGAAATATGCCAGGGATGGAAGACTTCTGTATCCTGAGGGTTCCAGAGATATAACTAAGATCAGGGATTTTCCTTACTGGAGCCCACTTTTTGGAAAATATTCCCCCATGGAGGTGAACAAACTTGAGAAACAGGAGAAGACCGAACTCCTGGCCAGACATAACCTTGCTGCACTGTTCATGGAGCTTGATGAGATAAAGGAGAGAATTCATGAGGAGACACTATTCAACTATATCCAGGAAAAAAGCAGGGCACACCCCTATCTTTACAGGGCTTTCAGGCGCATACTGGATCATCGTGACAATATTGCATATTTCCAGGACATATCTAAGAAAAGCCCATTCTTCTATTATGACAGCATGTCCCTGCTTGATCCCGTTCTTTCAAGACTGAGGGCATTCTCAATGAGGTATGTAGAGAGAAACAGGCGTGAAACGGTGATCGTCCCGGCTGACAGCTGGAGGCCTGGAGTTCCATTGAAAAAGGAGATACTTGCGCTCTACGAAAGCAACCCCCTTAACGTGATGCTGGAATGGTGCGATCTTCTCGTACCAGTTGAGCTGGAGGAGACCTATCCTGTGGAACAGCATCTTTCCTCATGGCATTCTGATCAGAAAACATTCATTGAAAACTATAATTCTGTTGCTTTCCTGGTAAAACCATACGAAGTGCGTTACCTTAAGGACGTACTTATCAACCCCGATGAAGAAATCATGAGGAACTTTGACCTGGAGAAGATCAGGACGGTTGCCGATTTCCAGTTCGGTACCGGATCCGGACTGGTCCTGTTCCCTGATGGCTGTGTCATTACAAAATCAAGAAGTACCGGCAGGATAAGGAATATACTTTCTGACGGAAAGATAACAGGCACTATGCGCACAATGGATGGCTTCTTCACACTTACCACAGAAGGGGGTGAGAAACTCAGGCTTGCAACACCATATCCCCTTGGAAGAGTTGTGGTCAACAGTGACAGTGCAGAATACAACAGGAGGGGTTTCAATGTATTCTTCAAATTCATTGTAGAAGCTGATGAGAATATCGTCGCGGGAAACGATGTCCTGGTTGTTGATGAGAATGACCGGCTTCTGGCTGTTGGAAAATCCACAGTAAGCGGAAAGGAACTTTCGTTTTACGATGAAGGTGTGGCTGTCAAGGTTCACCACGCCATCAATTCCCATCAGGAAACTGATTAGTGGATCTTATCTACGTTATCAAAACCTTATGCAATATCCATAAGAAGGGAAGTTCTGAAGAAGTCCTTCGTGGAACCGCATACTTGGTTCTGTTCATGGATCTGTATTCTGCAACCTTCAGGAATTCTGAATATGTCCATCTGTCCAGATACCCCCTGGGTTTCTCAATGAATATTGTAATAATATATTACCTGAATATATATCATTATCCACTAACTGTCAGAGCCCTGCGATGTGACAGGTATTTGTCAACAGATGTAAGCAGCATGGCGAATACCATTACAGAACCACCCACTATTGTGAGGGGTCCAAGAACCTCGCCTCCTATGATAACCGCTGATATGGCGGCGAAAATAGGTTCACCCACGAATATTATTCCGGCAGAAGTAGGCTCAACGTATATGAGCGCTTTTGTTGTTATAAAATATGCCAGGACGCCACCGAAAAGTGCCGTAAAAACAATCACAAACACAACCATTGTGTTAAGGGTTAAAAGTGCCGTTGAATAGGTTGGTATGAATACTGCTGAAAGAACTGCAACTGTGAGAATCTGGTAGAATGTGAACACTGTTGAATCCAGGCCACCCGAGTATTTGGAAACATAGGCAATCTGCACCGCGTAAGCAACACCGCAGATGACTGTGAGAATGTCACCCAGATCAACGGTGCTGTTCTTAAGCGCAAGGGATGAAGCCGACATGATGAAAAGTCCAGCAAATGCCAATGCGGATGCAACCACATCAAGCTTGGACGCCCTGATCTTCAGGTAAGCGAAAGATATGAAAGGAAGCAGCACAACATAAATGCCAGTGATGATCCCGGAATTTGCTGCAGTTGTATATTCAAGCCCCACTGTCTGGAAATAGTATCCCAGGAAAAGGAATATACCTGCTGTTATCCCTATCCTTGCAATCCTTCTTTCAAGCAGTCTTCTGGATTTCAGGATGAATGGAACAAGCATTATGGCAGAGACCGAGAATCTCAATGCCAGGAACACAACTGGAGATATATATTCAAGGGCTATCTTTATGAGAGGAAACGTTACGCCCCAGAAGAACGTAACCAGAAGTATGAGTCCCATATAGAGCATCTTCTGATTATTCATTCATGAAACCTTGAAAAGATGTTTTATGAGACCGGGATTCTTAAGAAGAAGCGGTATTATCAGCCTTGAAGGATAATCAATATCACCTCTGCTGTTGATTGTGCCTATGATCTTTTCGTCCGATATGATCTCGTAGATCCTGTTGAGCGATTTATCTGACAGGTGCCCGAATATTCGCTGTACTAAGCCGTCAAAGAACAGCTCCTTTCCAATGTCCCTTTTCCATCTGCGCTGGTATGATGAAAGTGAAGTAGAGGACAGGTTATTGTTCTCCAGTGCTTTTTCCAGGGTTCTGGCTGCGTGGGAGGCGGAAACTATCCCTGTATAGATACCTCCGCCGGTAAGCGGTTTCACTATGCCTGCTGCATCACCCACCAGAAGGCATCTGTCGCTGTATGTCCTCTTAAGGTAGGTGATTGGAATTCCTCCGCCGTTTATTCCCAGTATCCTTTCACCCTTAAACCTGCGGTTTATATTACTGAAGTAATTGAAAGGCTGTCCGTATGAACCCACGCCTATCCTGGATATATCCCCGGATGGAGTTGCCCATCCAAAAA
>JAKADT010000076.1:3664-7398 GCA_021820245.1 Thermoplasmata archaeon | reverse complement strand
CTAAAATGACATGTATACATTAATAAATACCTTAGAATCCGCATTTTTTAGCTGAACTAATGCATATTTAGCAACGATATCAGTAAGAATAAAAATATCTATAGATATGTCCATAAATTCTCGCCGGGTAAATATTAATTTTCGTGCTATGCGAAGGGCCGGATTTGAACCGGCGGACCCCTGCGGGAATGGACCCTGAATCCATCGCCTTTAACCTAGCTCGACAACCTTCGCCTGTTTCTTACCTTGTGGTATTATTGGGTTATATTTTAATTATTTCGGCACAACTTAAGGCATCGAGTCTGTCTGTTTCTTTCAAATTTTCCGATTCTGAATTTTCTTTTTGCCTATTCGTGAGGATTTCAAGTGAATGTTACTTTAATACGTGTGGTATCTTTCACTATACATTAGGGATAATCCTTAATACGGAAAGTCCTAGGCTAGGGGTTCATGTAGTTCCCATACGTAAATCTGCTGGTTTATCACAGATAAAGGACAAGAACGACTTTAATTATGAGGTGATGACCCGGAACCCCTTCCATTCTACAATGTGAAATTGTTTAGTGGTAAATAGCTAATAAAGTTATTATAACGCTCTTCCATGGCTCTGCCATCAATGTTCGAGTATTCGTTTAGAAAAATAGCAGAGTTCTCATCCAGAAACAGTGGGAAAGTAATTATCGCGTGGATATTGATATTTCTTCTAATGGCTCCGGCTGCAACCCTGCTGTTCAAAGAGACCTCTTATAATATAGGATCCAGCATAGTCCCTCCCACTTCAATGGCACAGGAAGCATCAAATTATCTTTCTTCAGAGTTTGGATCCTCAGGTACAGGTTCTGGTGGGAATAATGCCTCGTTTGTTCTTGTAACCAATAATACCAACATAAACAACCAGGCAGTAACAGAAAGCCTGATCAATATGCTGTCGGGTGAACAATCATACCTGAAGAATACAACGGGTGAATCTAATATCACCTCGATTTTTTCAATTGAAAGAACCTCGCTTTTATCCGTTTCCTCGGGAATCAAAAAAGAACTCAATTCCACTTACAATCTCATAGAAAAGATAAATTCTCAGGCCACAACATTGAACAAAACATTGAACGAAACTGCCTTCCTGGAATACGGTATTCCTGATTTTTATCTAGTGAACCTGAGCGCAAGTAGAAACCCCAATGAATCATACAATGCAACAATAGCCTTCATGAAAAGTACTTTAGTTCCAGCATTTGAATACCACTATTTCAACAATGTAACTTCGTATTTCAATGGAACTGAGAAAAGGCCGGAAAACATGTCACAGTCAATAAACTCGACATTAACTCCAAACTCAAGTTCTTTTGTCGGTTATATGGTACGCCATAACCAGACAGAAACACTGGGTTTAATGCTTTCAATTAACGGAAACCTTTCTCTCACTAATTTTTCAATGCCATCGTCGTACGATCCATATGCCTATAATTATACTACCTCCCTCATTTCTTCAGGTCTTTCATCCAATGCCAGCCTCAATGCTTTTGTAAGAAGTGACCTGAACATATCAATGGGAAAACTGGTGGGTGATTCTTACAACCTCAGTCAACCTGCTGTATCGGAGCAGATATTGCCGTTATCCGTGAGTTTTGTCTATAAAGGTATGCAGAAGACCTTTTTCAAGAACCCACAGCTTGAACTGAATCCAAGCAAGACCATTGTTACAGGTTATTTGAATATGCTGAACCAGTCAAATAATATCAATACAACCGTGAATACAGAAATGAAAGGAAATGGTTTTGATAACTACTCCGTAATTCCAACTTCTTATGTTTACCACCAGTTTGTGGGTTACAATAACGCCACACTGGTTGTTCTCATATCTACAGGAAAGAATCTAACCACATCTCAGGTCACTGAGATTGATACAATTGCCAGGAATTACACTTCTGATGTTCCACAGGCCAATTTCTATGTCGCGGGAACATCGGCGGTAGATAATCAGCTTGCCACTGAATCACTTGACGGAATGATAAAGGCACTTGTTATCGGCATCGTACTTTCAGTAGTCATTGTGGGTATTTTTTTCAGATCTATTTATGCAGCATTCCTTCCACTTGCAATGTTCGGCATATCTGCAGTTGTTGCCATGGGAATTAACGGTCTTCTTTACAAGTATATCATTCACGGTACGGTTTCATTCATTACACCGACACTCCTTCTAATTCTTCTGCTGGGACTTGTTAGCGATTATGTGGTATACATAATGTCCAGATTCAGGAGGGAACTTAGAAATGGTAATCCAGATGCCGTTGAAGATGCAGGCCAATGGGCTGGAAACGCTGTATTCACCTCCGGACTGACAGTTGCTCTTTCATACGTGGTTCTCTACATCTCCCGCGTACCCATATTCAGTGACTCAGGAATAACAAATGCCATAGGAGTTGTCGTTGCCATACTTGCTGCCAATACTTTCCTGGTGGCAATTTTGAAAAGGGCAGGTGCAAAAGCTTTCTATCCATCGAAAATACACAGGGACGCAAAACTCCCACTTGAGAAGACCATGGAAAATGCAGCCAATTTTGTAATAAATAATAAGGGAAAACTGGCTGTTATTTTCATAATAGTAGCACTCTTTGGTTCTTATGTCTATTTTATAACTCCGACAAACATGGATGTGTTCAACCTGGTTCCATCAAGTAGTGGAATCCAGGCTATAGAGGTTGTGAATGGAAGCTTCCATGGTGATTTCTTCGACAGAGGTTATGTCATATTGAAATTCCAGTCCCCCCTTGTCAGTAGCACCGGTTTTAATTCAACAGAAATGGATAAAGTGACTCAGGTGGAGAATCAACTGTTGGGAACAAATGGTATATCTGAGGTTTTCGGCCCAACGCTTCCCTATGGCTATTACGTTCCATTTAATCTTTCAGGTATTCCACAATCACAAAAAGCCACGTACTCAACCGAGATGAGTTCATATATCGGTACAAATGCATCCTATGCAGTCATAGACTTTCAGCTATCCAGCCTTGCCTGGTTAGAGTCTTCAAGTCAGACCGTAAAAACCATAACAGCCTCACTTACAGGAAAGGATTCTTCAGTCTATACAACGTATGTGGGCGGAGAAACAGAGGGTCTCAACAACGCTTATTCGTTCACTGCGGGTGCTTTCTCAAGAATGATTCCAATTCTCATAATAGCCATATTCGTTGTGCTTCTCATACAGTTGAGCTCTGCCCTCACACCACTTAGGCTTATTTTCATGGTCATTGCATCCGTCGTCATCGCCCTTTCGATTTCATATTTCCTTCTTTACTATCTGGAAAAACTGCCTCTCCTTATATTCCTCCCAATGTTTGTATTCATAACAATGCTGGCTGTGGGCCTGGATTACGATATATTCATGGTTTCAAGAGTAAGGGAGGACGTTTTGAAAGGTGTGAGTGATCAGGAGGCAATTAAAACAAGCATAATAGAGAATGGAGGCGTAATAATAACGCTTGGCACAATTCTATTTGCAACCTTCGGTTCACTTTATTTCAGTGGAATTGGCATAATACAGGAAATCGGCATAGGACTTGGCTTCGGAGTCCTCGTGGACACTTTCATAAGCTGGCCCTTTTTTGTGCCATCGGTAATGCTTCTTTTGAAGAAATACAACTGGTGGCCATCAAGGATCAGAGACAGGAATTAGGCCTATAAATTTCAACTCAAGTGATCGAGAAGTCCTTTTCGCAGGATAGGAAAAGAAAGGA